>NZ_JBIWJA010000020.1:0-145296 GCF_044764905.1 Streptomyces sp. NPDC093586 | reverse complement strand
TGCAGGGGGGACCCTGTGGGAGAGTAGGACGCCGCCGAACAATTTTTGGGAGAACCCCGCACCGGAAACGGTGCGGGGTTTTCTGCGTTTCCAGGGTTTTTGCAGAGCGTGAGAGACGGGACCTTTCGGTCCCGTCCGGTCACAGGCGGCCCGCAGCCTTCAGTTCCAGATAGGCGTCTGCCAGAGCGGGTGCCAATTCATCCGGGGTCGCGTCGACGACCGTCACGCCGCGCCGGCGAAGTTGGTCCGCGGTACGACGGCGTTCCGCCTGGGCCTGTGCGGCCGCGGCAGCCTCGTACACGGCCTCGGTGTTACCGCGGGCCTCCGCCATCCGGGAGATGTGCGGGTCCGCCACCGATGCCACGAGGACCGTGTGGCGCTGAGACAGCTGCGGCAGGACGGGGAGCAGCCCTTCTTCGATCGGTGCCGTGTCGAGGGTCGTGAACAGCACGATCAGAGAGCGCCGAGGAGCCGAGCGGAGGGCGGTCGCGGCGAGGCCGCGCGCGTCGGTTTCCAGAAGTTCCGGTTCCAGGGTCGCCATCGCGTTGACCAGAGCGGGCAGGACGTCACCCGCCGTCCTGCCCTGGACCAGGGCGCGTACCCGGCGGTCGTAGGCGAGGAGATCGACGCGGTCGCCGGCGCGGGAGGCCAGGGCGGCCAGGAGCAGCGCGGCGTCCATGGAGGCGTCGAGGCGGGGAGCGTCGCCCACGCGGCCGGCGGACGTGCGGCCCGTGTCGAGGACGAGCAGGATGTGCCGGTCGCGTTCGGGGCGCCAGGTGCGTACGGCGACGGTGGACTGGCGGGCCGTGGCGCGCCAGTCGATGGAACGGGTGTCGTCGCCGGGGACGTACTCGCGGAGGCTGTCGAACTCCGTGCCCTCGCCGCGGGTGAGCAGGCTCGTGCGGCCGTCGAGCTCGCGGAGGCGCGACAGCTTGGACGGGAGATGTTTGCGGCTGGTGAACGGAGGCAGGACCCGTACCGTCCAGGGGGCCCGGTGGGCGCCCTGGCGGGAGAAGAGGCCCAGGGGGCCGTACGAGCGGATCGTGACGCGGTCCGTCCGGCGGTCGCCGCGGCGGGTGGGCCGTAGGCGTGTGGTGACGCGACGGCGTTCACCGGGGGGAACCGTCAGACGGTGGCGGGAGGCCGCTGTCTCCGTGCCGGGCTGCCAGCTGCTGGGCGGCCAGGCGTCGCGGAGATGGGCGCGCAGTGGGCGGTTGGACGGGTTGGTGACGGTCAGGGTGACGTCGGCGCTCTCGCCCAGGCGTGTGGAGGTGTCGCCGGAGCGGGACAGACGCAGGCGTCGTACCGGGGCGGCCAGGGCGAAGTCGCAGGCGCAGGCCACCGCCAGCGGGGCGTTGACCGCGAGGATGCCCGTCCAGCCGGGGTCCCAGATGCCGATGGGGACGGAGCCGAGAGCCGCGAGGAGCGCGGCGCGTCCGGTGAGCGCCATCAGCGGGGGACGGGGACGTGGGCGAGGATCGCGTTGATGACGGAGTCGGCGGTCACGCCTTCCATCTCGGCCTCCGGGCGGAGCTGGACACGGTGGCGGAGGGTGGGCAGGGCGAGGGCCTTCACGTCGTCGGGGGTGACGTAGTCGCGGCCCGTCAGCCAGGCCCATGCCCGGGACGTCGACAGCAGTGCCGTGGCTCCGCGTGGGGAGACGCCGAGGGCGAGGGAAGGCGACTCGCGGGTGGCGCGGCAGATGTCGACGACGTAGGCCGCGATCTCCGGGTGCACCGTCGTCTTGGCCACCTCCGCGCGGGCCGCTTCCAGGTCGGCGGCGTTCGCGACGGGGCGTACGCCGGCGGCGTGCAGGTCGCGCGGGTTGAAGCCCGCGGCGTGCCGGGTGAGGACGTCGATCTCGTCCTGGCGGGAGGGGAGCGGGACGGTCAGCTTGAGGAGGAAACGGTCCAGCTGCGCTTCCGGCAGAGGGTAGGTGCCCTCGTACTCGACCGGGTTCTGGGTCGCGGCGACCAGGAACGGCTCGGGGAGCGGGCGGGGGGTGCCGTCGACCGTGACCTGGCGTTCCTCCATGGCTTCGAGGAGGGACGACTGGGTCTTCGGGGGCGTGCGGTTGATCTCGTCGGCGAGGAGCAGGTTGGTGAAGGCCGGGCCGGGCTGGAAGGAGAACTCGGCGGTACGGGCGTCGTAGACCAGGGAGCCGGTGACGTCGCTGGGCATCAGGTCGGGGGTGAACTGGACGCGCTTGGTGTCCAGCTCGAGGGAGGCGGCCAGGGCGCGGACGAGGAGGGTCTTGGCGACGCCGGGGACGCCTTCGAGGAGGACGTGGCCGCGGCACAGGAGCGCGACGACGAGGCCGGTCACGGCGGCGTCCTGGCCGACCACGGCCTTGGCGATCTCGGCGCGCAGGGCCTCGAGGGCGGCGCGGGCGTCGCCCGGGTCCCCGGTCTGCCCGGCGTTGTCAGTGGTCGGGTCCATCATGGACGGCGTACCTCTCTTTCGAGGGCGTCGAGGTGGTCGGCGAGGGCGATGAGTGCCGCGTCGTCGCCGGGTGGCGGGCCGTGGAGAAGAGCGTGCAGGGACTGTCCGTCGCCGTGGAGGTGGGCGGACAGTGCGGGGAGCAGGACCTCGGGTGCGTGCGCCTGGGAGGCGGGGACGCCCACGAGGGGGGCGAGGCGGGTGCGGGTGGCGGAGCGAAGAGCGGCGGCGGCGCGGTCGCGGGCGTTGGCCTTGCGGTAGAGGCGGGCGCGGCCTTCGGTGGTCTCGGAGGCGCGGATCGCCACGGGGAGTTGTTCGGGCACCAGGGGGCCGAGTCGGCGTGCCCGCCACAGGGCGGCGAGGGCGGCGGCGACGAGGAGCTGCAGGGTGCCCCAGAGCCAGCCGGAGGGGAGCAGGTCGAAGAAACCGCGCTCGTCGTCGGGGGCGGTGGTGTCGGAGGGCGAGGGGAGGTACCAGACCAGATGGGTGCGGGAACCGAGAAGCTGGAGGGCGAGCGAGGCGTTGCCGTGCTCGTCGAGGCGCTTGTTCTGGAGGATGTCGCGTGCGCCGAGGACGATCGTGTCGCCCGGGGTCGCTCCGCCGGACGCTGTCGTCGCCTCGGGGATGCGGAGCAGGGTGGCCAGGCGCTGGCTGGGGTAGCAGACGTCCGCCCGCAGGTGGGTGCTGGTGTAGCGGATGCCGCCCGTGTCGGCGGTGCCCGCGCGGCGGGCGGCGGGCAGGTCGCAGTCGGGGGTCAGCGTCGAGTCGAAGCTGAGCGTGGGGTCGGCGGTGACGCCGGGGGCGAGCCGTTCGACGGAGGAGCCGCCGGGGGCCACGAGGACCGTACGCCCGCCGGAGCCGGCGGTCGCGGAGTGCAGTTCGGTCTGCTGGTGTTCGGTCAGCAGATCGGGGACGGCCACCAGCAGGGTGGTGTCCGGCCCGACCGCGGCGCGGGCGTCGTCCAGGGTGGTGACCACACGGGTGGACACGCCCCGGTCGGCGAGGAGTTCGGCGACGGCCCTGCTGCCGTAGGGGTCGGCGGAGCGGGGGTCGAGCTCGCCGTGCCGGGCGTCGGAGCGGACGACGGCGATCGCGACGGCGCCGGTGAGCAGCAGGACGAGTGCGAGGGTGAGGCCTCGCGCGCGGGTCCACAGCCGGCGGGCGGTGGGCGAGGACGAGGTGGTGGAGAGCGCGGCCTCGGTGGTCATCCGGCGGCTCCCGGGCGGGTGTTCGGGGCGTCCGCGCTGTCGGGGGTGCTGCCGACCGGGTGCGGTGTGCTGCGTTCCAGGTCGTGGTCGAGGTCGGCCAGACGCCGGTACGACCGCTCGGTGCCGGGCCGGCCGCCGTATGCGACGTCGTCGAAGTCCCGGGCCGCGGAGCGCAGCCGGTCGCCGTGGGCGGGCAGGGCGCGGCCGGCTTCCGCGGCCGCCTCGTCGGCGGTGCGGCCGGGGCGGATGTCGAGGACGGCGCGTTCCTCCAGGGCGCGGACGACGGCCCGCATGCGTTCCTGGACGGCCTGGTTCCAATGGCCCTGGGCGGCGTGCGCCTCGGCGGCGGCGCGATGGTCGGCGGCGCTGCGGGGGCGGTCGTCGAACAGGGCGGGAGCGGAGACGGGCGAGCGGCGGGGGGTGCCCAGGCGCCACCAGAGGGCGCCCAGTACCGCCAGGACGGCCAGGATGATGACGGTCAGACCGAGCGTCCCGCCGGGCGTCGCGGTGGAGGCCCTGCCGAACAGGTCGTCGATCCAGTCCCAGAAGGTGTTCAGGGCCCGCTGGAACCAGCTGGGGTCGTTCTCGTGGTACACGCGCTTGGACAGTTCGCGCCGTGCCGCCTCCCGCGCGGGGTCGCGCGGAATCGTCACCGGCGGTTCGTCGCCGGAGCGTGCCAGGGACAGCACGGAGGCGTCGCCGGCGCGCAGCGACATCCGTACGGCGGTGTGTGGCAGCACCTCTGTGAGAACTCCCCCCGTCGGACTCACCGCATCAGCTTCCCGGGACGGCGCCGGGGCTGCCGGGGCCCTGGATGCCGGCGGCGCGGGCCAGTTCGAGGTCGAGGGCCTCGCGGCGGATGCGCTGGTCGATGTAGAGGAGCACCGTGACGCCCGCCGTGATCGGGAAGGTGATCATGGAGCCGATGACCGAGCCGATGCCGCTGATGACGAGGAAGGTCCAGCCGAAGTCGCCGTTGCCCTCGAGGAATCCGCCGACACCGTCGCCGCTGAGGGCGGCGGCGAGGAAAGTGAAGGGGATGACGATGATCGACGCGACGATGTTCGCGATGACCGTCGCGAGCAGCTGGATGCCGAAGACCCGCCACCAGGAGCCGCGCACCAGCTTCGTCGAGCGGCTCATCGCCTTCTTGATGCCCTGCTTCTCCAGCATCAGCGCGGGGGAGGCCAGGGAGAAGCGGACCATGAGCCACACGGTGACGAGGCCGCCTGCCAGGAAGCCGAGGGCGGTCAGGGCCACGCCTGCCTCGCCGCCCGCCGTGGCGGTGACGAGGAGACCGGGCAGCATGCCGGTCAGGAGGAGGCCGGCGACCATCAGCAGCAGCAGGACGATCAGGCCGAACAGTCTGATCACCTGAGGGCGGGCGTCCCGCCAGGCCTCGCGGGTGGTCACCGGCCTGCCGAGGACGGCGCGGCTGGTGACGGTGGTCAGCAGGGCCGTGGCGACGACGGTGCCGATCAGGGAGAGCAGAAGGATGACGCCCGAGTTGATCGTGGTGGCGGTCAACGCGTCGGCGAGCTCGCTCAGGGTGGCGTCGGGGTCGTTGAGGACGTCGGAGTCCGTGTTGTCCAGGACCAGGCCCTGGAGGAGGACGACGATGACCTCCGTGAAGATCGCGACGGTCAGCGAGACGCCGAGGACCGTGCGCCAGTAGGTGCGCATGGTGGAGACCGCGCCGTCGAGGATCTCTCCGACACCGAGCGGGCGGAGCGGGATGACGCCGGGCTTGGCCGCGGGCGGGGGACCGCCCCAGCCTCCTCCCCAGCCGTGGCCGGGGCCGCCGTGGCCACCGCCGTACCCGCCCGGGGGCGGGGTGCCCCAGCCGGTGCGGTGCGGTGGGGGAGGCGGGGCCTGGCCGGGGCCGGTGGGCGCGGACCACTGGCCGGGTGGCGGCTGCTCCTCGGACCACTTCGTGCCGGGGCTCGTCGGTTCCGCGTTCGGCCGGTCCGCGGGCTCGCCGGTTCCCGGGCGGTCGGCGGGGCCGGACGTGCCGGGCTCCTGCCCGTCGGACGGGGCGGATCCGGGCGAGGTCCAGCCCGGAGTGTCGTTCATCGTCGCTCCTTCACGGTGCCCTTCCGCGGTCGCGGCGGCAGGTTGGCAGCCATCGTGCCATGGGGCGGTCGGCTGTGGGCCGGGCGAGGTAGGGGCAGCGCCCCTTCAATGGTCCACCGGAATGGGGGCAGACTGACCGCATGGCTGATCTGTACGCGCAAAGCGGCGAGGACAAGCGGCCGGCCGGGATACCTGCCCTCCGCTGGGAGGAACCCCCCGAGGGCCCGGTGCTGGTCCTGCTGGACCAGACGAGGCTGCCGGCCGAGGAGGTCGAGCTGGTCTGCACGGACCCGTCCGCGCTGGTGGAGGCGATCCGCTCGCTCGCCGTGCGTGGGGCACCGTTGCTGGGCATCGCGGGCGCCTACGGGGTCGCGCTCGCGGCGGTGCGGGGCTTCGAGGTGGAGGAGGCCGCTGCCGCGCTGGCAGGGGCCCGCCCCACCGCGGTGAACCTCGCGGTGGGTGTGCGCCGGGCACGGGCCGCCCACCGGGAGGCGCTCGCCAGGACCGGCGACACCCGGCAGGCCGCCATGGCCGCGCTGGCCGCGGCACGGGCGCTCCACGAGGAGGACGCCGAGGCCAGTGCCCGGATGGCGAAACACGGTCTGGCGCTGCTGGACGAGCTGCTGCCCGCCGGCGGGCACCGCGTCCTCACGCACTGCAACACCGGATCGCTGGTGTCGGGCGGTGAGGGTACGGCGTTCGCGGTGGCGCTCGCCGCGCACCGGGCGGGACGGCTGAGGCGCCTGTGGGTGGACGAGACGCGCCCGCTGCTGCAGGGCGCCCGCCTGACGGCCTACGAGGCGGCGCGCAACGACATGCCGTACACCTTGCTCACCGACAGCGCGGCCGGTTCGCTGTTCGCGGCGGGTGAGGTGGACGCGGTGCTGATCGGGGCGGACCGGATCGCGGCCGACGGCTCGGTGGCGAACAAGGTGGGCAGTTATCCGCTCGCGGTGCTGGCGCGGTACCACCATGTGCCGTTCGTCGTGGTGGCGCCGGTGACGACGGTGGACGCGGAGACGCGGGACGGGGCGTCCATCGAGGTCGAGCAGCGCCCCGGCTACGAAGTGACCGAGGTCACGGCCCCTCAGGTTCCGGTGACGGGGGCGGGAGGCGGGATCCCGGTGGCTCCCCTGGGGACGCAGGCGTACAACCCGGCGTTCGACGTGACGCCGCCCGAGCTGGTGACGGCGCTCGTCACCGAGCGGGGCGTGGTCTCGCCCGTGACGCGTGAGGCGCTCGCGGAACTGTGCGCCGGCTCGCGGAGGCCGTCCACCGGCTGACGAGGGCTTCCCGGGGCCCGTGGAGGCGGGTGAGCGGCGCCCACGTTGCGTAGTGTGCCGCGGACGCGCTGTGAGGCGGGCTCGGTCCGGGGGCGGCAGCGGTGGAGCGGGGCAGACAGTGACGGCTCCGTACGACTATCGTCACAGGCCAGTGACCTCGCTCACCAGCACCTCTGTCGCTGTTACGAGAATGGGATGATGTCGTTTATGAAGGGACGAGTCCTTGTCGTCGACGACGACACCGCACTGGCCGAGATGCTCGGCATTGTGCTGCGTGGTGAGGGTTTTGAGCCGTCTTTCGTAGCCGACGGCGACAAGGCGCTGGCCGCCTTCCGTGAGACCAAGCCCGATCTGGTGCTGCTCGACCTGATGCTGCCCGGCCGGGACGGTATCGAGGTCTGCCGCCTGATCAGGGCGGAGTCGGGCGTGCCGATCGTGATGCTGACGGCCAAGAGCGACACCGTCGATGTGGTGGTGGGGCTGGAGTCGGGCGCCGACGACTACATCGTGAAGCCGTTCAAGCCGAAGGAGCTGGTGGCCCGGATCCGGGCGCGGCTGCGGAGGTCGGAGGAGCCGGCGCCGGAGCAGCTCGCCATAGGCGACCTGGTGATCGACGTGGCGGGGCACTCCGTGAAGCGGGACGGGCAGTCGATCGCGCTGACGCCGCTGGAGTTCGACCTGCTGGTCGCGCTGGCCCGCAAGCCGTGGCAGGTGTTCACGCGCGAGGTGCTCCTCGAGCAGGTCTGGGGCTACCGGCACGCGGCCGACACCCGGCTGGTCAACGTGCACGTGCAGCGGCTGCGTTCCAAGGTGGAGAAGGATCCGGAGAAGCCGGAGATCGTCGTGACCGTCCGTGGCGTCGGTTACAAGGCCGGGCCGAGCTGACATGAGCGGGGACAGTGCCGCTTCGGCGCCCGGCCGGTCCGGGGCCCGCGCCGGGCGGCCTGTCGGCGACAGGCCCCGGCGCTCCCGCTGGGCGCGTCTGCTCGAGGGCGGGCTGCTGCACGGCGGGGTCCAGGGCAGCCCGGTGCTCCGCCTGTTCATGCGCTGGGTACGCCGTCCGCTGCTGCCGGTGATGCGGCTGTGGCGGCGCAACATCCAGCTCAAGGTCGTCGTCACCACGCTGCTGATGTCGCTCGGCGTGGTGCTGCTGCTGGGCTTCGTCGTGATCGGACAGGTCCGCAACGGTCTGCTGGACGCCAAGGTGAAGGCGTCGCAGAGCCAGGCCGCCGGCGGGTTCGCGGTGGCCAAGCAGAAGGCCGAAGAGACGGCGAGCGCGACCGGTGACGAAGGCACCCCCGTGGACGGTCGCCCGCCGCAGAACGTCATCCAGTGGATGAGCGACCTCGTGAAGTCGCTCTCCAGCGGCGGTCAGGGCGCCTTCGACGTGGTCACGCTCCCCATGGGCGGGGACAGCGGCAGCGGGCGCGGTCCGCGCGCCTCCGGCCTGGTCAACTGGTCGGCCAGCGTGCCCGAGGAGCTGCGCGAGCAGATCGACGGCGACCCGGCGGCGGCCCAGAGCTACACGCGGATCGTCTACGACTCCGACGAGCCGTCCCAGCCGGGGCTGGTCATCGGCAAGCAGGTCAACGACCCGAACGGTGAGCCGTACCAGCTGTACTACCTCTTCCCGCTGACGCAGGAGGAGAAGTCGCTCAGCCTGGTCAAGGGCACGCTGGCGACGGCCGGGCTGTTCGTCGTCGTCCTCCTCGGCGCCATCGCCTGGCTGGTGGTGCGTCAGGTCGTCACGCCCGTGCGGATGGCGGCGAGCATCGCCGAGCGGCTGTCCGCCGGGCGACTGCAGGAACGGATGAAGGTCACCGGCGAGGACGACATCGCGCGGCTCGGCGAGGCCTTCAACAAGATGGCGCAGAACCTCCAGTTGAAGATCAGTCAGCTCGAGGACCTGTCGCGGATGCAGCGGCGGTTCGTCTCCGACGTGTCGCACGAGCTGCGGACGCCGCTGACGACCGTGCGGATGGCGGCCGACGTCATCCACGACGCGCGCGTGGACTTCGACCCCGTGACCGCGCGGTCGGCGGAGCTGCTCGCGGACCAACTGGACCGGTTCGAGACGCTGCTGGCGGACCTCCTGGAGATCAGCCGCTTCGACGCGGGCGCGGCGGCGCTGGAGGCGGAGCCGATCGATCTCAGGGAGGTCGTGCGCCGGGTCGTCAGCGGGGCCGAGCCGCTCGCCGAGCGCAAGGGCACGCGGATACGCGTCGTCGGTGATCAGCAGCCCGTGGTCGCCGAGGCGGACGCCCGGCGCGTGGAGCGGGTGCTGCGCAATCTCGTCGTCAACGCCGTCGAGCACGGAGAGGGCAAGGACGTCGTCGTCCGGCTCGCCGCGGCCGGCGGCGCGGTCGCCGTCGCGGTGCGCGACTACGGCGTCGGGCTCAAGCCCGGCGAGGCCACCCGGGTCTTCAGCCGTTTCTGGCGGGCCGACCCGGCACGCGCGCGGACCACCGGTGGTACGGGGCTCGGCCTGTCGATCGCGCTGGAGGACGCCCGGCTGCACGGCGGATGGCTGCAGGCCTGGGGCGAGCCGGGCGGTGGTTCGCAGTTCCGGCTGACGCTGCCCAGGACCGCGGACGAGCCGCTGCGGGGCTCGCCGATACCGCTGGAGCCGGCGGACTCGCGGCGCAATCGCGGGCTGAACGACGCGGGTCTCCAGAAGGACGGCCAGGCGCCCGGCGCGGACAAGGCGGTCACCGTCCCCGCGCAGGCGGCGCTGGGACAGGGGTCCTCGGCGTCGGTCCGGGGCCCGATACCGCCGCGGCCGTCCGCCACCGCCACCGCCGATCCGACGGCACTGCCCGGCAACGGCGCGCGCGTGGTGCCGCGGCCCGTCTCGGGCGCCCGTGAACAGGACGGCACGCCCGGCCCGGAGGAGCAGAACCGCCCGGACGCCGGGCCGGAGGAGCCGAGCAGGCAAGGGGAGGCATTTCGTGGGCGCTGACCGCGAGGGGAGCGGCCGGCGGACGCCGACGCGCGCGGTGACGTACGCGGTCTGCGGCGTCGTACTGCTGGGGGGGTGCGCGTCCATGCCCGACAACGGGGATCTGCGGGGCGTGGAATCCACGCCCCGGCAGGACCCGCAGGTGCGGGTGTTCGCGATGCCGCCGGCGGAGGACGCCGCGCCGTCGGTGATCGTGCAGGGCTTTCTGGAGGCGCTGACCAGCAACGACCCGCAGTACGAGACGGCCCGCAAGTACCTGACGGGTGATGCGGCGAAGACCTGGCGGCCGGAGCGGTCCACGACGGTGCTCGAGGGCGGGGCCGGAACCGAGGCCGACCACTCGGCGAGCCGTGCGGACGCCGACGACTACTCGTACTCGGTCATGCTGACCGGCACCAGGGTCGCCACGGTGGACGCGCAGCAGTCGTACTCGCCGGCGGCCGGCGAGTACCGCGAGCCGGTGCACCTGTCCCGTGACCCCAAGAGCCGGCAGTGGCGCATCGACCGCCTGCCGCAGGGCGTCGTCATGGGCAAGTCCGACTTCCAGCGCACCTACATGTCGGTCAACAAGTACTACTTCGCCTCGGACACCGCCCCGAAGGCCGGGGCCGGTACGAGCGAGCAGCCGGCGGTCGTCGCCGATCCCGTCTACGTGCGCCGGCTCGTGGATCCGCTGACCCAGGCCGTGCGGTCGCTGATCAGCGGGCCGACGAGCCTGCTGGGGCCCGTGGTCAGGTCGAGCTTCCCGACCGGTACGGAGCTGGCGGACGACGACCCGCTGACGCCCGACGACCGCAACACGCTGAAGGTGCCGCTGAACGCCAAGGCCGCCGAGGCCGGCGCGGACAAGTGCGACGAGATGGCGGCGCAGCTCCTGTTCACCCTCCAGAACATCACCCCCGCCGTGGACGAGGTGGAGCTGACCTCGGGGAACAAGCGGCTGTGCTCGCTCGGCGAGGACCGGGCCGAGGCGGTCGCGACGCGCGGTTCGGCCCAGCGGCCGGACTACCTCTATTTCGTGGACTCCAACCACCGCCTGGTGCGGATCGCCGCGGGCAGCACCGCGACCCACCCCGAAGCCGTGCCCGGGGCGCTGGGCGAGGGAGCGAAGGCTCTGCGATCGGTGGCGGTGTCGCGGGACGAGCGCAGCGCGGCCGGTATCGGCCTCGACTCCAAGACGCTGTACGCCGCCTCGCTGGTGCCGGGCAGCTCGCTCGGAGATCCCCTGCTGGTCAGCGAGGGCAGGACGGAGGAGGACCGGCTGGCGCCGCCCAGCTGGGACGCGCAGGGCGACCTGTGGGTCGCCGACCGGGATCCGGAGAATCCCCGGCTGCTGTTCTTCGAGAAGGGCGCGGGCGAGCCGGTGCAGGTGCGGCTTCCCGGGCTGGACGGGCGTGTGCAGTCCGTGCGGGTGGCGGCCGACGGGGTGCGGATCGCGCTCGTCGTGGAGAAGAAGGGCGAGCGGTCGCTGCTCATCGGGCGGATCGAGCGCGACGGGCGGACCGGCGAGCAGCCGGCGGTCACCGTCGTCGGACTGCGCTCCGCCACGCCCGAGCTGGAGGAGGTCACGGCCATGTCCTGGGCCGGGGACAGCCGGCTCGTGGTGGTCGGGCGCGAGCGCGGGGGCGTCCAGCAGATCGGTTACGTCCAGGTCGACGGCTCCACACCGGAGGCGTCGGTGCCGGCGGCGCTGACCGGGGTGAAGGAGATCGCCGCGACCGAGGACGAACGGTTGCCGCTGGTGGCGTACTCGGAGGACCTGATCGTCCGGCTGCCGGCCGGCATGCAGTGGCAGAAGGTGACGAAAGGGACGGCGCCGGTCTATCCGGGCTGAGGCGACGGGCCGGTGCCGACGCATGTTCACCCGGGCGGGTGACGCCGGTCGGCTCCGGCCCGGAGTTGTCCCCAGGGGGCGCCCGGGAGTTTTCCACAGGCATGGCCGAACGATGCGGGCATCGGCACAGTGGTGGCCATGCGCGGGTGGTGGCAGGACCTCAACGACCTGGTGCTGCCGGCCGAGTGCGGAGGCTGCGGCAGGGCCCGCGCGGTGCTGTGCCCACGGTGCCGTACGGCGCTGAGCGGGCGCGCGCCGCGCCGGGTCCGTCCGGAGCCGGAGCCGGCCGGGCTGCCGGTGGTGCACGCGGCGGCGCGGTACGCGGACGAGGTGCGGGCCGTGCTGCTGGCCCACAAGGAACGCGGTGCGCTGGCCCTCGCCGGGCCGCTCGGCACGGCCCTGGCGGGGGCGGTGCGGGCCGGGCTCCGGGAGGCGTGCGCGGGTGGCGGTGAGGCGCGGTCCGCGGGCGCGCGGGAGCCGGCGCTGCTCGTGCCCGTGCCCTCGGCGCGCCGGGCGGTGCGGGCGCGCGGTCACGACCCGGCGCGGCGGATCGCCCTCGCGGCGGCGGGTGAGCTGCGGCGGACCGGGACGCCCGTCCGGGTGTGCGCCGTACTGCGGCAGCGGCACGCCGTGGCGGACCAGTCGGGGCTGGGCGCCCGGCAGCGGCGGGAGAATCTCGCCGGTGCGCTGGCGGTGGTCCCCGGCGGGGCGCGGCTGCTGGGCGGCCGCGGGCCGGTCGTTCTCGTCGACGACCTGATGACCACGGGGGCGTCCCTCGCGGAGGCCGCGCGTGCCGTGCGGGAGGCCGGCGCGGTCCCGGGTGAGCACGGGGCGGGTGCGCGCACGTACAGGACGGCGAGATCGGCTGTGTATTCGTCGGCGGCATGGGAAGGCAGAGAGGAACGGAAGAGCGGACCCCGAATGGTGGGTCCGGACGGAGGCGGTGACGTGATCCGTGAAGTGATCTGCGCGGCTGTGGTCGCGGCTTCACCAGATGCTTTCGAAATAAACCGGAACTGATCGACTACTTGCTTCGTTACAGGTAATGAGAGAGCCAATTCACCGGAACGGAGGTACGTCGCGGTAGAGGGTGACGACATCCGTCCGGGCGAGATATGTTCGGTTGTGAGGCAAAGCCGCAGGCCACACCTCTCAAATCCGAATGCCGTGCTGTGGGTTTTGCCGTCATCACCCGCACCGGCGGAGTGGATAACCCGCCCGCGGGGGAGGAGGTGGAAGTCACCGAGTCCGAGGTTCCGGGACAACCGGAACCTGGTGCAAAAGGGAGATGCTCCGCCACCGAAGCGGGGCGATCCGGGAACGGAGTTCTGCGTGGACATCGTCGTCAAGGGCCGCAAGACCGAGGTGCCCGAGCGGTTCCGGAAGCACGTGGCCGAGAAGCTGAAGCTGGAGAAGATCCAGAAGCTCGATGGCAAGGTGATCAGCCTGGACGTCGAGGTGTCCAAGGAGCCGAACCCCCGACAGGCCGACCGTTGCGACCGAGTGGAGATCACGCTCCGCTCCCGCGGTCCGGTGATCCGGGCGGAGGCAGCGGCGAGCGACCCGTACGCGGCGCTCGACCTGGCGGCGGAGAAGCTCGGTGCCCGGCTGCGCAAGCAGCACGACAAGCGCTTCTCGCGGCGCGGAGCGCGCCGGATCCCGGCAGCCGAGGTCGCCGACCACGTCCCCGGTGCCGCGACGCTCAACGGGAATGGTGACATCGTCCCGGAGGAGAAGCAGGACGGCGTCCCCACCAAGAAGATCGGCTCGCTCGAGGTCCAGGGCGACGGCCCGCTCGTCGTCCGCGAGAAGACCCACGTGGCCGCGCCGATGACCCTCGACCAGGCGCTCTACGAGATGGAGCTGGTCGGGCACGACTTCTATCTGTTCGTCGACTCAGAGACCAAGGAGCCCAGCGTCGTCTACCGGCGGCACGCCTACGACTACGGCGTGATCCACCTGACGACGGACACGATGGTCACCCAGGCGCACGCTCCCGAGGCGGGCGATGCGCTCGGTGGCTGACCACGACGGGTGACGGTCGGACCGGTGCCCCTGGAGCGCGTGTGCGCCCCCAGGGGCACCGGTGTGCGACGGTGCGCGAGGTGTGCGACCCCCGCGCGGTCCGCTCTGTCACCTCCGTGTCGGCGCGGCATGGAATCATGGCGGCAACCACCCAACCGGTGGGTCGTTGCCTTGGGTTGGCGATGGCTCAGGACCACAGGCCACAGCCTTCAGGGGGAGGAACGATGGCGGACAGTTTCGGACCGATGCGGGACGAGGGCGCCGACGACGGCGTCGTCGGCATGGGCCCGGACGCGGGGTCGTCACGCGAGGAGCCGATCAGGGTCCTGGTCGTGGACGACCACGCCCTGTTCCGCCGCGGCCTGGAGATCGTGCTCGCGGCCGAGGAGGACATCCAGGTCGTCGGGGAGGCCGGGGACGGCGCGGAGGCCGTGGAGAAAGCCGCCGACCTGCTGCCCGACATCATCCTGATGGACGTGCGGATGCCCAGGCGCGGCGGGATCGAGGCGTGCACCTCCATCAAGGAGGTGGCCCCCAGCGCGAAGATCATCATGTTGACGATCAGTGACGAGGAAGCCGACCTCTACGACGCGATCAAGGCGGGCGCGACCGGTTATCTCCTCAAGGAGATCTCGACGGACGAGGTGGCGACCGCCATCCGCGCGGTGGCCGACGGCCAGTCGCAGATCAGCCCGTCCATGGCGTCGAAACTCCTCACCGAGTTCAAGTCGATGATCCAGCGGACCGACGAGCGCCGGCTCGTGCCCGCACCGCGCCTCACGGACCGTGAGCTGGAGGTGCTCAAGCTCGTCGCCACGGGAATGAACAACCGGGACATCGCCAAGGAACTGTTCATTTCCGAGAACACCGTGAAGAACCACGTGCGCAACATCCTGGAGAAACTGCAGCTGCATTCCCGGATGGAGGCAGTGGTGTACGCGATGCGGGAGAAGATCCTCGAGATCCGCTGACGCCGACGCCGACGCCCGGCAGTGTGGCGGCACGGCGGCACGGCGGTGCGGATCAGGCGAGCAGGGGTGACAGCTCCCTGGTGAGCGGCTCGCGCAGGTCCGGCGCGTCGACCCGTTCCACGCGTACGTCCGTGCAGTCCACCCAGCTCGCCGCCTCGACCAGGGCCCGGGCCACCGCCGGGACCGCCTTGGGGCCGTCCAGGGTGACCTGTCTGGCGACCAGCGTGCGGCCCTCACGCGCCGGATCCACCCGGCCGACCAGCCGTCCGCCGGCCAGGACCGGCATCGCGAAGTAGCCGTGCACCCGCTTCTGTCTGGGGACGTAGGCCTCCAGACGGTGGGTGAAGCCGAAGAGCCGCTCCGTGCGCGCGCGTTCCCAGATCAGGGAGTCGAACGGGGACAGCAGCGTCGTGCGGTGACGGCCGCGCGGGGGTGTCTCCAGGGCCGCCGGGTCCGCCCAGGCGGGCCTGCCCCAGCCTTCCACCGTCACCGGGACCAGGCCCGAGTCGGCGATCACCGCGTCGACCTGCTCGCCCTTGAGGCGGTGGTAGTCCGCGATGTCCGCGCGCGTGCCGACGCCCAGGGCGCGGCCGGCCAGCCGGACCAGTCGGCGCAGACACTCGGCGTCGTCCAGTTCGTCGCGCAGCAGTGCGTCCGGGACCGCGCGCTCGGCCAGGTCGTACACGCGCTTCCAGCCGCGGCGTTCGACGCAGACCACCTCGCCGTACATGAGCGCGCGCTCGACGGCGACCTTCGTGCCCGACCAGTCCCACCAGTCGCTGGTCTTCTTCGCCCCGCCGAGGTCCGTCGCGGTGAGGGGGCCCTCGGCGCGGAGCTGCTCGATGACCTGGTCGTAGACACCGTCGGGGAGGTGGTGGTTCCAGTGCGGGCGGTTGCGGTAGGCGCGGCGGCGGAAGGCGAAGTGGGGCCACTCCTCGATGGGGAGGACGCAGGCGGCGTGGGACCAGTACTCGAAGGCGTGCGTGTCCGTCCAGTAGGCCTTCTCGACCGTGCCGCGGCCCACCGCGCCCAGGCGGGCGTACGGGACGAGCTCGTGGGAGCGGGCGAGGACGGAGATCGTGTCGAGCTGCACCGCGCCCAGGTCTCGGAGTACGCCGCGGACACCGGCGCGGCGGTCGGGGGCACCGAGGAAGCCCTGTGCGCGGAGGGCGAGGCGGCGTGCCTCGTCTGCGGACAGTTCCGTGGCGGGGGGCGGGAGGGTCGTCATGCGTTCGCACGATAGGGGGTGGGTCTGACAGCGGGGGTGGGGGTGGGGCGCGTGGCCCCGGCGGCACGACTGCCCGCGGCCGTGGCGGCCCGGGCTCAGAGGCGGGCGGGGAGGTAAGGGGTGGTGGAGGGGAGGGAGAGGTCCGAGGGGAGGAGGGAGCCGATCCAGCAGTCGCGGCGTGTGCCGTTGTTGGTGATCGCGGAGCGCAACGTGCCCTCCAGGGTGAAGCCGACGCGCTCGGCCACCGCGCGGGAGGCCGTGTTGCCGACCTCGGCGCGCCACTCCAGGCGGTCGATCGCCCGCCGACCGAAGGCCCAGCGGGCGACGGCGGACGCGGCCTCGGTGACGTAGCCGCGCCCGCGGTGCTCCCTGGTGCCCCAGTAGCCGATCTCGCCGACGCCCGGGGAGCGCATCGTGACGCCGAGCATGCCGGCCAGGTCACCGGAGGGCAGGAAGAGGCCGAAGGTGAACATCGAGTCGTTCGCCCAGCCGTCGGGGACCGACCGCTCCGTGAAACCCCGCGCGTGCTCCGGGAGGTAGGGCGAGGGGATCGTCGTCCAGCGCTGGATGTCGGGATCCTGGCAGGCGGCGTACACGGCCTCGGTGTCCTGGGGGCCGACCGTGCGCAGGACGAGGCGGTCGGTGGTGAGCGTCAGGGGTTCCATCGGCCGATTCTGCGAGGCGCCCCACGGCGGACGCCATCCTTTTGCCGTGCGTGACCGAGCCGTCACTTTCCGCGTATTTGGTCGGCGGGGGCGGCACCATCCGCAGGTCTCGCCCGTTGAACCCGGTGACGGCGACCGGAAGCAGGACGAAGGCGCGCGCGGTCCCCACCACGGCAGGCCTCCCGGGGCGGCGGGGTCCTCGCATACGATGGCCGTTGCTCAATCAGTACATGGAAACCGACCGTCCCAGGCCCGACCGGCAAGGAGACCACCCCCCGTGTCCGTCCTCTCGAAGATCATGCGTGCAGGCGAAGGCAAGATCCTGCGCAAGCTGCACCGCATCGCGGACCAGGTCAACTCCATCGAAGAGGACTTCGTCGACCTCTCCGACGCCGAGCTGCGGGCCCTCACCGATGAGTACAAGCAGCGTTACGCCGACGGTGAGAGCCTGGACGATCTGCTGCCGGAGGCCTTCGCCACCGTCCGCGAGGCGGCGAAGCGCGTCCTCGGCCAGCGCCACTACGACGTGCAGATCATGGGCGGTGCCGCCCTGCACCTGGGGTACGTGGCGGAGATGAAGACCGGTGAGGGCAAGACCCTGGTCGGCACCCTGCCCGCCTATCTGAACGCTCTTTCCGGCGAGGGCGTCCACATCGTCACGGTCAACGACTACCTGGCCGAGCGCGACTCCGAGATGATGGGCCGCGTCCACAAGTTCCTCGGGCTCGAGGTCGGCTGCATCCTCGCCAACCAGACGCCGGCCCAGCGCCGCGAGATGTACGCCTGCGACATCACCTACGGCACGAACAACGAGTTCGGCTTCGACTACCTGCGCGACAACATGGCGTGGTCCAAGGACGAACTCGTCCAGCGCGGCCACAACTTCGCCATCGTCGACGAGGTCGACTCCATCCTCGTCGACGAGGCCCGTACGCCGCTGATCATCTCCGGTCCGGCCGACCAGGCCACCAAGTGGTACGCCGACTTCGCCAAACTGGTCACGCGCCTGAAGAAGGGCGAGCCGGGCAACCCGCTCAAGGGCATCGAGGAGACCGGCGACTACGAGGTCGACGAGAAGAAGCGCACGGTCGCCATCCACGAGTCCGGCGTCAGCAAGGTCGAGGACTGGCTGGGCATCGACAACCTCTACGAGTCGGTGAACACCCCGCTCGTGGGCTACCTGAACAACGCCATCAAGGCCAAGGAACTCTTCAAGAAGGACAAGGACTACGTCGTCCTCGACGGCGAGGTCATGATCGTCGACGAGCACACCGGACGTATCCTCGCCGGCCGGCGCTACAACGAGGGCATGCACCAGGCGATCGAGGCGAAGGAAGGGGTGGAGATCAAGGACGAGAACCAGACGCTCGCCACGATCACCCTCCAGAACTTCTTCCGCCTCTACAAGCGCCACGACCACAACGGCAAGGAACTGCCCGGCCTGTCCGGCATGACCGGTACGGCGATGACCGAGGCCGCCGAGTTCCACCAGATCTACAAGCTCGGCGTGGTGCCCATCCCGACCAACCGGCCGATGATCCGCAAGGACCAGTCGGACCTGATCTACCGCACCGAGGTCGCCAAGTTCGAGGCGGTCGTCGACGACATCGCGGAGAAGCACGAGAAGGGCCAGCCGATCCTCGTCGGCACCACCTCGGTCGAGAAGTCCGAGTACCTCTCGCAGCAGCTCAGCAAGCGCGGCATCCAGCACGAGGTGCTGAACGCCAAGCAGCACGAGCGCGAGGCGTCGATCGTCGCCCAGGCGGGCCGCAAGGGCGCCGTGACGGTGGCCACCAACATGGCCGGCCGCGGTACGGACATCAAGCTCGGCGGCAACCCCGAGGACCTCGCCGAGGCGGAGCTGCGCCAGCGGGGTCTCGACCCCGAGGAGCACATCGAGGAGTGGGCCGCGGCCCTGCCCGCCGCCCTGGAGCGGGCCGAGCAGGCGGTCAAGGCCGAGAAGGAGGAGGTCGAGAAGCTCGGCGGCCTCTACGTGCTGGGCACCGAGCGCCACGAGTCGCGCCGCATCGACAACCAGCTGCGCGGTCGCAGCGGCCGCCAGGGCGACCCGGGCGAGTCCCGGTTCTACCTCTCCCTGGGCGACGACCTGATGCGCCTCTTCAAGGCCCAGATGGTCGAGCGCGTCATGGCGATGGCCAACGTCCCGGACGACGTGCCGATCGAGAACAAGATGGTCACCCGCGCGATCGCGTCGGCCCAGTCGCAGGTCGAGACGCAGAACTTCGAGACCCGTAAGAACGTCCTGAAGTACGACGAGGTGCTCAACCGGCAGCGCGAGGTCATCTACGGCGAGCGGCGCCGCGTCCTGGAGGGCGAGGACCTGCAGGAGCAGATCCACCACTTCATGAACGACACGATCGACGCCTACGTCCAGGCCGAGACCGCCGAGGGCTTCCCCGAGGACTGGGACCTCGACCGTCTGTGGGGCGCCTTCAAGCAGCTCTACCCGGTGAAGGTCACCGTCGAGGAGCTGGAGGAGGCGGCCGGCGACAGGGCCGGACTGACCGCCGAGTTCATCGCCGAGTCCGTCAAGGACGACATCCGGGAGCAGTACGAGGCGCGGGAGGCGCAGCTCGGCTCCGAGATCATGCGCGAGCTGGAGCGCCGGGTCGTGCTCTCGGTCCTGGACCGCAAGTGGCGCGAGCACCTCTACGAGATGGACTACCTCCAGGAGGGCATCGGCCTGCGCGCGATGGCGCAGAAGGACCCGCTGGTCGAGTACCAGCGCGAGGGCTTCGACATGTTCCAGGCCATGATGGAGGGCATCAAGGAGGAGTCCGTCGGCTACCTGTTCAACCTGGAGGTCCAGGTCGAGCAGCAGGTCGAGGAGGTCCCCGTCGAGGACACCGCCCCCTCGCTGGAGAAGGCCCCGCAGGACGCCGTGCCGGCCCAGGCGGGCGCGCGCCCGGAGATCCGCGCCAAGGGGCTCGACGCGCCGCAGCGCAGGGAACTCCACTTCTCCGCCCCGACCGTGGACGGCGAGGGCGGTGTCATCGAGGGCGACTTCGCCACCGACGAGGAGCCCGCGCGGACCCCGTCCGACGGTCTCACGCGCGCGGAGCGCCGCAAGCAGGCCAAGGGCGGGCGGCGCCGCAAGAAGTGACGCCGTGGCGCCTCGAGGCGCCGTGGCGGCGGGAAGGGCCGGGCACCCCTGGGGGTGCCCGGCCCTTCGGCCTGTCCGGTGACCGCGCGGCGCCTGCTCAGTGCCTGGTTCGGCCGCTCCGCCGCCCTGCGCCCCGGCGGGGTGTCGCGCGCGGCGGTCAGTCGTCGTCCGTCTGCGGCCCGCGGTGGCCGCCCAGTTCCACGGCGGTGCAGCGCCAGCGCAGGTCCCGGCCCTGCTCCAGACGGAAGGCCATGGCGCGCAGCTGGTCGCCCGCGCCGATGCGGGCGAAGACCTCCAGCGCGCCCGGGCGTGCCTCGTAGTAGCCGATGTCGCGGACCACGGGAAGGGTGCCGCGGGTGCGCAGCGGGCCGCGTTCGGCGAGCCGGGCCAGTTCGTCGTAGGCGCGGCCGACGGTGTGCCGGAGCATCGAGTGCACGGGGCGCCGGCCGCTGAGCACGTCGAGGAGGAGTTCCGCGAAGTGGTCGGTGGGACGGAGCTGCGGGACGGGCCGGCGGGGAGTCCGGCCGGGGACGACCGGGGCGGTCGTCCCCGCGGGGGCGGCGGAGACCGCCGGGACGGCCGTGGGCGGGGTCTCGGCGGATGCGGCGATCCGGCGGGCGGCGGCCGGGACGAGGTCCGGGACGGTGGCGGCCGCGCGTGCGCCCGCCCTGGCCGTGCCGCCCGGGCGGGCCGTCGCCGGACGGGTGTCGGCCGGCCTCGTACGGGCGCGCGCGGACCGGCCCGGGGAGCCCGGAGGCCGTCCGCCGGGTGCCGCGGTCCGGACGCCGCTTCCACCGGGCCTGCGGGGCGGTGCACCGCCCGGTGTGCGGGGCACGGCGACGCCGCGGGGTGCGCCGGGGGAGGCCGTGCCGGTGCCCGCGCCGGGCGCGGTGTCCTCCGGGGCGAGGGGGACGCCCTCGGCGGCGGCCGGGACGCGGACGGGCACCTCGCCGGCCGGGCGGGGCGGCGGGAGGGCGACGGCGCCGGACACGGGCATGGGGGAGGTCGGGCGGATCCTGGTCATGACCTTGCGCAGGGGCGGCATGGTCGGTGTGGGCTGCATGGGGTTCCCCGTTCGGCGACCCGGGCGATACCGGGCGGTAACTTCATGGTCGGGGATCTTGTACGGGGAGGCGGGCGGCGGCGGCAAGGAGGCGGAGGGCCGGGACGGGGCGGCCGGGAGGTTCACCTATCCGAGTGGCCGGGATCATGGGAACGGCCGGAACGGGGCGGGCGTACCGGGTGAGTTCCGGGGACGGAAGTGGACGCGTCCGCCACCCCTGGCGGGCGCCCGAAAGGGGACGCCGCACGTATCCTGATGGCCTTCCGGCGGACTTCGGGACGGTTTCTGACCGCCCCTTCCCGGCCACCCGTTCCCGACCACCGGTTCCTGTCCTCCGATTCCCGACCACGAAAGCGGCCCGTCATGCGCGTCTATGTCCCCCTGACCCTCTCCGGTCTCGCCGAGGCGCACAGGGCGGGGCACCTGGGGGCCGGGCCGCTCGCCGCCTACGCCGTCACGCCGGCGCTCCGCGAGTGGGTCCTCTCGGACGACATCGAGGAGCTGGAGTACGCCGCCCTGAGCCGTGCCGCGCTGGCCTCGCTGCGGCTGCTGGCGGCGGACGCCGGGGCCGCGCGGCGCCGGGTCGTGGTCGCGGCCGACGTGCCCGACGGCACGGTGTCGGCCGGCCCCGACCGGGGGGCCGAGGCGACGCCGGGCGAGGTGCGGGTCGACGGGGCCGTACCGCTGGCCAAGGCGGCCGCGGTGCACGTGGACTCCGCCGACGCGGAGCCGGACGTGGCCGCCGCGGCCGAGGCCCTCGCGGCGGCCGAGGGCGGGGACGGCGACGCCCGGTCCGTCGTGGAGGGGGCCGAGGACCACGAGCTGCTCTGGTACGCGACGCAGGAGATCCCGAACCTCGTCGGGGCGGACGGCTGAGGGCCGCCCCCGCCGGCCGCCCCCGCCGGCCGCCCCCGCCGGCCGTCCACGTCCCCCGGCCCGTCTTGACTGTCAGCGGCGCCGGGTACGTTTTCCGGCATGGGGACGCGGACAGGGACGCACATCGTCTGGGACTGGAACGGCACGCTGTTCCACGACAACGACGCCATCGTCGGAGCGACGAACGCGGCGTTCGCCGAGTTCGGTCTGGCACCGATCACGCTCGAGCAGTACCGGGCGCTGTACTGCGTGCCGGTGCCGAAGTTCTACGAGCGGCTGATGGGGCGGATGCCCACGGACGCCGAGTGGGAGGCCATGGACGCGGCCTTCCACCGGTACTACACCGAGCACCGGGTGCGGTGCGGGCTCACGGAGGGGGCGGCGGAGCTGCTCGCCGGGTGGCGGGCGGCGGGGCGCAGCCAGTCGATCCTCAGCATGTACGGGCACGAGGAGCTCGTGCCGTTGGTCAGGGGGCTCGGGATCGAGGCGCACTTCCTGCGCGTGGACGGGCGGACCGGGCCCTCCGGGGGCAGCAAGGCCGAGCACATGGTGCGGCATCTGGCGGCGCTGGGCTCGGTGGTGGATCCCGCTCGTACGGTGGTGATCGGGGACGCCGCGGACGATGCGGTGGCCGCGCTGCACGCGGGGGCGCGGGCGGTGCTGTACACCGGGGGGTCGCACAGCCGGGCCAGTCTCGTGGGGGTGGGGGTGCCGGTGGTGGACACGTTGGGGGAGGCCGTGGTGGAGGCGGAGCGGTTGGCGGCGTGAGCCGTCAGGTCCGGGTGCCGTGAGGTGAGGGGCGTCAGGTCCGGGTGCCGTGAGGTGAGGGGCGTCCGGTGCGGGTGTCCTCGGGTGAGGGGCGTCCGGTGCGGGTGCCGGCCGGGGGGCGGGGCGCGTGGCCCGGCGCCGACGGGGTGCCCCCCCGAAGGGGTACCCTCCCCCATCGCCCCTGGAGGTGCCTCCCAGGCCGTTCAGGCACCGGGGGAGGCACGACTGCCCGCAGCTATGACGGCCGGGCTGTGCACTACGTCCAAGTTCTCGGTTCTGTTTTGTACACATGCGGCTCGTGACGGATGCCCCGTCGGGGGCGATAGCCTTGTGGCGTGATCAGCGCGATAGCTCGCGGGGGCATCGGCGCCCCTGCCCTGCGCCCGGCGAGCACGGACATCATCCGTGACCGGGCGGCGGTCGCTGGTCTTCGCGGGCGGGACGGGGCATCGAAGGCCCCCGGTACGGCGCCGCGCACTCCCCGGACGGTGACCGCGAGAGCGACATCACATCCGGCGGGCGCGTCGACATCGGCCGATATGCCCCCGCTCCTCTCACCTTGCGGCATAGCGTCGGAGCAGACCGGACACCCCGCGTCTCGACGTCACGTCGGAAGGCAGGAGACCGTACTTCCTTCTACGTCACGCAACGGCGCGCGACAGGAGCCAGAGGACAATGCAGACCAAGCTGGACGAAGCCAAGGCCGAGCTGCTCGAGAGGGCCGCGCGGGTAGCTGAGAACAGCCCGGTCGGGGGGCACCTACCGACTGGGACGACGGACGAGGGCACTCCGGGCGCTCCGGGGACCCAGGACACCCCGGACTACGCGTCCGTGTTCGCGTTCCTTCGGCGCTACTACCGGCACACCGCCCCGGAGGACCTGACCGACCGCGACCCGGTCGACGTCTTCGGAGCCGCCGTCTCGCACTACCGGCTGGCCGAGAACCGCCCGCAGGGCACCGCGAACGTGCGGGTCCACACCCCGACGGTGGAGGAGAACGGCTGGACGTGCAGCCACTCCGTCGTGGAGGTGGTCACCGACGACATGCCCTTCCTCGTCGACTCCGTGACCAACGAGCTGACCCGCCAGGGCCGCGGCATCCACGTCGTCGTCCACCCGCAGTTCGTCGTCCGCCGCGACGTCACCGGAAAGCTCGTCGAGGTCCTCGCCGGTCCGCCCACCGGTGACCTGCCGCACGACGCGCACGTCGAGTCCTGGATCCACGTCGAGATCGACCGCGAGACCGACCGCGGCGACCTGAAGCAGATCACCGCCGATCTGCTGCGCGTCCTCAACGACGTCCGCGAGACCGTCGAGGACTGGGGCAAGATGCGCGACGCGGCCGTCCGCATCGCCGAGGGGCTGCCCGCCGAGCCCGCCCCCGGCGACCTGAGCCCGCAGGAGGTGGAGGAGGCCCGTGAGCTGCTGCGCTGGCTGGCGGACGACCACTTCACCTTCCTGGGCTACCGCGAGTACCAGCTGCGCGGCGACGACTCCCTCGCGGCCGTGCCCGGCACCGGCCTCGGCATCCTGCGCTCCGACCCGCACCACGCGACCGACGAGAGCCACCCCGTCAGCCCGTCCTTCGAGCGGCTGCCCGCCGACGCCCGCGCCAAGGCCCGCGAGCACCGGCTGCTCGTGCTGACCAAGGCCAACAGCCGCGCCACCGTGCACCGGCCGTCCTACCTGGACTACATCGGCGTCAAGAAGTTCGACGAGCAGGGCAACGTCGTCGGTGAGCGCCGCTTCCTCGGCCTGTTCTCCTCCGCCGCCTACACCGAGTCCGTCCGCCGCGTCCCGGTCGTCCGGCGCAAGGTGGAGGAGGTGCTGGACCGGGCCGGCTTCTCGCCCAACAGCCACGACGGGCGGGACCTGCTCCAGATCCTGGAGACCTACCCGCGCGACGAGATGTTCCAGACCCCGGTCGAGGAGCTGGAGCCCATCGTCACGTCCGTGCTCTACCTCCAGGAGCGGCGCCGCCTCAGGCTCTACCTGCGCCAGGACGAGTACGGCCGCTACTACTCGGCGCTGGTCTACCTTCCCCGCGACCGCTACACCACCGGTGTCCGGCTGCGGATCATCGACATCCTCAAGGAGGAGCTCGGCGGCACCAGCGTCGACTTCACGGCCTGGAACACCGAGTCGATCCTGTCCCGGCTGCACTTCGTGGTCCGCGTCCCGCAGGGCACCGAGCTGCCGGAGCTGTCCGACGCCGACAAGGAGCGCATCGAGGCCCGCCTCGTCGAGGCCGCCCGCTCCTGGTCCGACGGGTTCGCCGAGGCGCTGACCGCCGAGTTCGGCGAGGAGCGCTCCGCGGAGCTCATGCGGCGTTACGGGTCGGCCTTCCCCGAGGGCTACAAGGCCGACCACGGCCCGCGCTCCGCGGTCGCCGACCTCGCCCACCTGGAGCGGCTCGGCGACGACAGGTCGTTCGCGCTGAGCCTGTACGAGCCGGTGGGCGCCGTGCCCGAGGAACGCCGGTTCAAGATCTTCCAGAAGGGCGGCTCGGTCTCCCTCTCGCAGGTGCTGCCGGTGCTCAGCCGGCTCGGCGTCGAGGTCACCGACGAGCGTCCCTACGAGCTGCGCTGCGCGGACCGGACGACGGCCTGGATCTACGACTTCGGTCTGCGCATGCCGAAGGCCGTCGCCGGCGAGTACCTCGGCGACGACGCGCGCGAGCGGTTCCAGGAGGCCTTCGCCGCCACCTGGACCGGCCAGGCGGAGAACGACGGCTTCAACGCCCTCGTGCTCAGCGCCGGGCTGACCTGGCGGCAGGCCATGGTGCTGCGCGCGTACGCCAAGTACCTGCGGCAGGCGGGCTCCACCTTCAGCCAGGACTACATGGAGGACACCCTCCGCAACAACGTCCACACCACCCGCCTCCTCGTCTCCCTGTTCGAGGCGCGGATGTCGCCGGGCCGGCAGCGCGCCGGGCACGAGATCGTGGACGCCCTGCTCGAAGAGCTCGACGCGGCCCTCGACCAGGTGGCGTCGCTCGACGAGGACCGGATCCTGCGGTCCTTCCTCACCGTCATCAAGGCGACGCTGCGGACGAACTTCTTCCAGCGGACGAGCGACGGCGAGCCGCACGACTACGTCTCCATGAAGTTCGACCCGCAGGCCATCCCCGACCTGCCCGCGCCGCGCCCGGCGTTCGAGATCTGGGTGTACTCGCCGCGCGTCGAGGGCGTGCACCTGCGCTTCGGCAAGGTCGCGCGCGGCGGTCTGCGCTGGTCCGACCGCCGTGAGGACTTCCGCACCGAGATCCTCGGCCTGGTCAAGGCGCAGATGGTGAAGAACACCGTCATCGTGCCGGTCGGCGCCAAGGGCGGCTTCGTCGCCAAGCAGCTGCCCGACCCGAACGCGGACCGCGACGCCTGGCTGGCGGAGGGCATCGCCAGCTACCGGACGTTCATCTCGGCGCTGCTGGACATCACCGACAACATGGTGGCCGGCGAGGTCGTGCACCCGGCGGACGTCGTCCGGCACGACGAGGACGACACCTACCTCGTCGTCGCCGCCGACAAGGGCACCGCGAAGTTCTCGGACATCGCCAACGAGGTCGCCGAGTCGTACAACTTCTGGCTCGGCGACGCCTTCGCCTCCGGCGGCTCGGCCGGCTACGACCACAAGGGCATGGGCATCACCGCCCGCGGCGCCTGGGAGTCCGTCAAGCGGCACTTCCGGGAGCTGGGCGTGGACACCCAGAGCCAGGACTTCACGGTCGTCGGCATCGGCGACATGTCCGGTGACGTGTTCGGCAACGGCATGCTGCTGTCCGAGCACATCCGCCTGGTCGCCGCCTTCGACCACCGGCACATCTTCATCGACCCGACGCCGGACGCGGCCGTCTCGTACGCCGAGCGCCGCCGCCTGTTCGACCTGCCGCGCTCCTCGTGGGAGGACTACGACACCGAGCTGCTCTCGGCCGGCGGCGGCGTCTTCCCGCGCACGGCCAAGTCGATCCCGGTCAACGCCCACATCCGCGAGGCCCTCGGCATCGAGGCCGGCATCACCAAGATGACCCCGGCCGAGCTGATGAAGGCGATCCTCACGGCCCCGGTGGACCTGCTGTGGAACGGCGGCATCGGCACGTACGTCAAGGCGTCCACCGAGTCCAACGGCGACGTCGGCGACAAGGCCAACGACCCCATCCGCGTCGACGGCAAGGACCTGCGGGTCCAGGTCGTCGGCGAGGG
Source organism: Streptomyces sp. NPDC093586 (assembly GCF_044764905.1). Taxonomy (NCBI): domain Bacteria; kingdom Bacillati; phylum Actinomycetota; class Actinomycetes; order Kitasatosporales; family Streptomycetaceae; genus Streptomyces; species Streptomyces sp. NPDC093586. The sequence continues at coordinate 118,581 of NZ_JBIWJA010000020.1, read as the reverse complement.
CGGCAACCTGGGCCTGACCCAGCTCGGCCGGATCGAGTTCGCCCGCAACGGCGGCAGGATCAACACGGACGCCATCGACAACAGCGCGGGCGTGGACACCTCCGACCACGAGGTGAACATCAAGATCCTGCTGAACGGTCTCGTCAAGGACGGCGACATGACCGTCAAGCAGCGCAACAAGCTGCTCGCCGAGATGACCGACGAGGTCGGCGCGCTGGTCCTGCGCAACAACTACGCGCAGAACACGGCGATCGCCAACGCGCTCGCCCAGTCCAACGACATGCTCCACGCCCAGCAGCGCTTCATGCGCCACCTGGTGCGCGAGGGCAGCCTGGACCGGGCCCTGGAGTTCCTGCCCACCGACCGCCAGATCCGCGAACGCCTGAACGCCGGACAGGGCCTGAGCGGCCCGGAGACCGCCGTCCTGCTGGCGTACACGAAGATCACGGTCGCCGAGGAGCTGCTGCACACCTCGCTGCCCGACGACCCGTACCTGCGCGGTCTGCTGCACGCCTACTTCCCGACGGCGCTGCGCGAGCAGTTCCTCGAGCAGATCGACAGCCACCCGCTGCGCCGTGAGATCACGACGACGGTCCTGGTCAACGACACGGTCAACACGGGCGGTACAACGTATCTGCACCGGATGCGCGAGGAGACCGGCGCGTCGCTGGAGGAGATCGTGCGGGCGCAGACCGCGGCCCGGGCGATCTTCCGCGCCGCCCCGGTGTGGGACGCGGTGGAGGAGCTGGACAACAAGGTCGAGGCCGCCGTCCAGACCCGCATCCGGCTGCACTCGCGCCGGCTGGTCGAGCGCGGCACGCGCTGGCTGCTCAACAACCGGCCGCAGCCGCTGGAGCTCGCCGAGACGGTGGACTTCTTCGCCGAGCGCGTCGAGCAGGTCTGGGCGCAGCTGCCCAAGCTGCTGCGGGGCGCGGACGCGGAGTGGTACCAGCACATCTACGACGAGCTGACCGCCGCCGGTGTCCCGGACGAGCCGGCCACCCGGGTGGCCGGGTTCTCCTCGGCCTTCCCGACGCTGGACATCGTCTCGGTGGCCGACCGCATGGGCAAGGAACCGCTGGACGTCGCCGAGGTGTACTACGACGTCGCCGACCGGCTGGGCATCACCCAGCTGATGGACCGGATCAGCGACCTGCCCCGCGCCGACCGCTGGCAGTCCATGGCCCGCGCGGCGATCCGCGAGGACCTGTACGCGGCGCACGCGGCGCTCACCGCGGACGTGCTGGCGGCGGGCAACGGCACGTCGACGCCCGAGCAGCGGTTCGAGCTGTGGGAGCAGAAGAACGCGGCGATCCTCAGCCGGGCCCGCACCACGCTGGAGGAGATCAAGGGCTCGGACGCCTTCGACCTCTCCAACCTGTCGGTGGCGATGCGGACGATGCGGACGCTGCTGCGGACGCACTCGTGACGGCGTAGCGCGTGAAACGGCGTAGTGCGTGAAGGCGCCCCGGGTCGGTCGGACCCGGGGCGCCTTCGTGTCGGCCGGCTAACGAGCCGTGAACTTCTCGTACTCCCTCAGCACCTCGTCCGTCGGCCCGTCCATGCGCAGCTCGCCCCGCTCCAGCCAGAGCACCCGGTCGCAGGTGTCGCGGATGGACTTGTTGTTGTGGCTGACCAGGAACACGGTGCCGGCGTGTTTGCGCAGCTCACGGATGCGTTCCTCGGAGCGCTTCTGGAAGGAGCGGTCGCCGGTGGCGAGGGCCTCGTCGACGAGGAGGACGTCGTGGTCCTTGGCGGCGGCGATGGAGAAGCGCAGCCGGGCGGCCATGCCGGAGGAGTAGGTGCGCATCGGCAGGGTGATGAAATCGCCCTTGTCGTTGATGCCGGAGAAGTCGACGATCTCCTGGTACCGCTCCTTGATCTGGGCGCGGGACATGCCCATCGCCAGACCGCCCAGGTGCACGTTGCGCTCGCCGGTGAGGTCGTTCATCAGGGCCGCGTTGACGCCGAGCAGGGAGGGCTGGCCGTCCGTGAAGATGCGGCCCCTCTCCACGGGGAGGAGGCCCGCGATCGCCTTGAGCAGGGTCGACTTGCCGGAGCCGTTGGTGCCGATGAGCCCGATCGCCTCGCCGCGGTGTGCCACGAACGACACGTTCTTCACCGCGTGCACGCGGCGCACGCCCGCGGCCTTCTCGGCCCTGCCGCGCCGCACGATGCGGTTGAGGGCGGCCGTCGCGGAGCCCCGCCCGGCACCGGTGCCGTTGACCCGGTAGACGATGTCGACGCCGTCGGCGACGACGGTGGGGGCGCGTTCGTCCGCCCGCTGGGCGGTGCCGGTGTTGTCAGCCACGACCGTAGGTCTCCTCGGCCTTCCAGAAGTAGAGGAAGCCGCCGATCCCGGCGGCCAGTGCCCAGGCCACCGCGAGCGCCCACACGTGGGGCGGCAGGTGGCTGCCGTCGAAGCTGTCGATCAGGGCGAAGCGCATCAGATCGATGTAGACGGCGGCGGGGTTGAGCTGGAGCACCGTGCCGACCCAGGACGGCAGGCCGCTGTCCGGACCGGTCATCTGGTCGATGCTGAACATCACGCCCGAGCCGTACATCCAGGTGCGCAGCAGGAACGGCATCAGCTGGGCGATGTCGGGGATCTTGGCGCCCACCCGGGCCATGATCAGCGACACGCCGGTGTTGAACACGAACTGCAGCACGAGGACCGGCACCGTCAGCACCCAGGAGACGCCGGGCGGCACGCCGAAGGCGAGCAGGATGACGACCAGGGCGGCCATCGAGAACAGCAGCTGCTGGAGCTGCTGGAGGCAGAAGGAGACCGGCAGCGCGGCCCGCGGGAAGTGCAGGGCCCGCACCAGGCCGAGGTTGCCGGAGATGGCCCGGGTGCCCGCCATGATCGAACTCTGCGTGAACGTCCACACGAACACGCCCGTGACCAGGAACGGGACGAAATCCTCCACGCCCCGCTTGGTGTTCATCAGCACGCCGAAGATGAAGTAGTACACCGCCGCGTTCAGCAACGGCGTCATCACCTGCCACAGCTGTCCCAGCTTCGCCTGGCTGTACTGGGCGGTGAGCTTGGCGGTGGCGAAGGCGCCGATGAAGTGCCGGCGCGCCCACAGCTGGCGGACGTAGTCGGGCAGGGAGGGGCGGGCACCGCTGACCGACAGACCGTGCCGGGCGGCGAGGGCCGCGAGGTCGAGGGATGCGGCCGGGGCTGGGGCCGGTGTCGGAGGCGGTGTGTCGAGGACCTGGCTCACATCCGTTGCTTTCGCTCGGGGAGAGGGGGGTGGCGAGGCGGCTCCCGGTGTTTGCCCTCGGGAGGCCGGCCGTTCATTTACGTCAGGACGGCACCGTATCGTCGTGACGTGGACGAGCGTAGGCCCGGTCGGCGTCGGAACGCAACCGTTTCGTCGTAACGCCTCTATGCTTGGCTCGTATGACGACCAACGCCGACGCCGATCCCGTCGCCGACGAGCCGCGGCCGCGCCCGCGCCGCCGCGCCCCCGCCGGGGCGGCCGTACTGCGCGAGGACGTGACGGAGGCGATCCGGGCGGCCGTCTTCGAGGAACTCGCGGCGGTCGGCTACGCGCGGATGTCCATCGAGGGGATCGCGCGCCGTGCGGGCGTCGGCAAGACGGCGGTGTACCGGCGCTGGCGTTCCAAGCTGCACCTGGTGCTCGACATCGTGTCGGCGCTCGCGGTGCAGGGGCTGCCCGCGCCGGACACCGGATCCCTCGAGGGGGACCTGCGGCTGCTGTACGAGGTGACGTCCCGCGCCCTGCGGCATCCGGTGGCCTCGCAGATCATTCCGGACCTTCAGGCGGAGGCGGCGCGTAATCCCGAGATCGCGCAGGCGCTGCAGAAGACGCTGCGGGAGGGGCAGGACGGGGTCGCCAGCCGGATCCTGGCGGCGGCGGTGGAGCGGGGGGAGGTCGGGGCGGGGCTCGACGCGGATCTGGCGCTGGACCTGATCTCCGGGCCGCTGTACTGGCGGTCGGTGGTCGTCCGGAACGGGAAGCTGCCGAAGGGGTACCTGGGGGCGTTGGCCCGGGCCACGGCGGAGGGGCTGAAGGCGCTGTGAGCGTCCCGCGGGGTGCGTTGTCCTGGGGTGCGTGACCTCGGCGAGGGTGTGACGGGCGGGTGGGGCGCGGCCCGGCGTCGCGGGGCGCCTCCCCCGGAGGGGCCCCGGTCCCCACCCCCACCGTCCCCGGGGGACTGCCCGCAGCGGCGGTGGGGGACGGCTTCGGCTCAGGCCTTCGCCGCCTCCGGGTGCAGGCGGAGCCAGCCGGCCCAGGCCGAGGTGATCATGTCCTGGACGTCGTGCTTGGCCTTCCAGCCCAGTTCCGCGGCGGCGCGGTCGGACGAGGCGACGACGCGCGCCGGGTCGCCGGGGCGGCGCGGGGCGACCGCCGGGGGGCGGTCGTGGCCGGTGAGGGCGTTGATGCGGTCGATCATCTCCCGGACGGAGACGCCCTCGCCCCGGCCGATGTTGAGGGTGAGGGAGCGGCCCGGGGACGCCGTCAGGGCGCGGGCCGCGGCCACATGGGCGTCGGCCAGGTCCACCACGTGGATGTAGTCGCGGACGCAGGTGCCGTCCGGCGTCGCGTAGTCGTCACCGAAGATGCGCGGGGCGGCGCCCTGGGTCAGTTTCTCGAAGACCATCGGGATCAGGTTGAAGACCCCGGTGTCGGCCAGCTCGGGGCTCGCCGCGCCCGCCACGTTGAAGTAGCGCAGCGACGCCGTGGACAGGCCCGTCGCCCGGCCGGTCGCCCGGACCAGCCACTCGCCGGCCAGCTTGGTCTCCCCGTACGGCGACATGGGCGCGCACGGCGTCTCCTCGGTCACCAGGTCGACGTCGGGCATGCCGTACACGGCCGCGGAGGAGGAGAGGACGAAGGAGGGGACGCCGGCCGCGGTGACCGCGTCCAGCAGGACGCGCAGGCCCTCGACGTTCTCGCGGTAGTAGTGCAGCGGTCGCTCCACCGACTCGCCGACCTGCTTCTTCGCCGCGAGGTGCACGACGCCGGTGACGGCGTGGTCCGCGAGGGCGCGTGCGACCCGCTCGCCGTCCAGGACCGAGCCCACCACCAGGGGCACACCGTCGGGCACGCGTTCCGCGACCCCGGAGGACAGGTCGTCGTACACCACCGTCTTCTCGCCCGCCTCGGTCATCGCCCGGACGACGTGCGATCCGATGTATCCGGCGCCGCCGGTGATCAGCCAGGTCATTGCGGCCTTCCCCTCGTCAGTGGACTCGGTTCGGTGGACCCGGTCCCTCGGTGGACCCGGTCCCTCGACGGACCCCGTCGGCCCCGACGGTCCTTGGTGGCCATGATCCGCCATCCGGCCGGGCGGTGGGTACCGCGCCCCTCAGGACGGGGCGGAGGCGGTGTCCGGGCCGTACGTGTCCAGGGCCGTCGTGAGCCGGTCGAGGCGGGAGCGCAGGTCCTGGATCTCCGCGAGGTCCAGCCCGGTCGCCGCGGCGATCCGGCGCGGCACCTCGGCGGCTCGCTCGCGCAGCGCGACGCCCTCCTCCGTGGGCCGCACCCGCACCGACCGTTCGTCCCGCGCGCTGCGCTCCCGGTGGACCAGGCCGGCCGCCTCCAGCCGCTTGAGCAGGGGCGACAGCGTGCCCGAGTCGAGCCGCAGCCGCTCGCCGAGCCGCTTGACCGGCAGCTCGCCGTGCTCCCACAGCACCAGCATCACCAGGTACTGCGGGTACGTGAGCCCCAGCTCCTTGAGCAGCGCGCGGTACACGCCGCCGAAGGCGCGCGAGGCGGCGTTCAGGGAGAAGCAGATCTGCTGGTCGAGGCGGAGCCAGTCCGTCGCGGGCGGGAGCGGGGGAGGGGGCGTGGTCATGGGTCCAGGGTAGCCTCGAAGGGTATTGAGTTGTGCACAACTTAATTGTGTGCTCTACTTCAGTCGTCGGACGCTCCGCCTCCGGCGTCACCTTCGGCTTCACCACAGAGGGACGGTTTACCCATGGACGCGCTCTACACCGCAGCCGCCACCGCCACCCACGGCCGCGACGGCCGTGCCGTCAGCTCCGACGGCAAGCTGGACCTCGCCCTCAGCGCCCCCGTAGAGATGGGCGGCGACGGACGGGGCACCAACCCGGAGCAGCTGTTCGCCGCCGGGTACGCCGCCTGCTTCGGCAGCGCCCTCGGTCTCGTCGGCCGGCAGGCCGAGGTCGACGTCAGCGACGCCGCGGTGACCGCCGAGGTCAGCATCGGCAAGCAGGGCCAGGGCTACGGGCTCGCCGTCACCCTCCGCGTCGAACTGCCCGAGGGCGTGGACGAGGAGACCGGCCGCAAGCTGGTCGAGCAGGCCCACCAGGTCTGCCCCTACTCCAACGCCACCCGCGGCAACATCGAGGTCGAGCTCGTCGTCGAGTAGGCACCGGCGCCCGGGTCATCCCCCGACCCGAGCCAGCACCTCCCCCGTCTGCCCGCTCCACGCCACCACCACAGCCTCCTCGGGCACCGGCTGCCAGCGCGTCAGCAGCAGCCAGCGGACGTGGTAGCGGCGCACGACGGCGGCGCGCACGGCGCGGGTCGAGCCGGGGGCGAGATACGCCTTCACGTCGGCCACGCGCCGCCCGCGCTCCCGCTCGTCCAGCGACGCGTCCGGCCAGGCCGGCGCCGCGAGGTTCGGGCCGTACCCGGCGATGGCGTGACCGGCGTAGTAACCGTCGGTGATCACGACCTCGCCGGGTCCGATGTGCCGGGCCGCCCACGCGTACGTCGGCCAGTCGGGCGGCTGCGCGAAGCCGACCGGGTCCAGCGGGCGCGGCACCACCGCTCCCGCCTGGACCGTGAGGAACCCCAGCAGGGCCCCCGCGGCCACCACCGTGCCCAGCAGCCGCCGCCACCGCCCCCACGGCCGGGGCGCCGCCAGCTCGACCGCCGCCGCGAACTGCAGCGGCACCAGCGTGAGCCCGAGGATCCTGCCGTAGGTGTAGTGGCCGCTGAACCAGCCGTACGCCACCACCGCGCAGTCCAGCGCGAACATCAGCACCAGCGGATCCCGTGCCGAGCGGCGCCCGCGCAGCCACAGCGCCGGCAGCCCGAGCAGCGCGAGCCAGAACTCCCCGGGCAGGTCCAGGTACAGGACGCGGTGCATCCCGTCCACGCTGGCGTCACCGGCCAGCGCGAACACGTCGAAGTACGGCCAGCAGGCCGCCGACAGCAGCGCCGCGGTCCCCGTCAGCGCCCAGCGCCCGAGGACCGCCCCGCTCCGGCCGCGCTGCCACCCGGCCACCAGCGCCACGCCGCCCAGCACCGCCGCCACCGACGTGATCGGGTGGACCAGCAGGATCAGCCCGTACAGGACGCCCAGCCCCGCGTAGCCGCCGAGGCCGTGCAGCCCGCTGGGCCCCACGTACCGCACCCGGCGCGCGTCCCGCGCCCGCGCCCCGGTCAGCGCCCAGGCCCAGAAGGTGAGGCCGATCGCGAACGTCGACGGGTAGCCGAGGTTGCCGGTCATCGACATCAGCCCCAGGTAACCGCTCCACCAGGCCCGGTCGGTGCCCCACAGCAGGGTCATCGCGCCCAGCGCCAGCACGGGCGCCCACGGCCGCGGGCTCAGCACCCGCACGAAGCGGCCCAGGCCGGTCAGCAGCACCACCAGGTTCAGCGGCCCGGCGAGCCGCACCACCTCCCACCCGCCCAGCCCCGCGAGGCGGGCGGACAGGCCCTGCGCCACCGCGTACGGCGAGTAGTAGGCGCTGCCCGCGCCCGGCAGGTCGGCCATCGGATGGCGCGGGTGGAGCAGGTCGGCCTTCAGGCGTTCCACCACCGCCGCGTGCTGGCCGGCGTCGCAGCACAGCGGCACCCGCCAGTACGCCAGCGACATCACCAGGAAGAACAGGAGGCCGCCGGCCTGGTACGGGGTGGGACGCCAGGAGGGGCCGCCGCGCAGCGCCGTCGCACCGCGCACGGTCCGCCGGGCGAGGACACCGGCGCTCACTGGACGACAGGGGAGGGGGACATCCGGGGCATTTGCCGTATGTTCCCGTCGGCGTCAGCGGCTTGTCGTCCCTTCACCTCAACGGGTGAGTCCGGGTTCAGCCGGCCGTGCGCGCCCGGTCGGCGTGCACCTGCGCGGGCAGCGCCACCCGGCCCCGCAGCGCCGGTTCCAGCAGCAGCGGGACGCCCACCACCGGCAGCAGCCAGGCCAGCACGATCAGCCGGTCGCCCCAGATGTTGATGTCCGGATGCGCGGCCTGGGTGAGGACCCCGGTGAACGCCGCCGCGACCACGAAGACACCGACCGCGCGCCCCCTCCGCAGCGCGCCCCACGCCCCGGCGCCCAGGGCCGCGGCGAACAGCGGCTCCCACGCCTGCCGGCGCAACCACTCCACCCAGAAGTTGCCCTGCAACTGCCAGAACTCCGGCCACGGACGCTCCCGGTCCGGCCGCGCGAAGTGGCCGGTGAGCAGGTCCTGAAGGCTGTCGGACGCGGACGGGTAGTGCAGCAGCCGGGCCAGCGTCACCGTGACGAGCACCCCGGCCAGCCCCACCGTCGCGAGCCTCAGCACGTCCCGGCCCGGTGGCAGGCCCCGCCGGTGCCGCCGCAGGGCGACCGCCGTGCCGGCCACCGCCAGACACAGCCCGAGGAACAGCGCCTGGGAGTGCTTGACCGCGAACAGCGCGAGCAGCGCCCCGGCGACCAGGGCGAGGCCCGCCCGCTCGCGCCCCGCCCGCAGCACCAGCGCACAGCCCCACACCGCCGCCAGGGTCAGCGCCATCAGCAGCCCCTCGGCCATCGGGCGCATGGCGGTGGTGCCGCTCGGCAGCACGTAGTACAGGGCCTGCCCGGTCAGCGCGAGCGGCACCGGCACGGACAGCGTGCGCAGCACCAGGAAGGCGAGGACGCCGCCGGCGCACGCGATGACCACGCTCGCCGCCCACAGCCCCCACACCACCCCGAACGCGGTGACGAACGGCACCAGGAACGCCGGATAGCCGGGCCGCACCTCGAAGATCCGCATGAAGCGCTCCGGCATGTACGGCACGGTGTGTCCGCCGGTCTGCCCGGCCGCCAGCCGCGGCTCCACCGTCCCCCACTCCCGCGCCCGGCAGTCCGCCACGACCCGGTCGGTCGGGTCGGGGCGGTGGAAGCGGACCACGTGCACGCTCTGGTCGCGGCGGGCCGCCGACGCCCGGCTCGCGCACACGTAGTCGATGGTGGCCGCCGCCGCGTCGCGCTTGCTCTCGCCGGACAGGCTCAGGGCGTACGCCAGGTAGTTCCTGGTGTCGGGCGTGTCCCGGCCGGTGACGTTCGCGAGCTGGAGCACGGCGAACACCGTGGCCAGCACCAGCACCCAGGTGCGCGGCCTCACGAGAGCGTGAGCTGGTCGTGGTCGCCCGCGGGGACGGCGCGGGCGGCGGGAATGGTGACCGCCGGCACCGGTGCAGGCATCACCTCGCCCAGCATCAGCGTCCGGACGACCCGCTCGGCGGCCCGCCCGTCGTCGTACTCGCCGAACCGCGCCCGGAACGCGGACCGCAGCCGCGCCGACTCCTCGTCCCGCCACGCCCCCGACTCCAGCAGCCACACCAGCTCCCGGTAGGAACGCGACACATGGCCCGGCGCCTCGGCGGTGATGTCGAAGTAGGCGCCGCGGCTCGCCAGGTAGGCGCCCCAGTCGTCGGCGTGGACCACGATCGGCCGGTCCAGGAGCGCGTAGTCGAACATCAGGGCGGAGTAGTCGGTGATCAGCAGGTCGGCGGCGAGCAGCACGTCCTCGACGTGCGGCTCGTCCGTCGCGTCGACGACCACGCCCCGCCGGTGCAGCTCGGACAGGCCCATGCCGCGGGCGGGACCGGTGGCGAGCGAGGGGTGCAGCCGGACCACCAGGGTGTGGTCCTCGCCGAGGTCGGCGGCGAGGCGGGCCAGGTCGATCCGGTCGACGTGCCCGCCCCGCCGGTAGTCGCGGCGGGTCGGCGCGTACAGCACCACCGTGTGGCCCTCGGGCACCCCGAGCCGCTCGCGGACCCGGCGGCCGCGCTCGGGACCGGCGCCGACCAGGACGTCGTTGCGCGGGCTGCCGGTCCGCACGGACGTGAAGTGGCACGGGTACGCCCGCTCCCACGCCAGCTCCGAGTGCCGGTTGGCGACCAGGCTGTAGTCCCAGCGGTCGGCGCGGCGCAGCATCTGCGGCACGTCCAGGCCGAGCCGGGCGCCCGGCTTGTCCAGCAGGTCGGCGCCCATGAACTTCAGCGGGGTGCCCTGGTGGGTGTGGATGTGGACGCTGCCGGGGCGCTTGGCCAGGGCGCCGGGCCAGTTGACGTTGTTGACGAAGTAGGTGGCCCGCTCGGTCACCCGGCGGTAGGCCGCGCTGCCCAGGAGCACGTGCTCCGTGTCCGGCGGCAGCGACCGCGCGTCCTCCTCGTCGCGCACCACCCACACCCCACGCAGGTGCGGCGCGATCTCACGGGCCTTGTGGTAGATCGCCGCGGGGTCGCCGAGCACGCCCCGGTGGGAGAACGCCGAGTACACGGCGAGGTCCGGGTCCAGGGGGCGGCGGGTGTTCACCGCGGAGCGGACCCGGCCCAGGCGCCCGGCGGCGGCGCCGCCCGCCTGCCGCGTCCGCCGCACCAGTTCCCGGCCCGCCCGCCCGGACCGCCGCCGCAGCCGGTACGCCGGGTACCCCTGTTCCAGCACCCGCAGTCCGGGCGGGACCGGGACGCCCTCCGGACGGTGGGCGCGGAACATCTCGGCGGTGCGGCGGAAGAACTCGGCCTTGTCGGACGGGGGCAGCCGGTCCGGCTTGGACAGGATGTCCAGGCAGTGCTCGCCCATCTTGGCGTGCAGGAACGGCCGCCAGCGGGCCAGTTCGGGCCGGGCGTCGACGAACGCGAAGACCCGCTCGTACTGCTCGTGGATGTCGAAGTGCTTGCGGCTGGTGGTGGACAGGATGTTGCCGCTGCGCCGCTGCCGGTAGTTGAGGCAGATCCGGTCCAGCGCGGCGATCCGCCCGGCGCTGAACATCACCGGGAACGTCCAGGGCGTGTCCTCGTAGTAGCCGGGCGGGAAGGTGAAGCCCTCGCGCTCGGTGAAGTCGCGCCGGTAGACCTTGTTCCACACCACCATCAGCAGGTCGAGGATCTCCGGGCGCTCGGCGGCCGTGAAGGTGCCGTCGCCGGCCTCCGCGAGGACGCGGGCGAGGACGTTGCGGCGGGTGCCGCCCCACCAGTAGGTGCGCGCGTAGTCGAAGACCAGGACGTCCGGGTCGTCCGTCTCCGCGAGCCGGTCGGCCATCGCGCGCAGGGCGCCCGGGGTGAGGGTGTCGTCGCTGTCCAGGAAGAACAGGTAGTCGCCGGTGGCGTGCGGCATCCCGGCGTTGCGGGCCCGGCCGAGGCCGACGTTCTCCTCCAGGTGCAGCACGCGCATCCGGTCGTCGCGGGCCGCGTACTCGTCGAGGACGGCGCCGCAGCCGTCCGGCGAGCAGTCGTCCACGGCGATCACCTCGATGTCCCGGTAGGACTGGTCCAGGACCGAGTCGAGGCACTCGCGCAGGAAGCCCTGCACCTTGTAGCAGGGGATGATGACGCTGAAGCGGGGCACTGCGGGGTCAGCTCCTTACGAGGGTGGCGGCGGCGGGGGCCGGGACGCGCTCGGCGAGCGGGGCCACGGGCGCGATCGCCTCCGGCGGCTCGCCGAGCAGCACCCGGCGCACCACGCGCTCGGCGGCCCGGCCGTCGTCGAACTCGCAGAACCGCTCCCGGAACGCCGCCCGCAGCGCCGCCGACCCGGCGTCCGCGTACGAGCCGTCGCGGAAGACGCGGGCCAGTTCCTCGGGCGTGTGGACCACCGGACCGGGCGGCGCCGCGGTCAGGTCGAAGTAGACGCCGCGGGTCTCCCGGTACACGTCCCAGTCGTCGGCGTACACGACGATCGGCCGGTCGAGGTTGGCGTAGTCGAACATGATCGACGAGTAGTCGGTGATCAGCGCGTCGGCGGCCAGGCACACGTCCTCGGAGGAGCGGTGCCCGGTGACGTCGATGATCCGGTCGGACGCCTCCCGGCGCGTGCCCCGGTCGTAGAAGTAGTGGGCGCGCAGCAGCACCACCACGTCCTCGCCGGCCGCCTCGCAGAACGCCTCCAGGTCCAGGCCGCCCGCGCCGAACCCGCTCGCGTGGTCGCGGTGCGTGGGCGCGTACAGGACGGCCGTCCTCCCCTCGGGCACGCCCAGTTCGCGCCGGACGCGGGCGACGTCGTCGGCGGTCGCCGTGTAGTAGACGTCGTTGCGCGGATAGCCGTACTCCAGGTGCTCGTACGAGCCGGGGAAGGCGCGCTCCCACATCTGGGTGGAGTGGCGGTTGGAGGACAGGTTGTAGTCCCAGCGGTCCACGCGGCCCAGCAGCTTGGCGAAGCTGCCGCTGGCCGCCGCCACCACCGGGTACGTCGACTGGTCCACGCCCATCGTCTTCAGCGGGGTGCCGTGCTGCGTCTGCAGGTGCACGCTGCCGGGGCGCTTGACGACGCCCTCGGCGAAGTTGGCGTTGTTCACGAGGTACTTGGCGCGGGCCAGCGCCTCCCAGTAGCGCCGACTGCCGATGACGGCGTGCTCGACGTCCTTCGGCACGGTGTGTTCCTGGCCGGCCTCGACCAGGAACACACCGCGCAGGTGCGGGGCGAGTTCGCGGGCCTTGGCGTGGATCGCGGCCGGGTTGCAGGCGTAACCGCGGCCCCAGTAGGCGCAGTACACGACGAGATGCGGGTCCAGCGGACGGCGCAGCAGGCGCCGGTACCGCAGGCGGGTGCGCAGGCCCCGTGGACGGGGCAGCCGGGCGAGGATCCCGCCCGCCGCGCGGTTGGCGGCCCGCAGGGCGCGGAACGCCGTGTACGACCCGGACGCCAGCAGCCGGTGCTGCACGCCGAGCCGGCCGCCCGGCGTGCGGAAACCGGCGGGACGGTGGCGCCGGTACAGGCGGCTCGCCCGGCGGAAGAAGGCGCGGCGTCCCCGGGTCAGCCGTCTCGGGTGGGTGGCCGTCTTCAGGATCAGGGCGAACAGCTGCTCGAACAGCGGTCCGCGCCGCTCGGCCGGCAGCCCCCGCCCGGCGGCGTACGCGAGCGCCAGCTCGGCCTGGTCCAGCAGTTCGGCGTGGTGCTCGCCGGGCTGGTTCAGCCGGCTGCCCTGGCGCCGCACCAGGTGCCGTACGACGACGGAGCGCAGCACCGCCATGCGGTCGGCGTCCGCCGCGGCCCGGGTGGCGAAGCCGATGTCCGTGTAGTGCCCGGCGGGGAACTCCAGCCGCCGTTCGGCGAGGAAGGCGCGGCGGTAGACGGCGCTCCACGCGGGCAGCTGCACGCCGGTCAGGTGCGGGGCGCGGCCGGGGGCGAAGGCCCCGGCCGGCGCCTTCGCCAGCAGCGGGGCGGCCGGGTTGACCGGTTCGCCTTCCCACCAGGGGACGCGCTCGTGCTCGAAGTACAGAACATCGACGCAGGGGCCGCAGGGGCCGCAGGGGCCGCAGGGGCCGCCGTCGGTCTCGGCCAGCCGCGCGTCCAGCGCCGCCAGCGCGCCCGGTACCAGGACGTCGTCGCCGTCGAGGAACAGCAGATAGGTGCCGGTCGCCGCCCGCGCCCCGGTGTTGCGCGCCCCGGCCGGGCCCGCCGACGGCGGCGAGTGCACGGGCGCCACCCGGGAGTCCCGCGCGGCGCGGTCGGCGGCGATGTCCGCGGCGGCGCAGTCCGGGCCGTCGCAGACGGGGATCAGCTCGAAGTCGCCGAAGGACTGGGCGAGGACCGAGTCCAGCGCCTGGGACAGCCGCCCTGCGACCCCATGGGACGGGACGATGATGCTGAAGCGGGGCATACTGCTCTTTCTCTCGTTGTCCTGGTCCGTCGGGAGCCCTCCGCCGCCCGGGCCGTCCGGCGGCCCGGCCGTCCGGTCGGCCGCCGGGCGGGCGGCCGGGCGGGCGGCCGGGTCGGGGTGGGCCGCGAGGAGCTGCGGGGCATGCGGACTCCCAGTGGACAAACGGCGGTCAGAGGCTGTCGGTGACGGTGCGGGGCCCGGCGGGTTGCGGCACGGTGGCCAGCGGGGGCCGCGAGAGGGCCGCGGCGGCCGACGGGGCGGGGTGCCGTTCGGCGAGCGGCACGACCGGCGGGAGGTCCGTTTCCCCGAGCACGACGCGGCGGACGACGCGTTCGGCGACGCGGCCGTCGTCGTACGGGCAGAACCGCTCCCGGAAAGCGGCCCTGAGCCGGTCGGACCGCGGGCCGCACCACTGGCCGCCGGCGAGGACGCCGACCAGCTCGTCCGCGTCGCACGCCACCGCGCCCGGCGGGGAGGAGCGGAGGTCGACGTAGGTGCCGCAGACCGCCTCGAAGACCTCCGGTTCGTCGGCGTGGATCACGATCGGCCGGTCCAGAGCCGCGTAGTCGAACATCAGCTCCGAGAAGTCGGTGATCAGCGCGTCGGAGGCGAGGCACAGCTTCTCCACGCTCGGGTGGCCGGTGACGTCGACGATCCGGTCGTGGCGGGCGGTGGTGAGCGGGCCGCCGTGCCGGGGGTGGGCGCGGGCCAGCACCATGAACCGGGGACCGAGACGGGTGACGAGGTCCTCCAGGTCGAGGCCCGCGCGCTGGGTGCGGCGGTAGTCGCGGTACGCGGGCGCGTACAGGAGCGCGACGGTGCCCTCGGGGATGCCGAGCGTCTCGCGCAGCCGGGCCACGTCGGCCGCCGTCGCCCGCTGGAACACGTCGGTGCGCGGCCTGCCGTACTCCAGCGTGGTGTAGCGGCCGGGGTACACGCGCTCCCAGGTGAGGGTGGAGTGGCGGTTCGCGGAGACCACGTGGTCCCAGGTGTCCGCGGTCTCCAGGAGCCGGCCGACGTCGGTGCCGCGGTCGGCGGCCGGGTGCTCCCGCAGGTCCAGGCCCAGGTGCCGCAGGGGCGTCCCGGCCTGCGTCTGGATCACCACCTGCCCCCGGCGCTTGACGAGGCCCGCGTCGAGACCGGTGTGGTGCACCAGGTACCGGGAGCGGGCCAGCGCCGTCCAGTACGCGGCCGTGCCCGGGGTCAGCCGGCGGGTGCCGGTCGGGACCGTGTGGTGGTGCGCGGGATCGGCGGCCCACGCGGTGCGGACGTGCGGCGCGAAGCTGCGGAACGCCTCCTCCAGCGCACCCGGGTCGCCGCCGTACCCCCGGCCGCCGTCGGCGGCGAAGACGGCGCGGTCGGCGCGCAGGGGGAGGCGGCGCTGGATCCGGTAGTGCAGCCGCAGGGCGGCGGCGCGCGCCGTCCCCAGCAGCGCGGTGGAGCCCTTCAGCGTCCGGCGGCGCAGGGCCGACACCAGTCGCAGGGCCCCGTAGGTGCGGCGCAGGCCCAGGCGGAGCAGGGCGTGGCGCAGCCGGGCGGCCGGCGGGACGGGGGCGCCGGGGACGCGGTAGCGGCGGCAGTGGACGCGGGCCCGGCGCACGAACTCCGCGCGCAGGGAGGGCGGGAGGCGGTCGGGACGGGTGAACACCGTCGCTAGGTGGTCGGCCATGCGGCGGAACAGCACCGGCCGCCAGCGGGCCAGCTCCGGGTCGGACTCGACGTAGGCGAAGAGCCGGTCGTACTGGGCGAAGACGTCGAGGTGGCGTGCGCTCGGGGTGTGCAGGATGCTGCCCCGGCGGCGCTGCCGGTAGTGGACGCAGACCCGGTCCAGGGTGGCGATCGACTCCGCGGCCATCAGCACCGGGTACGACCACGGGGTGTCCTCGTAGTGGCCGGGCGGGAAGGCGAAGCCCTCGCGCTCGGCGAACTCCCGCCGCACGGCCTTGTTCCAGGCCACCATCAGCAGCTCGATCAGCCCCGGCCGGTCGGCCAGCCGGAACGGTGCCGGGCCCTGCTCGCGGAGGTGCGCCGCGGCCCGGTTGCGGACCGTCTCGCCGGTCACGTACGTGCGGGCGTAGTCGTAGACCAGGACGTCGGGCTCGCCGGTCTCCTTGATCCGGTCGGCGATGCTCCGCAGCGCGTCCGGGGTGAGGGTGTCGTCGCCGTCGAGGAAGACCAGGTAGTCCCCGGTCGCCCGCTCCGTCCCGGCGTTGCGGGCCGGGCCCAGGCCCTCGTTGCGGGGCAGGTGCACGGCCCGCACCCGCGGGTCGCGTGCGGCGAACTCGTCGGCGATCTCGCCGCAGGCGTCCGGCGAGCAGTCGTCGACCACGATCAGCTCGAGATCCGGGTACGACTGGGACAGCACCGAGTCCAGGCATTCGTGCAGATACGCCTGAACCTGGTACGCGGGGACGATGACACTGAACCGGGGCACGGGGACATCCATGGGTCGGCGCGGGCGTTCGGCCCGGCAACGGCCGACGGAGCCCATTGGTTACGGCCCCTGCGGCAATCGGGGGCCTCGCGCGCGCGTAGAAGGGGGCGGGCCGGTTTTCCGGCCCGCCCCCTGAAGGGTGAAGCGGCGGCGGCTACTTGACGGCGCCCGCCATCACGCCGGAGACGAACTGCCGCTGGAACGCGAAGAACACGGCCAGCGGGATCACCATGGAGATGAACGCGCCCGGCGCCAGCACGTCGATGTTGTTGCCGAACTGCCGTACCTGCGTCTGGAGGGCGACCGTGACCGGCTGGTTCCCGGAGTCCGAGAAGATCAGCGCGACCAGCATGTCGTTCCACACCCACAGGAACTGGAAGATGCCGAGGCTCGCGATCGCGGGCCCGCCGAGCGGCATCACCACCCGGGCGAACAGCCGCAGTTCGCCCGCGCCGTCGAGCCGGGCCGCCTCCAGCAGCTCCCGCGGGATCTCCGCGAAGAAGTTCCGCAGCAGGAACACCGCGAACGGCAGCCCGAAGCCGACGTGGAACAGGATCACGCCCACGATCGAGCCGAACAGGCCGATCTTGCCGAAGAGTTCGGCGATCGGGATCAGCGCCACCTGGACGGGGACGACCAGCAGCCCGACCACGGCCAGGAACCACCAGTCGCGGCCCGGGAAGTCCATCCACGCGAACGCGTACGCCGCGAGCGAGCCGATGACGACGACCAGGACCGTCGCCGGGACCGTGATCAGCACGGTGTTGAGGAGGGACGAGGTGATGTCGCCGTTCTTCAGCAGCTCCTCGTAGCTCTGGAAGGTGAGCTGCGACGGCTCGGTGAGGACCTTCCACCAGCCGCTGGCCGCCATGTCCTCCGGGGTGCGCAGCGAGGACAGCAGCAGGCCGATCGTCGGGACGAGCCAGAACAGGCCCACCACGATCAGGAACACCCGGACCAGACCGCCGCTGACGCCCTCGGCGAGCCGCGAACCCAGCGACGGCCTCGCCTTCACGACGGTCTCGGGCGGTTCGGCGGCCGCCTTGGTGAGAGAACCCGCGTCCGCGGTCATCGCCGCACCTCCCGCCGCAGCCGCCGCACGTTACCGCGTCCTCCCGGGGGACGACCCCCGGACCCCCAGCCGTCACACGGCGGACGTCCTGTCATCGCCGCACCTCCCGCCGCAGCCGCCGCACGTTGAACCACATCACCGGGATGACCAGGAGCAGCAGGAACACCGCGATGGCGCTGGCGATGCCCGGCTGGTCCGAGGCGAAGCCCTTGCGGTACAGCTCCAGGGCGAGCACGTTCGCGTCGTCCTGGGAGGAACCGGGGGCGATGATGAAGACCAGGTCGAACACCTTCAGCACATTGATCATCAGCGTGACGACCACGACCGCGAGGACTGGCGCGAGGAGCGGCACCGTGACCCGCCGGAAGACCTGCCACTCGTTGGCGCCGTCCACCCGGGCGGCCTCCAGGAGCTCCCGGGGCACGCCCGCCAGCCCGGCCGCGATCAGCACCATCGCGAAGCCCGCCCACATCCACACGTACGACCCGATGATGGCCGGGGTGACCAGCGAGGGGCCGAGCCAGTCCAGGCCGTTGTAGGGCTCCTTGAAGTTGTCGGCGGGCAGCCTGAGCAGTGCCCCGTCGGCCGCGGCGGGCAGCGTGAACGTGCCGTCGCCGGCGGCCTTCGTCTTCGCGACGACCTTGCCGTCCTTGACGGCCTCGATCTTCATCCCGGCATAGCCCAGCTCGGCGGCGTCGACGCCGTTGAGCTTCCCGACGCCCTTGCCGCGGGTGAAGTCCTGCCAGGTGGTGCCGGTGACCTTCCCGTCCTCGGGTCGGGCGGGCGCGGCCTTCTTGGCGCCGTCCGGCATCTGGTCGGGGGCCACCCCGACGAGCGGGAGCGTGACGACCTGGCCCGCGCTGACCGGCTGCCTGGTGACGAACGCGCCCCCGCCGGCCGGCTTCAGCGGCGACTCGCGGCCCGGGTGCGCCTTCGGGAACGCCGACGACTCGGCGAAGGTGTCGTGCACCCCCACCCACACCGCGTTCGCGACGCCCTTCTCCGGCGCCTGGTCGTACACCAGGCGGAAGATGATCCCGGCGGCCAGCATCGAGATCGCCATCGGCATGAAGACGACCAGCTTGAACGCCGTTCCCCACCGCACCCGTTCGGTCAGCACCGCGAAGACCAGGCCGAGCGCGGTGGCGACCGTGGGCGCGAACACCACCCAGATGACGTTGTTCTTCAGGGCGGTGCGGATGCCGTCGTCGGTGAACAGGGCCTCGTAGTTGTCGAATCCGGCGAAGGAGTCGCCGGACTGGTCGTAGAAGCTGCGGATCAGCGAGTACCCGATCGGGTAGACCACGAGCGCGCCGAGCAGCACCAGGGCGGGCAGCAGGAACAGGGCCGCCACCGTCCGGCGGGTGCCGGTCACGCTCTTGCGCGACTTGGGGGCGGCGGGGGCCGGTGCGGCCCCCGCCGCCGTGGCCGACGTCATCGCGTCAGCCCCCGTAGGCGGCGGCCGCGTCCGCCTCCAGCTTCGCCTGTGCGCCCGCGACGTCCTTCGGGTTCTTCAGGAAGTCCTGCAGCGCCTTCCACTCGCCCTTGCCGGGCGTGCCGCCGAAGGCCTGCGGGGCCTGGTCCGACATGTCGAAGCGGAAGTCGTCACCGGCCGCGATCAGGGCCTCGGCGATCTTCTTCTGCACGTCGTTCGGGTACGCCGACGTGTCCAGGTTCCTGTTCGGCGAGAGGTAGCCGCCGAGCTTCGCGTGGACCGCCGCGGCGTCCGGGGAGGCCAGGAAGGTGGCCAGCGCCTGCGCCGCCTTCGAGTCCTTCAGGATCACGGCCGCGTCGCCGCCGGAGACCACCGGCGCGGTGTCGCCGACGGCCGGGAACGGGAACACCTTCGCGTCCGTGCCGACCTTCGCCTTCGTATCACCGATGTTGACCTGCGCGAAGTCGCCCTCGTAGACCATGCCCGCCTTGGGCTGGTCGCCGCCGGTGAAGGTCTGCGTCACCGAGGCCGGGAACTCCGTCTGCAGCGCGCCGGACGCGCCGCCCGCGAGGTAGTCCTTCTTGCCCCAGACCTGAGCGAGCGTGGTCAGGGCCTCCTTCACGGAGGGGTCCGTCCACTTGATCTCGTGCTTGGCCAGCTGGTCGTACTTCTCCGGGCCCGCCTGCGAGAGGTAGACGTTCTCGAACCAGTCGGTGAGCGTCCAGCCGTCCGCGCCGCCCACGGAGAACGGCGTGACGCCCGAGTCGTAGACCGTCTGGGCGGTGGTGAGGAGCTCGTCCCAGGTCTTGGGCTCGGAGGCGCCCGCGTTCTCGAAGGTCTTCGCGTTGTACCAGATCAGGGACTTGTTGGCGGCCTTGTAGTAGACGCCGTACTGCTTGCCGCCGACCTTGCCGATGTCCTGCCAGCCCTGCGAGTAGTTCTTCTGCAGCTCCTTGGTGGCCTCGGCGCCCAGCGGTTTGGCCCAGCCCTTGTCGACGGCCTGTTTGATGGCGCCGGGCTGCGGCAGCATCGCCACGTCCGGCGGGGCGCCGCCCGCGATCTTGGAGCCGAGGAAGTTGATGATCGGGTCCTGGGCCGGCACGAAGGTCACCTTGGCGCCGGTGCGCTTCTCGAACTCGGCGAGGACCTTCTTGAAGTTCTTCTGCTCGGAGCCGGTCCAGACGGCGGCGACCTCCAGGGTCTCGCCGTTCAGCCGGGGAAGGGTGAGGGTGGCGGGCTTCTCGGTGCCGCTGCCCTGACTCTCCTTGTCGTCACCGCCGCTGTCGTCGTCGCCGCCGCACGCGGTGAGCGAGAGCGCGAGGGCTCCCGCGGCCAGTGCGGCGGCGGCCCTCGTGGTCCTCTTCGCGGCGCTGCGTGTCCGCATGGTGCTGCTCGTGCGCATCACTTGCCCCGTTCTTCGTTCCTCGTCGAACGTCCGGCGCTGTCCCGTGCGCTCTGGTGTACGTCAGGGGGGTGAGGGCGGCAAGAGCGCCTCCGGGGTGGGACCGAAGATCGTAATCGCGTCGTGACTCGCCCCCCATGCCCCGGGGCCGGCGGAGCCCCGCGCCGCCGTGGCCGACGGGCGGTCGCCTCATGTCACCGCGATCTGCGGGGAGTTGGGCCTCCGTCGATGGCGGGGAGGTGTGGGAAGCCCTCCGGTCGGCACGGGTGGGTGGCCCGGGTCCCCCTGGGGGAGGCCCCCGCGGCGCAGGGCCCGCGTGCCCGGCCCCGGGCGGTAGGACCGATCCGTGTGCCCGGCCTCGGGCGGTAGGACCGATCCGTGTGCCCGGCTCCGGGCGGTAGGACCGATCCGTGTGCCCGGCCTCGGGCGGTAGGACCGATCCGTGTGCCCGGCTCCGGGCGGTAGGACCGATCCGTGTGCCCTGCCCCGGGCGGTAGGACTGGTCCGCGTGCTCGGCTCCGGGCGGTAGGACCGATCCGTGTGCCCTGCCCCGGGCGGTAGGACTGATCCGTATGCCCGGCCCGAGAGGCAGGACCGATCCACGCACCGCCCCCGAGCGGCAACGCCCCGCATTACAACAGCGACGGCACCTCCGCCGCCGAGACCTCCCGCGCCGCCCGCTCCAACGCGCTGGCCAGCAGCGCCAGATCCGTGGGCCCGTTCCCCAACTCCCGCACGGGACGCCGGGTGGGCGGATCCCCCATCCGGTGCCACTCCAGTGCCACGACGGTGGGCCGCAGCGTCGCCGTACGCGGGATCCGCCCCGTCACCCGGCCCGCCTGGAACGCCACGCTCCGTCCGTCCGTCCAGACCAGCCGTCCCCGCCCCGGCAGCGGTTCGTCCGGCCCGGCCGCCGGCGCGTCCAGCACGACGCGCAGCGCCGCCCGGCGGGCCGGCTCCGTCTGGGCCGTACGGCCCCCCGGCCCGGCGGCCGTCACCAGGTGCACCCCGAGCCGCTCGCCCTCCCGCGCCACCGCCTCCAGCGCCCGCATCACCGACCCCGCCGCGGGCCGCCCCGGCGACCCGAGCGGGGGAGTGACGAGCGCGTCGAGATCGTCCACGACGACCACCAGCCGGGGCAGCGGCGGCACCGCCCCCGCCCGGCGCCGGGCCGCGCCCGGCCGCAGCCGCAGCGTGGAGCTGGGCGGCGAGTCGACGTCCCCCGCCTCCGGCACCGCCCCGGTCCCGCCCGTGGCCGTGCGCTGGCTGACCATCCGCCCCGACACCTCGCGCCCGGTGTGCCACTCGGCGAAGTCGGACCGTCCGAGCAGCTCGGCCCGCCGCTTGAGCTCGGCGCTCAGCGACTGGGCGAACTCCCGCATCCGCACGGGGTCGTCGGCGGTGAGGTGCGTGGTGACGTGCGGTACGTCCGTGCAGACGCGCAGGCCCTCGCCGTGGCCGTTGCCCGCGCACACGGTGTCCCGGCCGTCCATCAGCACGATGCCGAGCCGGTCGGGGCGTTCGGCGGAGGCGAGCGAGGCGACGAGCGCCCGCAGCAGCTCCGTACGGCCGCTGCCGGGCGGGCCCTCGATCAGCAGGTGCGGTCCCTCGGCCGCGAGGTCCACGGCGACCGGGCCGCGCGGTCCGGCGCCCAGCACGGCGTGCGCGCGGCCCCCGAGGGCCTCCGTGTCGTCGGCCGCGTCCGCCCAGCGGGCCATCAGGGACGCCGGGGTGGCCCGGGCGAGGCCCAGCTCGTCGAGGAGCCGGGCGGCCTGGGGCAACGGCGCGGACACGCGCGCGTGCCGCTCGCCCGCCCCGCCGTCGGTGCGCAGCGGCGCCAGGGCACGGGCGAACCGCTCCGCCCAGGCGGGGGAGACGGCGTCCACCGTGCCGAGGGTGCCGTGGCCGACGGGGCCGCTCGGGGCCGATCCGCCGCGCGCGACGCGCAGCAGCCGCAGCGTCGTCGCCACGTCGCCGCTGAGCAGCGCCACGGCTCCGCAGTCGCGGAAGACCGGCGACACCGTGCAGGCCGCCTCGTACGTCTGGGCCACCGGCGAGGTCGGGGAGGCGGCGGCCGTCTCGGCGAGACACACGACGTGGATGCCGGCCCGGGGCCCCTCCAGGGCCAGCCGCGCCATCACCTCGCGCACGTCGGAGCCGCCGGGGTCGCCGTCCACGACGACCACGGTGTACGGCCCCGCGAAGCCGCCGGCCGGGTCGCTCCCGTCGTCCGCCCGCGCCCAGGAGGGCCGCCGGGCGGTCCCCGCGGCCGCCCCGGATCCGTCCGGCGCGTCCGGCCCGCCGTGTCCGCGCGGGCCGTCGAGACCGCCGGGGCCGCCGTGTCCGCGCGGGCCGTCGTGCCGCAGGTCCTGGGCGGGAGCCGTCGGCTGGGCGGGGATCGTGCCGGCGGGGGCCGGTGGCCGGGTTCCGTTCCGGGTGTCCGTCAGATGGTCCTCCAGGCGACGCAGGAGTTCCTGGGCGCGGGCCGTGGCCTGGTCGCGGTCGTAGGCGAGCAGCAGGCGGCAGTCCTGGCCGTGCCCCGGGCGGACCTGCGGCAGCCAGCCCAGCCACGACCACTCGGCGGTCCGCTCCGCGAGCGGGCGGGAGCGGTCCGCGCTGATCAGGACGATCTCCAGCAGGTCGGGGGAGTGCAGCGCGGCGAGCTGGGCCAGCACCGCGCGGGCCAGCCCGGTGAGCCGCGCGCGCGGGCCCGCCAGACCGAGCGCCCCGACCTCGCGCAGCCCGACGGTCACCGGGACCGCGGGCAGCGGTGCGTCGGCGCCGGGCGCCACCCGGTCGGCCGTGCCGAGACGCACGGCGAGCACCTCGGGGTGCCCCGGTCCGCGCTCCCACAGCCGCGGCCCCGGCCCCAGCGCCGTCAGCAGCAGCGAGGCGGAGTCCGGCCACGTCTCCGGCACGGGGGAGGCACCGACGGCGGGTGCCGCCCGCACCGGACCGGCGGTCTCCTCGTCGTGGGCGTAGGCATCGGGCCCGGCGGCGTCCTGCGCGCCCCCGCGCCCGCCGGCCAGCCGCCGCGCCCACGCGCCGAGCCCGCCGCGCCTGCGCACGCCCTGCGGTACGTCGGTCCCGCGCAGCGGCGTCCCCTTGCGGCCACCGGCCGCCGCGTCGCTCCCGTGGGCGCCGGCCGGGGCCGGGCCCGTCGCGCCGGACGCCTCACCGCGCCCGCCGCCGTCCGCGCCGGTCACCCCCGCGTAGCCCCAGCCCGCGCCGGTCGGCCCCGCGGGCGCGCTTCCCGCCCCGGGAGCCCCGGCGTGCGTGTCGTCCGCCCCGGCCGCGCCGGGGAGCGGGCGCGACACGTCCCCCGGGAAACCGGTGCCGTGGCTCTCGACGCGGGGTGCGCCGCCCTGGCCGGGCACCGGCGACGGGCCGGCCGGCGTGGTGCCGGTGCCGTACGCCAGCGTGCCGCGGGCGTGGTGCGTGTGCTCGCCGGGGACGTCCGCCCCGTCGCCCGCGCGCCCGCGGGCCGGCTGGTCCCCGGCGCCGGTCACCGCGCCGGGCACGCGCACGTGCCCCTCGCCGTCCGGCGTCGTCGGCACGCGTATCCCGGTCCCCGGGGAGGCCGGGACCAGCCGCAGCGCCGACTCGCCGATCCGCAGCAGCGCCCCCGGCGCGAAGCGCACCGGACGCTCGCCGACGCGGGTGCCGTCCAGAGTGGTGCCGTTGGTCGAGCCGAGGTCGGCGACCGAGACGCGGCCGTCGGCGGCGACGGTCACGGCGCAGTGCATCCGGGAGACGTCCGGGTCGTCGAGCGCGACGTCCGCGTCGGCGGACCGGCCGAGCCGGATCTGGCCCCCGTGCAGCAGGTGGACGCCGCCCGCGTCGGGCCCGGCGACCACGTGCAGCTGGGCCGGGACGTCGGCGGGCTCGGTGTGCGGGTCGGCCTCGCCCGGGGCACCCAGGCAGAGCACGGCGCCGTCGATCAGCGGGGGCTCGCCCAGGGTGCTGCGCTGGGCGTCGAGGCGCTGCGCGCCGGCGTACAGGACCACCTGGCCGGAGCCCTGGCCGTCACCGCCGGGGACCGCCGAGGCCAGCGCGGAGGCGACCGCGGCCAGGGCCGTGCCGGCGGGGGCCGTGACCAGCACGTCGCAGCTCGCGGCGTGCGCGCCGCCCCCCGTGGACACGTGCGGGCCCAGCGGATCTACGACGGTCAGCCGGATCTGCATCGCCGTCAGCGGTCCCTTCGCGCGGGCGCCCGCGATCGCTTTGGGACGAAGCCTGCTCTCCGCGGTCCCCCACCGCGGACTTCCCCCACCGCCACACGAGCACGTCGGCCAGTACTGGAGGCATCCTCGCACCTGCCACCGACAACGTGCCCGTCCCCCACCGTCAAATGATCTTGATTGGTCGGCTCTGCCCGCAAAAATGCCTGACGGACGACCTGTCGCTGATCGGGGAGTGACCGCTTGAGATCGGTCACGTCCGGCCCCGGCAACCAAGGGACCGGGTGGAACGTCTTTCCTTCGAACGCGCGCCGGAAGCGGAGCACAAGACGCCTCGGCGGACCAATGGGAACCGCAGGACGACGACAGCCCGGGCCGCACACCGCGGCACTACAGTGGGTCGGAACAGCCAGCAATCAACAGGGAGCGCATGACGTGCGGCCGGTAGGCAGCAAGTACCTCCTCGAGGAGCCCCTCGGTCGCGGTGCCACGGGCACCGTCTGGCGTGCCCGCCAGAGGGAGACCGCGGGCGCCGAGGCGGCCGTGGCCGGACAGCCCGGCGAGACCGTCGCGATCAAGGTCCTCAAGGAGGAGCTCGCGAGCGACCCCGACATCGTGATGCGCTTCCTGCGGGAGCGCTCCGTCCTGCTCCGGCTGACCCACCCCAACATCGTCCGGGTCCGCGACCTGGTCGTCGAGGGCGAGCTGCTGGCGTTGGTCATGGACCTCGTCGACGGCCCCGACCTGCACCGCCACCTGCGCGAGAACGGGCCGTTCACCCCGGTCGCCGCCGCGCTGCTCACCGCCCAGATCGCCGACGCGCTCGCCGCCAGCCACGCCGACGGCGTCGTCCACCGCGACCTGAAGCCGGCCAACGTCCTGCTGAAGCGGACCGGCGACGAGATGCACCCGATGCTCACCGACTTCGGCATCGCGCGCCTCGCGGACTCACCCGGCCTCACCCGCACCCACGAGTTCGTCGGCACGCCCGCGTACGTCGCGCCGGAGTCCGCCGAGGGCCGCCCGCAGACCTCCGCCGTCGACGTCTACGGCGCCGGCATCCTGCTGTACGAGCTGGTCACCGGCCGCCCGCCGTTCTCCGGGAGCTCCGCCCTGGAGGTGCTGCACCAGCACCTGAGCGCCGAGCCGCGCCGCCCCTCCACCGTCCCCGACCCGCTGTGGACGGTCATCGAACGCTGCCTGCGCAAGAACCCCGACGAACGCCCCAGCGCCGAGAACCTCGCCCGCGGCCTGCGCGTCGTCGCCGAGGGCATCGGCGTGCACGCGAACAGCGCCCAGATCGGCGCCGCCGAGAACGTCGGCGCGCTCCTCGTGCCCGACCCCGCGCCCGCCCCGGTGCCCGGTGCGCCCGGTGCCGCCGACCCGACGCAGGTCCTGCCGCAGAACCCGAACGGCGCCTACGACCCGAACGGCGCGACCAGCGTCCTGCCGCACACCGGCGGCCCCGCGGGCGCCGCCGACCCCACCGCCGTACTGCCGAGCCGCGGCGCGGCCGACCCGACCGCCGTCATGCCGCCGGTGCCGCCGGGACAGCCGGGCGGGCCGGGGCAGGACGGACAGCCCGGCGGGCCCGAGGACCCGCACCCCTGGCAGAACCAGCTGCGCGCCGCCCGCGACCGCAACGAGCAGACGCAGGTGCAGTACCTCGACCCGAACGAGGACCCGCTGCGCCGCCGCCCCCAGCGCCAGGTCGCCCGCCCCCAGCAGCAGCCGCGCCCCCAGCAGCACCGGCCCCAGCCGCCGCCGCAGCAGGGCTACGGCTACCCGCAGCAGCCCCAGCCGCAGCGGTACGCCACCCCCCAGCCGCAACAGCCTCAGCAGCCGCAGCCGCCCCAGCGCTACGCCCCGCCGCCCGCGCCCGAGCCCCGGCCGCCCCGGCGGGAGCCCAGGCCGCCGAGGCAGCGCAACGCCAACCCGATGCGCATCCCCGGACTCGGCTGCCTCAAGGGATGCCTGGTCACCCTCGTCATCCTGTTCGTGGCCGGCTGGCTGGTCTGGGAGCTGAGCCCGCTCCGGGAGTGGATCGGCGCCGGCAAGGGCTACTGGGACCAGCTCAGCGACTGGTTCGGCACCGTGACCGGCTGGATCGGGGACCTGGGCGGCTCGGGCGGCAACTGACCCTCCGGCGGGCCGCGCGGTCCCGACTCTGGGGATTTGTCGACAACCGGCGGGTGATTTCCGCCTCCGTTGTGAAGGCCGGCTCCCCGGACGCGTAGTTTTGTGCGCAACACGCGTCGGTAGGAGCAGTCTTGGCACGGAAGATCGGCAGCCGGTACACCGCCCACCAGATCCTCGGGCGGGGCAGCGCCGGCACGGTGTGGCTGGGCGAGGGACCCGAGGGTCCCGTCGCGATCAAGCTGCTGCGCGAGGACCTGGCGTCCGACCAGGAACTCGTCTCGCGGTTCGTCCAGGAGCGCACCGCCCTGCTCGGCCTGGAGCACCCGCACGTCGTCTCCGTGCGCGACCTGGTGGTCGACGGCAACGACCTCGCGCTCGTCATGGACCTCGTCCGGGGCACGGACCTGCGCACCCGCCTCGACCGGGAGCGGCGCCTGGCCCCCGAGGCCGCCGTGGCCATCGTCGCCGACGTCGCCGACGGCCTGGCCGCCGCGCACGCCGCCGGGGTCGTGCACCGCGACGTCAAGCCCGAGAACGTGCTGCTGGACATGCAGGGCCCCCTCGGCCCCGGCGGCTCGCACCCCGCGCTGCTGACCGACTTCGGCGTGGCAAAGCTGATCGACACCCCCCGGCGCACCCGCGCCACGAAGATCATCGGCACCCCCGACTACCTGGCCCCGGAGATCGTCGAGGGCCTGCCGCCGCGGGCCTCGGTCGACATCTACGCCCTGGCCACGGTCCTGTACGAGCTGCTCGCCGGCTTCACGCCCTTCGGCGGCGGCCACCCCGGCGCGGTCCTGCGCCGCCACGTCACCGAGACGGTCGTCCCCCTCCCCGGCATCCCCGACGAGCTGTGGCAGCTGCTCGTGCAGTGCCTGGCCAAGGCCCCGGCCTCCCGGCTGCGCGCCTCCGAGCTGGGCGCCCGGCTGCGCGAGCTGCTGCCGATGCTGGCCGGGATGGCGCCCCTGGACGTGGACGAGCCCGGCGCGGACGACGAGGAGGACGCGCCCGAGGAGGCCCCCGCGTCGCCCGCGCCCGCCGGGCAGCCGGTCCGGCGCCGGGGAGCGGTGCCGCTGGTGCCGGGCGCGAAGCCGGCCGACTCCAACCGCGACACGCACACCTCGATGCGCGTACCGGCCCCCGACGAGCTGGCCGGCGGCGCCCGCGGCACCGCCCGCGCCCCGCGCGCCTCCGGCGCCCCCCGCCCCGGCTCGGCCCGCAACCGCGCCGCCGCACGGCGCCGCCGGCTCGCACTGGGCGCGGGCACGGTCGCCCTGGTCGCGGCGATCGGCGTCGGTACCTGGCTGGCCACGAACGGTGACGAGGGCGACGCGGGCCCCCAGGACACGCGGAACTCGGCACCGGCCTCTCCGTGAGGCCGGGCACGCCGCCGCCCGCCACGGTCCGGCGTGGACCGCCGGGCGGAGCCGTTACGCTGGATGCGTGGCAGTCGTCGATGTATCCGAAGAGCTGAAGTCCCTCTCCTCGACCATGGAGTCGATCGAGGCCGTCCTGGACCTCGACAAGCTGAGGGCAGACATCGCCGTGCTCGAGGAGCAGGCGGCCGCGCCCTCCCTCTGGGACGACCCGGAGGCGGCGCAGAAGATCACCAGCAAGCTCTCGCACCTCCAGGCCGAGGTGCGGAAGGCCGAGACCCTGCGCGGCCGGATCGACGATCTCGCCGTGCTCTTCGAGATGGCCGAGGAGGAGGACGACCCCGACACCCGCGCGGAGGCCGAGTCCGAGCTCACGGCCGTGAAGAAGGCGCTGGACGAGATGGAGGTCCGCACGCTGCTCTCGGGCGAGTACGACGCGCGCGAGGCCCTCGTCAACATCCGTGCCGAGGCCGGTGGCGTGGACGCCGCCGACTTCGCGGAGAAGCTCCAGCGCATGTACCTGCGCTGGGCCGAGCAGCACGGCTACAAGACCGAGGTCTACGAGACGTCGTACGCCGAGGAGGCCGGCATCAAGTCGACCACCTTCGCCGTGCAGGTGCCGTACGCCTACGGCACCCTCTCCGTCGAGCAGGGCACCCACCGCCTGGTGCGCATCTCGCCCTTCGACAACCAGGGCCGCCGCCAGACCTCCTTCGCGGGCGTCGAGGTCCTGCCCGTGGTCGAGCAGACCGACCACATCGAGATCGACGAGTCCGAGCTGCGGGTGGACGTCTACCGGTCCTCCGGCCCGGGCGGCCAGGGCGTCAACACCACCGACTCGGCGGTGCGCCTCACCCACCTCCCCACCGGCATCGTCGTCTCCTGCCAGAACGAGCGCTCCCAGATCCAGAACAAGGCCACGGCGATGAACGTCCTCCAGGCCAAGCTGCTGGAGCGGCGCCGCCAGGAGGAGCAGGCCAAGATGGACGCCCTCAAGGGCGACGGCGGCAACTCCTGGGGCAACCAGATGCGTTCGTACGTGCTGCACCCCTACCAGATGGTCAAGGACCTGCGCACCGAGCACGAGGTGGGCAACCCCGAGGCCGTGTTCAACGGCGAGATCGACGGCTTCCTGGAGGCCGGAATTCGCTGGCGCAAGCAGCGGGAGAAGTAGCGCACGGCGCCGATAACGCTTTGTCGACAAGGCAACTGCCGCCTCACGGGCGGCGGTTGCCTTTTCTTCGTCGGCGATGTCCGGGTTTTACATCACACTCACACCCTTTGTGTCCGGCATACGTTCCTTACCGGGACATCGCGTGCGCAACGGCCTTGACGTTGCTTTGAACATTCGTAAGGGTGAGGCGCGGCATGCGTATTTCTGGGGCGCATGTGAACCGGGGGATTTTTCTGTGTGACAGCCACCTCCGTCGATCACGGCCTCGCGCGCAGCCTCACTGACGATTCAGCTACTGGGGGTAGCACACACATGACGAAGAAGACGCGGATCCGCGTCGCACGCATCGCAGCCGGCGCTGTGGTCGCTGCGGGTGCCTCTCTGATGGTGACGGGTGTCGCCCAGGCCGACGACGGTCCCCTCTGCGACATCGTCGTCACTCCGGACTGCGAGGACGACGGCGGGAACCCGGGCGGTGAGAACCCGGGCGGTGAGAACCCGGGCGGTGAGAACCCCGGTGGTGAGAACCCGGGCGGTGAGAACCCGGGCGGTGAGAACCCGGGCGGTGAGAACCCCGGTGGTGAGAACCCCGGTGGTGAGAACCCCGGTGGTGAGAACCCGGGCGGTGAGAACCCCGGTGGTGAGAACCCGGGCGGTGAGAACCCGGGCGGTGAGAACCCCGGTGGTGAGAACCCGGGCGGTGAGAACCCCGGCGGCGAGCCGTCGACCCCGTCCACCGACCCCACCGAGGCCCCCGGTAGCGGCAACGGCGGCGGCAATGGCGGCGGCGGCAATGGCGGTGGCAGCAACGCCAAGCCCGACGGCGGCTCCAACGCCGCCGTCCAGAACCAGGGCACCTCGGCCCTGACCGACACCGGTGAGGCGGCTCAGGCCTCCTCCGGCACCGCTGCCCAGGGCAACGGCAAGGAGCTCGCCGAGACCGGTGCGGCGGAGACCACGTTCCTGCTGATCGGCGCCGCCACGATGATCGCCGGCGGCATCGGCTTCCGCGTGCTCCCGCGTCTGGCGGGCGGCCGCGGCGGCGCCGCCGCCTGACGGTAACCGCACGCCTGCGCACAGCGCACACAGGGGCCCGGAGCGCAACCGCTCCGGGCCCCTGTCATGTCTTCGCCGGGCTCTACACCGTCTGGTGGGCCAGCAGCGCCACCGCCGCCACCAGGACCGCCAGCAGGGCGATCAGCGCCATCGGATTCAGCCCCGAGAGGAAACTGTCCTGCTGCAGCCGCTCGCGGTTCGCCCGGCACACCGGGCACCGGCCCTCGCTCACGGGCGCCGCGCAGTTCGCGCACACCAACCGGTCGTACGTCATGCGCCTCGCCCTCCTTGCCACCGGTTCACTCACCACAACGCCCACGGCACCGTGAACGTTCCTCTTCCACTGTGCCAGGTTCCGGCAACCCCTGCGCGCGGTCCCCGTCGGACGGCGGCCGGGACAAAACGTGCAACTACCGCTCAACCCCGACCGGCGACTGCGGGCGGCTCCCCGGTTCGCGTATGGTCACGCTCATCTACCCCCGGCGACCCGTGGTGCATCCGTGATCCGATTCGACAACGTCTCCAAGGTCTACCCCAAGCAGAACCACCCAGCCCTCAGGGATGTCTCCCTGGAGGTCGAGAAGGGCGAGTTCGTCTTCCTCGTGGGGTCCTCCGGCTCCGGAAAGTCCACCTTCCTGCGGCTGATCCTCCGCGAGGAGCGGTGCAGCCACGGCCAGGTGCACGTCCTCGGCAAGGACCTCGCGCGCCTGTCCAACTGGAAGGTGCCGCAGATGCGGCGCCAGCTGGGGACGGTGTTCCAGGACTTCCGCCTGCTGCCGAACAAGACGGTCGCCGAGAACGTGGCCTTCGCGCAGGAGGTCATCGGCAAGTCCCGCGGCGAGATCCGCAAGTCCGTGCCGCAGGTGCTCGACCTCGTCGGGCTCGGCGGCAAGGAGGACCGCAGGCCGGGCGAGCTGTCCGGCGGTGAGCAGCAGCGCGTCGCCATCGCGCGCGCCTTCGTCAACCGGCCCAAGCTGCTGATCGCCGACGAGCCCACCGGCAACCTCGACCCGCAGACCTCCGTCGGCATCATGAAGCTGCTCGACCGCATCAACCGGACGGGCACCACCGTGATCATGGCCACGCACGACCAGAACATCGTGGACCAGATGCGCAAGCGCGTCATCGAGCTGGAGAAGGGCCGCCTCGTCCGCGACCAGGCGCGCGGCGTCTACGGCTACCAGCACTGAGACCGCAGACCGCACCGGCATCCACGGAAAGGCCCAACCACTCGCCATGCGCGCCCAGTTCGTGCTCTCGGAGATCGGCGTCGGTCTCCGCCGCAACCTGACCATGACCTTCGCGGTCATCGTCTCCGTCGCCCTGTCCCTGGCCCTGTTCGGCGGCACGCTGCTGATGAGCGACCAGGTCAACTCCATGAAGGACTACTGGTACGACAAGGTCAACGTCACGATCTACCTCTGCAACAAGAGCGACGCGAAGACCGACCCCGCCTGCGCCAAGGGCGCGGTGACCGAGGACCAGAAGAAGCAGATCCTGGCCGACCTCAAGGAGATGGCGGTCGTCGACAAGGTCACGTACGAGTCGCAGGACGAGGCGTACAAGCACTACAAGGAGCAGTTCGGCGACTCGCCGCTGGCCAGCTCGCTCACGCCGGACCAGTTGCAGGAGTCGTACCGGATCAAGCTGAAGGACGCGGAGAAGTACCAGGTCATCGCGACCGCCTTCAACGGCCGGGGCGGTGTGCAGTCCGTCGCGGACCAGCGGGGGACCCTGGACAACCTCTTCGGGCTGCTCAACGGCATGAAGTGGGCCGCGCGCGCGGTGATGGCGCTGATGCTGGTCGTCGCGCTGATGCTGATCGTCAACACGGTGCGCGTCTCGGCGTTCAGCCGGCGGCGCGAGACCGGCATCATGCGGCTGGTCGGCGCCTCGGGCTTCTACATCCAGGCGCCGTTCATCATGGAGGCGGCGGTCGCCGGGCTGATCGGCGGCGCGGTCGCCTGCGGCTTCCTGGTGGCCACGCGGTACTTCATCATCGACCACGGATTCGCGTTGGCCGACAAGCTGGCCCTGATCGACTTCATCGGCTGGGGCCCTCTGCTGGCGAAGCTTCCGCTCATCCTGGCCATCGGTCTGCTGATGCCCGCGTTGGCCGCGTTCTTCGCGTTGCGCAAGTATCTGAAGGTGTGACACATGCCAAGAGGGCCGGGCGGCCGAGCGGCCGTCCGGCCCTCTCGCGTTGTCCTAGACTCACCGGCATGTCAGGTCGTGACCGGTTCTGTCAGCCCCGCCGCGCACGTCACGGGGCCGCCCTGACCTTGGTGTTCGCGAGCGTACTCGTCACCGGGGCGGCCACCGGCTCGTTCCCCGAGGCCGACCGGAAGTCACCGTCGGACCAGGCCCGTTCGGCCACACCCGTCGGGCACCACGAGGACGTGGCCCGCGCGGCGGCCGAGGCGATGGCCGACGGCGAGTCCCCGGTGGAGGCCGCCGAACGCGCCGTCAGCCGCAGCGGGGACCGCTGGGGCGCCGTCTACTCCCGGGGCGAGTACGAGGAGTTGGAGGAGGCCCTCGACGGCCAGTACACCGGCGTCGGGCTCTCCGCGCGCCGCGAGCGCGACGGCCGCATCGAGGTGACCGGGGTGCGCTCCGGGTCGCCCGCCGCCGATGCCGGGATCCGCGCGGGCGACCGGCTGCGCAGCGTCGACGGCGAACGGGTCGACGGACGCCCGGTCACCGAGGTCGTCTCGATGCTGCGCGGCGACGCCGAGGAGGACCCCGTCGGCACCGCCGTCCGGCTCGGCCTGGAGCGCGGCACGCGGGCGTGGACCGAGACCGTCCGCCGGGCCAGGCTGTCCACGGACCCCGTGGCCGTCCGCACGCTCGCCCACGGCGTCACCGTCGTCAAGGTCGCCTCCTTCACCAAGGGCGTCGGACGGCAGGTGCGCGAGGCCGTGGAACGGGTGCCGTCCGGCGCCGGCGTCGTCCTCGACCTGCGCGGCAACTCCGGCGGGCTGGTCGGCGAGGCCGTCACCGCAGCCTCCGCCTTCCTCGACGGCGGCCTCGTCGCCACCTACGACGTCGACGGCGACCAGCGGGCCCTGCACGCCGAACCCGGCGGCGACACCGCCAGACCCCTGGTCGCGCTCGTCGACGGCGGCACCATGAGCGCGGCCGAACTCCTCACCGGCGCCCTGCAGGACCGCGGCCGGGCGGTCGTCGTCGGCTCCCGCACCTTCGGCAAGGGCTCGGTGCAGATGCCGAGCCGGCTCCCCGGCGGCTCGGTCGCCGAACTGACCGTCGGGCACTACCGCACCCCCTCCGGCCGCGGTGTCGACGGCAGGGGCATCACGCCCGACCTGGACGTCGACCCGACGGACCCGGCCGCGCTGGAACGGGCGCGGACCGTGCTCAGCGGACTGGGCCGGTAGGCGCCGCTCCGGGCCCGCCCCGGCCCCGCCCCGCGTAAATCGGCTACCCGCGGACCCCCTCCGTAGTGCCAAAATGGGCGGCACTATGGCTAAGGAAAAAGGGCGCAAGCTGATCGCGCAGAACAAGAAGGCGCGGCACGACTACCAGATCCTCGACACCTACGAGGCCGGCCTGGTCCTCACCGGGACCGAGGTGAAGTCGCTGCGCCAGGGGCGGGCGTCGCTGGTCGACGGCTTCGTGCAGCTGGACGGACACGAGGCCTGGCTGCACAACGTGCACGTGCCGGAGTACAGCCAGGGCACCTGGACCAACCACAGCGCCCGCCGCAAGCGGAAGCTGCTGCTGCACCGCCTGGAGATCGACAAGCTGGAGTCGAAGTCCCAGGAGACCGGGCACACGATCGTGCCCCTGGCGCTGTACTTCAAGGACGGCCGCGCCAAGGTCGAGATCGCGCTGGCGCGCGGCAAGAAGGAGTACGACAAGCGGCAGACCCTGCGCGAGAAGCAGGACCGGCGCGAGGCGGAGCGGACGATCTCCGCGATCCGCCGCAAGCAGCGGGCCTGACCCCCGGGAATAGGCTGGCACGGGTGCGTGTTGGTCACGTACGATGGCATCCGCACCTCACAGCGGGTGCGAGCCCCCCTCTCCGGAGGGGTTTGAAAAATCAACATGGGGATGATCGGTTTCGACAGCGGCTGTCGAAACAGGGGAAGCGTGTCGAGGAAGCGGCCATGATCTCGTAAACCACAGGCCGAAAAAAATAATCGCCAACTCCAAGCGCGATTCCTCCCAGCAGGCCTTCGCCCTCGCTGCCTGATCTCAGGTAGCGAAGCGAGCCTCCTACTCAAGGGAGTGTCAGCCCGGGGCTGTTCCCGACCCGGATCCTGGCATCAGCTAGGGGACTAAACCTTGATCCCGGTCACGGGGTGAAAAGGGAAACCACACAGTGACTGAGCCCGTCGGAGACTTGTCCGCGTGATCTCCGGGGCCGAGAAAATCGCAGCGGACTGCACACGGAGAAGCCCTGTTTCCGCACCGTTGGACGCGGGTTCGATTCCCGCCATCTCCACAGTTCCCATGTGGGCCGAGGCCCCGTCGCTCCCGAGCGGCGGGGCCTTCGTCATGCCCGGACGCCGGCCGGACGGGCCGGGCGGGACCGTCGGAGGAGGGGCAGCAGGGCCGGCACCAGGGCGAGCGCGGCGGCGGCGACCGGCACGCCGTAGCCCGCCGTGGGCGACACGTGCTCCACCGTCCAGCCGCCGGCCGCGCTGCCGCAGGCGATGCCGCCGAGCAGACCGGTCACCGCGAGGGTCATGCCCTCGTTCAGGCGGCCCTCGGGGGTACGGCGCTGGACCAGCGTCATCGTCGTGACCATCGTCGGGGCCGTCGCCATCCCGGCGGCCAGCAGGGTGAGCGCCAGCAGCGGCAGCGAGCCGGTGAGGGACGCGGCGAGCAGGGGCAGCGTCAGCAGGGCCGTCATCGCGGCCACGCACCACGGCAGGCGTACCTCGGCCGGTCCGGACGGCTTCAGCGCGCCGTACAGCAGGCCCGCCGCGCAGGAACCGGCCGCCTGGAGCGCCAGCACCGCACCGGCCGCCGAACGGTGCCCCCGCGCGTCCGCGAACGCGATCGTGACGACCTCCATCGCACCGAACACCGCGCCCGTCGCCAGGCACATCACCAGCAACGGTGGAATGCCGGGCGCGCGGAAGGGCGCCTTCGCCGTGGGACGCGGCCGGGCCGGCGGTTCCGTCGCGCGCTGGGCGGCGAACAGCAGGATGCCGGTCACCAGCAGGACCACACCGACCAGCGTGCCCGCCTCCGGGAACAGCGCCGTGCACAGGAACGCCGCGAGGACCGGCCCCAGCATGTAGCACAGCTCGTCCGTGGCCTGCTCGAAGGAGTTCGCCGTGTGCAGGGCGTCGACGTCGCCCCGCAGCAGGTGGGCCCAGCGGGCGCGGGCCATGCCACCGGTGTTGGGCGTCGTGGCCGTGGCGGCGTACGCGGCGAACAGGGTCCAGTCCGGGGCCCCGGTGCGCACGCACAGCACCAGGGCGAGGGAGCCGAGCGCCGCGAACAGCGTCGCCGGAACCGCCACCCGGGCCTGGCCGTGCCGGTCCACGAGGCGCGCGGTCCACGGCGCGACCAGCGCGGTCGCCGCCAGCCCGGTCGCGGTGACGGCACCGGCGAGGGCGTACGAGCCACGCGTGCCGGCGATCATCACGACGGCACTGACGCTGAGCATGCCCATCGGCAGCCGGGCGATCAGGTTCCCGGCCGTGAACGCGCGGGCCCCGGGCACGGACAGCAGACGCCGGTACGGGCCCGGCGGCCTGCGCGGCGTGCGCGGCCGGAAGTCGGCGGCGACGAGGGCGTCGGCGGTGACGGTGAGCAGGGGGGCCTGCGGGCGGGAGGGCCCGGGAGTCGGTCGCGGCATGCGGCCACCGTCGCCCGCGGCCGGTCACGGGGTCCAACACCTTCTCCGTGTGCATTCACGCACTCCCGTTGTAAATTCGCCGGATGCCCGCACCGGCCCACCTCGACCCACGCCTCCTGCGCGCCTTCGTCACCGTCGCCGAGGAGCTGCACTTCACCCGTGCCGCGGCCCGCCTGTACGTCGCCCAGCAGGCGCTCAGCCGTGACGTGCGGCGCCTGGAGCGCGAGCTGGGCACCGAACTGTTCGTCCGGTCCACCCGGCAGGTGACGCCGACGGCCGACGGCGAGCGGCTGCTGCCGTACGCCCGTCGTGTGCTCCAGGCGCAGGACGACCTCCTCGCCGCCTTCGGGCAGGCCCGCCCGCTGCTGGTGGACCTCAACTCGCCCGGGCTGGTCACCGGGCGCCTGGTCCTGGAGCGGGCCCGTCGGCTCGCCCCCGAACTGGAGCTCATGGCCCGCTACGAGAGCGGGCTGACCGGCGCCGCCGCCGAGCTGCTCGCCGGCCGGCTCGACGCCTCGTTCGGCCGGTTCGCGGGCCTGCCCCCGGCGCTGCGGACGGGTCTCGGCCATCAGCCGGTCCGCTACGAGCCCATGGCGGTCGTCCTGCCCGAGGACCACCCCCTGGCCCCCCTGCCCGAGGTGCCGCTCGCCGCACTGGCGGGCGAGACCGTGTACGCCGGGGCCGGCAATCCGCGGACACCGGAGTGGACCGACCTGGGACACCGGCTGTTCGAGGGGCGCGGCATCGAGGTGGCGCCGCCCCTTCCGCTGGCCGTCGGGGACGAGGAGTTCCAGCGGATCATGGACAAGGCGCGCAACCCGGTCCTCGCCGTCGTGAGCTTTCCGGCCATGGCCTCGACCGTGGTGCGTCCGCTCGTCGACCCCGTCCCGCTGTCGCCGGTCTCCCTCGTCTGGCGAAAGGGGCTGGTGCATCCGGCTTTTGACGCGCTGCGCCGGGCCGCCGCCCAGGTCGCGGCCGAAAACAGATGGCTCCAGCCGCCCGCCGGAGCGTGGATTCCGGCCAGTGACGCCGCTGTGATGTCCGTCCATTAACCGCCACGTGGCAACCACACGTCCCCCGCGTGCGCTACATTCTTGGCTTGAGACGGTGTGGTACAGGGGGCGCTCGAACCTGGTGGGGGCCGGTTCGGCCGACGGGTGCTCGGAGTCGTATGCGCACCCAGAACTGTCCCTTGGGGGGAAGTGCGTGCGCGTGAGTGATTGGCAAAAAGACGCCCAACCGGAGTGGCCCGACGCCACGGCCGGTGGTCGTGATCCCGTGAAGCCGGAGCCGCGGCAGGACGCCACCCAGGTGCTTCCTGCGGCCGACGCCCTCCCGGGCGTCGCGGCGTCTCCGGCGCCCGCGAAGGCGACCGGCGGGCCCGGGCCGTTCGACGGAACCACGGACGCCGCCGCGACGGAGGTCCTGCGCCCCCAGGCGGGCGTCGACCTCTTCGGCGGCGCGGTGCGCCCGAACCGAATAGGTCAGGACCGAATAGGTCAGGACCGAATAGGTCAGGACCGAATAGGTCCGAAGCGAACAGGCCGGGGCCCGGAGCCCCGGCCCGGGGACGCGCCGTACGGGGACGGGGACACCGACCGGACGGAAGTCCTGCCGACGGCCGCCCAGGCGGCCCTGACCCGCGCCTTCCCCGAGCCCGGCCCCGCCACCGCGGTGCTCCGCGACCCCTGGCAGGAGACACCGGGCGCCCTGGACGCGGACGCGCCCGGCACGAAGGACGGCCCCACGGCCGGCGGAACCGAGCACGCCCACGACCCGCACGAGGTGACGGTCCAGCTGGACGCCGTGCAGATCGGCAACGGCGTCCTGAGCAGGGCCACGAGCGGGCCCGGGAAGCACCCCGCCTCCGACGGCTCCGACGGACCGGTGTTCGTCGACGAGTCGGGCCGCCGCAGCCGCCGCTTCCGCCGCATCGGCATCGCCGTCGGCGGTGCCTGCGCGGTCTACGCCGTCGTCATCGTCGCCACACTCCTGTCCGGCAACTCCAACGCCCCCTGGCTGCCCGTACCGGGTCAGGAACAGGGCAAGCCGGCCGGCCAGGTCGACACCACCCCGCTGCCCTCCCAGCCCGCGCTGCCCTCCGCGAGCGGCAGCGCCGCCCCGCGGACCAGCCCCTCGGCCGGCGCCGGCGTGACGACGGCCCCCGGCGCCGACGCTCCCAGGCCGGGCACCTCCGCCACCGCGAAGCAGCCGGGCGGCAGCGCCGACCCCGCGCCCTCGTCGACCGCGACCGAGGCCGGGCCGAAGCCGGGCGGCGGAGGCGGCACGGCCAAGCCCGGCCCGTCGGCGACGACCCAGCAGCCGCCCGTCGGCACCACGGAGCCGTCGCTCCCGGCGGGCGGCGGCGAGACCCCGGTCGAACCGACCACGCCCACGGACGGCGGCACCACGACCGACCCCGGCGGCGGCACCGTCGTGAACGGCGCGAGCGACACGACCCCCGTGGACGGCGGAACCGCTGCCACGCCCGCCGTCGCCACCGCACCGGCCGACACCTCCACGTCCCTTTCCCTGTCCCCGGAGTACACCCTCTGATGGCCTCCCGCACCCGCCGTCACGGCGCCGCCCGCGGCGCCCGTGACGGCGCCCGGCGCCGCCGCCTGCCCTTGCGCCTGCTGCTGCCGCTGCTCGTCCTCGTCGCCCTGGTGGCGATGCTCATGCTGCGCGGCTACGTGCACAGCGAGATCCTCGCCGACCACCGCGTCCAGCCGCCCGCCGCCACCGACCAGGTTCCCAAGGAGATCCTCGAGGGCGGCCCGGTCATCGACACCCGCGGCGGCCAGATCAACAGCCTGCGCGTGCCCGACCACCGCCTGGTCCTCACCTTCGACGACGGCCCGGACCCGGAGTGGACGCCGAGGGTGCTGGACGTGCTGAAGAAGCACGACGCCCACGCGGTCTTCTTCGTCACCGGCACCATGGCCTCCCGCTACCCGGACCTCGTCAAGCGCATGGTCGACGAGGGCCACGAGGTCGGCCTGCACACCTTCAACCACCCCGACCTCTCCTTCCAGTCCAAGAAGCGCATCGACTGGGAGCTGTCGCAGAACCAGCTGGCGATCACCGGCGCGGCCGGCGTGCGCACCTCGCTCTTCCGCCCGCCGTACTCCTCCTACGCCGACGCCATGGACGACAAGTCCTGGCCGGTCACCCAGTACATCGGCTCCCGCGGCTACATCACCGTCGTCAACAACACCGACAGTGAGGACTGGAAGAAGCCCGGCGTCCACGAGATCATCCGCCGCGCCACCCCGCACGGCGGCAAGGGCGCCATCGTCCTGATGCACGACTCCGGCGGCGACCGCCACCAGACCGTGCAGGCCCTGGACAAGTTCCTGCCCGACCTGAAGAAGCAGGGCTACGAGTTCGACAACCTCACCGAGGCCCTGAACGCGCCCAGCGCGATGAGCCCGGTGAGCGGCGTCGACCTGTGGAAGGGCAAGGCCTGGGTCTGGCTGGTCCAGGCCTCGGAGAAGCTCACCGACGGCCTGGTGGTGGGCCTCGCGATCATCGGCACCCTGGTCATCGGCCGCTTCGTGCTGATGCTGCTGCTGTCCGGCGTGCACGCCCGCCGGGTCCGCCGCAAGAACTTCCGCTGGGGCCCGCCGATCACCGAACCGGTGACGGTGCTGGTGCCGGCGTACAACGAGGCCAAGTGCATCGAGAACACCGTCCGTTCCCTCATGGCCAGCGACCACCCGGTCGAGGTCATCGTCGTCGACGACGGCTCCAGTGACGGCACGGCCCGGATCGTCGAGGCGATGGGCCTGCCCAATGTCCGGGTGATCCGCCAGCTGAACGCGGGCAAGCCCGCCGCGCTCAACCGGGGCCTGGCGAACGCCAGTCACGACATCGTCGTCATGATGGACGGCGACACGGTCTTCGAACCGTCCACCGTCCGCGAACTCGTCCAGCCCTTCGGCGACCCGAAGGTCGGCGCCGTCGCCGGCAACGCGAAGGTCGGCAACAAGGACAGCCTCATCGGCGCCTGGCAGCACATCGAGTACGTGATGGGCTTCAACCTGGACCGCCGCATGTACGACATCCTGGGCTGCATGCCGACCATCCCGGGCGCGGTGGGTGCCTTCCGGCGCTCGGCGCTGGCGCCGATCGGCGGCATGAGCGAGGACACCCTCGCCGAGGACACCGACGTCACCATGGCGCTGCACCGCGCCGGCTGGCGCGTCGTCTACGCCGAGAACGCCCGCGCCTGGACCGAGGCCCCCGAGACCGTCCAGCAGCTGTGGTCCCAGCGCTACCGCTGGTCCTACGGCACGATGCAGGCCATCTGGAAGCACCGCCGCGCCGTGATCGAACGGGGCCCCTCGGGCCGCTTCGGCCGCGTCGGCCTGCCCTTCGTCTCCCTGTTCATGGTCCTGGCCCCGCTCCTGGCCCCGCTGATCGACATCTTCCTGCTGTACGGCATCGTCTTCGGCCCGACGCAGAAGACGATCATGGCCTGGCTGGGCGTCCTGCTCCTCCAGGCGGTCTGCGCGGCGTACGCCTTCCGCCTCGACCGCGAACGCATGACCCATCTGATCTCGCTGCCCCTGCAGCAGATCCTCTACCGCCAGCTCATGTACGTCGTGCTGCTCCAGTCCTGGATCACCGCGCTCACCGGCGGCCGCCTGCGCTGGCAGAAGCTGCGCCGCACCGGCGTCGTCGAGGCCCCGGGCGGCTCGGTCCCGAGCCAGCGATCGCGCAGCGGCAATGATCGGAGGCCCGTGGCATGACCCACGGATACACGGCCGGTACCGGGACGAACCCGGAACCGGCCGGCCCCTACGGCACCCCGTACGGGACGGACCCGTTCGCGACCCCGCAGACGGGGGACTGGAGCGGCACCCCGTACGCGGAGGACCGAAGCGGCGCCCCGGGGGCGCCCTACGCCGTCCCGCAGCAGCGCACGACGGAGCCCGCGCCCGAGGCCGTCGCCGAGCCGCCGGCCGCCCCGGCCCCCAAGAAGCCGGGCCGCGACCGGTACCTCGACCTGCTGCGCTCCATCGCCCTGGTCCGCGTCGTGGTGTACCACCTCTTCGGCTGGGCCTGGCTGTCGGTGCTGTTCCCGTCGATGGGCGTGATGTTCGCGCTCGCCGGATCGCTGATGGCGCGTTCGCTGAAGCGCCCGGCGCTGAGCGTGATCCGCAGCCGCGTCCGTCGCCTCCTGCCGCCCATGTGGGCGTTCGGCGTGGTCGCGCTGGCGATGATGTTCGCGAGCGGCTGGAACCCGTCCAAGGACCCGGACCACGGCGGCGTCTGGGGCCTGCTCTCGCTGGTCAACTACATCATCCCGATCGGCGCCCCGCCCTACCCCTGGCACAGCGGCTCCCCCTCGGGCCTGCTGGAGGACACCTGGGCGGTGCAGGCCGCGGGACCGCTGTGGTACCTGCGCGCCTACCTGTGGTTCGTCATCGCCTCCCCGCTGCTGCTGTGGGCGTTCCGCCGCGCCCCCTGGCCGACGATGCTCGCCCCGCTGGGGCTGACGGCGATCGTCGGCACGGGCCTGGTGAAGATCCCCGGCGAGACGGGCAACGCCGTCACCGACTTCGCGGTCTACGGCGGCTGCTGGGTGCTCGGCTTCGCGCACAACGAGGGCCTGCTGAAGCGGATCCCGCGCTATGTCGCCGTCTCCGGGGCGGCCCTGGTGATGGCCTTCGGCCTGTGGTGGGCCTCGGGCCACCTGGGACCCGACGGCTGGGACCTCAACGACATCCCGCTGGCCCAGGCCACCTGGTCGTTCGGCTTCGTCGTCATCCTGCTCCAGTACTCCCCGTCCTGGCAGGAACTCCCGGGGCGGCTCGCCAAGTGGGACAGGCTGGTGACCCTCTCCAACAACCGTGCCGTCACCATCTACCTCTGGCACAACCTCCTGATCATGCTGACGGTGCCGATCATCGACCTGCTGTACCGGCTGCCGTTCATGCAGAGCGAGCGGGCGTCGGACGCCCTCTCCAGCGCGTACACGCTGTGGATGTTCGCCCTCGTCTGGCCCCTGATCGGCCTGATGGTCCTCGCCGTCGGCTGGATCGAGGACCTGGCGGCGAAGCGGAAGCCGAGGCTGTGGCCGAACGGCACGAAGCGCTCCGCCGGGAAGCGGGCGTCGGCCGGGGCGGGGCACCGGGGCTGACGAGCGGCCGTGGGGCCGCCCGCTTCTTCGCCGGTGCCGTGCTTCCACGACCCGAGTAAGCGGTCCCTGCGGTCGGCCGAGCAGCCCCCGGCGTGCGGGAGGCGCACCGGCGCCTCGCCTGCACGCCGGGCCGGCTCAGCAGCCCTCGCTGAGTGGGACGAACGCTCCCGTCGACTGGCGGCACACCGGGCGGACCCAGTGACTACCAGGCAGCGGGCGGCTACCGGGGTGAAGGGGCGGCGATCGGTGCGAATGTCCCAGAACCCGGCCGTGGAGCCCCAGGGCCCGGGGCAGCGCCGAAAACCGTGAACACTTCGACCCGAAGTGTTCACGGTTTCGGAGAGAGGCGGCCGGACCCTCGGCGACGGCATGCTGGGGGCGGAGCGCCGGGAAACCGCTGTGGTCCGAAGTGGGCGGGCGACGGGGACCGGACCGATGGTCCAGGGCCGGGCACGTGTCCCGGTCGCCGGGGATCGTCCCTCCCGGCCTCTCACCCCGCCGTCCCGCGAGGTGAGCGCGACGTTCCCTGCCGGTCACCCGTAGCCCCACCGGCCTGAAACGCGCTCTCCCTACCTTCGGTGCGACCGAGCCCCGGAGCGCGTGGAGGCGTCATGACAGTCCCTGGCGGCCGCTGGATCCAGCACTGGGATCCCGAGGACGAGACCTTCTGGAAGGAGACGGGGGAGCGGGTCGCGCGGCGCAACCTGTTCTTCTCCGTCCTCTCCGAGCACATCGGGTTCTCGGTGTGGACGCTGTGGTCCGTGCTGGTGCTCTTCATGGGGCCCGAGTACGGGCTGACGCCGGCCGACAAGTTCCTGCTGACGTCCGTGGTGACGCTGGTCGGGGCCGTGGTGCGGGTGCCCTACACCTTCGCCGTCGCGGTCTTCGGCGGGCGGAACTGGACGGTCGTCTCCGCCGGGCTGCTGCTCGTCCCGACCGTCGCGGCCTTCCTGGTCATGGAGCCGGGGACGTCTTTCTCGACGTTCCTCCTGGTCGGGCTGCTGGCCGGTATCGGCGGCGGCAACTTCGCCTCCTCCATGACCAACATCAACGCCTTCTTCCCGCTGCGGAAGAAGGGCTGGGCGCTCGGACTCAACGCCGGGGGCGGGAACATCGGCGTGCCGGTCATCCAGCTCGTCGCGCTGGCGATCATCGGCGCGGGCGGCGGGCCCCGGGTGCTGCTCGGCGTCTACATCCCGCTGATCCTGGTGGCCGCCGTCCTCGCCGCCCGCTTCATGGACAACCTCACGTCCGTGAAGAACGACACCGGCGCTGCCAAGGACGCGGCCCGGGACGCCCACACCTGGATCA
Organism: Streptomyces sp. NPDC093586; assembly: GCF_044764905.1. Taxonomy (NCBI): domain Bacteria; kingdom Bacillati; phylum Actinomycetota; class Actinomycetes; order Kitasatosporales; family Streptomycetaceae; genus Streptomyces; species Streptomyces sp. NPDC093586. Next base: position 75,225 of record NZ_JBIWJA010000020.1, on the reverse strand, counting down.
TGGCCGTGCTGTACATCGGCACGTTCGGCTCGTTCATCGGCTACAGCTTCGCCTTCGGACAGGTGCTGACGACCCAGTTCGGCCGCACCCCGCTCCAGGCCGCGTACCTGACCTTCGTCGGACCGCTGCTCGGCTCCCTGATCCGGCCGCTCGGCGGCAGGCTCGCCGACCGGTACGGCGGCGCGCGGATCACGCTGGGGAACTTCGTCGCCATGGCCGCCGCCACCGCCGTCCTCGTCGCGGCCGGCATGGCGAAGTCGCTCCCGCTGTTCGTGACCGCGTTCGTCGTGCTGTTCGTGCTCAGCGGGCTCGGCAACGGATCGACGTTCAAGATGATCCCCGGGATCTTCCAGCACAAGGCGCTCGCCCAGGGGCTGACGGGCGAGGAGGCCGTGGCGTACGGGCGGCGGCTGTCCGGTGCCTCGATGGGGCTGATCGGCGCCGTGGGCGCGCTCGGCGGCGTCGCCATCAACCTGGCCTTCCGGCAGTCCTTCCTCTCCGTCGGCTCCGGCACCGGCGCCTTCGTCGCCTTCCTCGCCTACTACGCCGTCTGCTTCGCCGTCACCTGGGCGGTATACCTTCGCCGCCCGGCCGTACGGATGCCGGACGGCCCGGCGGAGACGGCGGAGACGGCGGAGGCGAAGGACCGGGCCGGCTACGCCCGCGTATGACGTAACACTGGTGACACGCGGTGGAACCGAGTCCGTCACGCGCCCTTGGCAGGCTCGGCCGCCGTACGGACAGGTACGACGACCGGGACGAGAGCGATGGACGACGAACAGCGGCAGCCGGACCACGGTCCCCTCGCCGGATTCACCGTGGGCGTGACCGCCGCGCGCCGTGCCGACGAGCTGGGCGCGCTGCTCCGGCGGCGCGGTGCCGCCGTCCTGCACGCCCCGGCCCTCAGGATCGTGCCGCTCGCCGACGACAGCGAGCTGCTGGCCGCGACCGAGCAGCTGATCGACCGGGCGCCGGACGTCGTCGTGGCCACCACCGCCATCGGCTTCCGGGGCTGGGTCGAGGCCGCCGACGGCTGGGGCCTCGGCGACGCCCTGCTGGAGCGGCTGCGCTCGGTGGAACTGCTCGCGCGCGGCCCCAAGGTCAAGGGCGCGGTCCGGGCCGCCGGACTGACGGAGCGCTGGTCGCCGTCCTCCGAGTCCATGGCCGAGGTGCTGGACCGGCTCCTGGAGGAGGGGGTCGACGGCCGCCGGGTCGCCGTACAGCTGCACGGCGAGCCGCTGCCGGGGTTCGTGGAGGCGCTGCGGGCGGGCGGCGCCGAGGTCGTCGGGGTGCCCGTCTACCGGTGGCTGCCGCCGGAGGACCTCGGGCCCGTGGACCGGCTGCTGGACGCCGCCGTCTCGCGGGGCGTGGACGCCGTGACGTTCACCAGCGCGCCCGCCGCCGCGTCGTTCCTGGGCCGCGCCGAGGAGCGCGGCCTGCTGCCGGAGCTGCTCGCCGCCCTCGGACACGACGTGCTGCCCGCCTGCGTCGGCCCGGTCACCGCGGTGCCGCTCCAGGGACACGGCGTCGACACGGCCCAGCCCGAACGCTTCCGGCTCGGACCCCTCGTGCAGCTGTTGTGCCAGGAGCTGCCGGCCCGGGCCCGGTCGCTGCCGGTCGCCGGGCACCGGGTGGAGATCCGCGGCCACGCCGTGCTGGTGGACGGGGAGTTGAAGGCGGTGCCGCCCGCCGGGATGTCCCTGCTGCGGGCGCTGTCCCGGCGGCCGGGCTGGGTCGTGCCCCGCGCCGAACTGCTGCGGTCGCTGCCGGGCGCCGGGCGCGACGAGCACGCCGTGGAGACGGCGATGGCCCGGCTGCGCACCGCCCTCGGCACGCCGAAGCTGATCCAGACGGTGGTCAAGCGCGGCTACCGCCTGGCCCTGGACCCGGCCACCGACGCGAAGTACGCCGACGACTGACCCGACGTCGCACCCGGGCCGGCCGACGCCGCGACGAGGCGGCGGGCAGGGCGCCGATCGGAGCGGACGTCCCGGCGACCCGCCGTCCGCGCGCTGCCCTGCCGGGACGTCCGCTCCGATCGCGAGGATCCGGGCGGGGACGCCACCGGCATCCCGGCGTCGGACTGCCGTCCGGCCCGCGACGCCCGCCTCTCACACGCTCGACAGGACGTCCTCGGCACCCCTGCGGGCGGCGCGGCCGTGGATCACCGCGCCGGCGGCCAGGCACGTGAGCGCCGCCGTCGACAGCAGCGCCCGTACGACGTTCCAGGCGACCCACGCGTCCTCGAACCGCTCCCGCAGCACCGCCGGGTCGCCCGGTCCCGCCAGCCCGTCGTTGAGCGGGACGTTGAAGACCACCGTCACCAGGAAGGCCGCGACACCCGCCGCCGCGCCCGCCCACACCCACCGGTGGCCCGGCGTGTGCCGCAGCCGCCAGGCCGCCGCCCCCGCGAGCACCGGCGCCCCCATGAAGACCAGCAGGAACACCGGGTTCTGGATCACGTCGTTGACGTTGCGCATCACGTCCACGTAGACCCGGTCGTCGCTGCGGGCCAGCGCCGGCATCACGGCGCAGGCGAAGACGTAGAACGTCCCGGCCATCAGTCCGGCGGCGGCCGTGGCCGCGACCAGTATCCCCGCGGTGGCCCGCGACGGCCGTCCGCCGCCCTGCCCCGCCCCGTTCCTCACCTGTGTGCTGTCCACCATGCGTCCAGTCAACGGGCGCACGGACGCGATGGACATGGCCCGGACGCGCGGGCGCATGCGTGAGCGTCCGGGCGCCGGCGGTACGAGGGGTTCCGGGCGCGTGGGCGGGCAGGCACTGTAGAGGGAGCGGGTCTCCCGCTCCCCTCCCCGGCCCGCTCCACCGGCCAACCCCTAGGCGGTGACAGGAACATGGCACTGGGTACGGCGGCAGACCCCCACGAGCTGCGGTTCGACACCGGGCGGATCTGCCTGGACCTCCTCGCCACCACCCACCCCGTCGAACGGCTCGACTCCGTCGCGGTGCTGCGCGCCTGGATCGCCGGCTCCGGGATCGTCCCGCCGGGCACGCCCCTGGGCCACGCGGACGGGACCTGGCTGGCCGGTTTCCGCGAACTGCGCTGCCAGACCGCCCGCCTGGTGCGCGCCCGCGCCGTGCGCGGCCCCGGCCCGGCTCCCGGCAGCACCTACGACCTCGCGCTCGCCCGCGTCAACGACCTCGCCCGCGCCGCACCCCCGGCGCCCCGGGCGGTGCGCGGCGAGGACGGCACGCTGGTGCGGGAGCTGACGGCGCCTCCGGAGTGCGCCGCGCTGCTCGGCGCGCTCGCCCGGGACGCCGTGGACCTGCTCACCGACCCCGTCGCGCGGGCGAGCCTGCGGCAGTGCGCGGGCGACAACTGCCCGATCGTGTACGTGGACGCCTCCCGGGGCCGCCGCAGGCGCTGGTGCTCCAGCGAGATCTGCGGCAACCGGGAACGCGTCGCCCGGCACCGCCGCCGCGCGGCCCTCGCCCGCTGAGCCGGGCGGGGTGTCGCCCCCTGCCCGACCCCGCCCCCTTCGTCACCCCGCCCCGGCGAAAACCGCCGCCCCACCGTGAACACCCCGCTCCCCCCGTCCGTATCGGATGGGCGAGCGACCGACTGGGGGGACCCCCGGACATCGGAGGTGGGCGTGCGCAAGGATCCCGTCGTGGCCGGAGAGCGTGGTGCGAGGGCCCGGCATCGCATGTCCCCGTCGGCCTCGGAGCCCGACGAGGAGCTGATGCGCGCCCTGTACCGGGAGCACGCGGGCCCCTTGCTGGCGTACGTGCTGCGGCTGGTCGCGGGGGACCGGCAGCGCGCCGAGGACGTCGTCCAGGAGACGCTCATCCGTGCCTGGAAGAACGCCGGTCAGCTCAACCGTGCGACCGGATCGGTACGCCCCTGGCTGGTGACGGTCGCACGGCGCATCGTCATCGACGGCCACCGCAGCCGGCAGGCCCGGCCGCGGGAGGTCGATCCGTCGCCGCTGGAGGTCATCCCCGCGGAGGACGAGATCGACAAGGCGCTGTGGCTGATGACGCTGTCGGACGCGCTCGACGACCTGTCCCCGGCCCACCGGGAGGTCCTCGTCGAGACGTACTTCAAAGGGCGTACCGTCAATGAGGCGGCGCAGACACTGGGCATACCCAGCGGCACCGTTCGCTCCCGGGTGTTCTACGCCCTGCGTTCGATGAAGCTGGCACTGGAGGAGCGGGGGGTGTCGGCGTGATGAGCGGGTACGGGGGTTTCCGGGGATTCGGCGCGGGCGATGCGGGTAGCTCTGCCCCCATGCGGGGATCATCGGTGCCGAACGAACACGAGACCGTCGGCGCCTACGCCCTCGGGATCCTCGACGACGCCGAGGCGACCGCTTTCGAGGCGCACCTCGCCGGCTGCCAGTGGTGCGCCCAGCAGCTCGACGAACTGGCCGGCATGGAGCCCGTGTTGGCCGCCCTCGCGGACCTTCCGGGTACGGGCACCCCCGCGGTCGCCGAGTCGCCGGCCGCCGGGCCCGGTCCGCGGCTGGTGGAGAGACTCGTCGACGAGGTCGCCCAGCGCCGCGCGCGCAAGCGCCGCCGCAACCTCTACCTGGTGGGCACCGCCGCCGCGCTGATCGTCGGCGGCCCGTTCGCCGCGGTGGCGACGACCGGCGGCGGTGACGACGGCGGCCACCGGACCGAGGCGCGGCAGACCGGCGGCCCCGCCGCGTCCGCCTTCGCCGCCATGCCCGACCGGGTCAGCGCGACCGACCCGGCCACCAGGGTCAGCGCGACCGTGGCCCTGGAGAGGAAGGCCTGGGGCACCGAAGCGGTCCTGGAGCTCAAGAACGTCAAGGGCCCCGAGAAGTGCTCCCTGATCGCCGTCGGCAAGAACGGCGAGCGCGAGACGCTCAGCTCCTGGTCGGTCCCGGACCGGGGCCACGGCATCCCGGGCGCCGCCTCCGACAAGGCCGGGGAGCCGCTGTACGTGCACGGCGGCGCCGCCCTCGAACCCAACCAGATCGACCACTTCGAGGTCATGACCTTCGACGGCGAGCGGCTCGTGGAGGTCGACGTCTAGGGCCTCTCGTTCGGACCGGGCCGCGGGAAAGCAGCGGGACCTGTCGACGCCGGTGAGCGGGGCCCGGTGCGTCCGGCCGCAGGGCGGAGAAGGGAGCCGGCGAGTGACGGCGACGCCGCGGACGGGCGTGCCGGACCCCGCGTCCGCGGCATGATCCGAACGAGAGGCCCTGGCTCCACGGGACCGCCCGTGGCCTCCCGGCCCCCCTTCGCGTACGGTTGACGGCTGCCCAGCACGTCAGAAGGGGGCCCGGTGGCCGCACAGGCACAACAGGATTCGGCGGTCGACACGGTGCACGATTCCGTACGCGACCGAGAGATCAGCGTGGAGCAGGCACACCTGGACCGGGTGTACCGCCGCCTCGAGGAGAAGATCCACGAGGCGGAGTTCCTCATGCAGGACGCGGCCCTGCGCGGCCACGTCGGCACCCCCGGCGCGCTCGCCGAGCGCGACGCGCAGGTCTTCCGGGCGGGGATCCACCTGAACCGCCTCAACAACGAGTTCGAGGACTTCCTCTTCGGCCGGATCGACCTGCTCCTCGGCAAGGACGGCAAGAAGGGCGCGGACGGCGCGTACACGGCCGTCGAGCCCGCCGAGGGCGCCGTACGGCCCGACGACACCGCCGACATCGCCGAGACCCTGCACATCGGCCGCATCGGCGTCCTGGACGAGGACTACGCGCCGCTGGTCATCGACTGGCGGGCGCCCGCCGCCGCGCCGTTCTACCGCTCCACGCCCGTCGACCCGGGCCGGGTCGTGCGCCGCCGGGTCATCCGCTCCAAGGGGCGGCGCGTCCTCGGCGTCGAGGACGACCTGATGCGGCCCGAGATCACGGCGTACCTGGACGGCGAGGAGCTGCCCGTCATCGGCGACGGCGCCCTGATGGCCGCCCTCGGCCAGGCCCGCACCCACAGCATGCGGGACATCGTCGCCTCCATCCAGGCCGAGCAGGACCTGGTCATCCGCGCCCCCGCCGCCTCCGTGACGTACGTCGAGGGCGGCCCCGGCACCGGCAAGACCGCCGTCGCCCTGCACCGGGCGGCGTACCTGCTCTACCAGGACCGGCGCCGCTACTCGGGCGGCATCCTGATCGTCTCGCCGACCCCGCTGCTCGTGGCGTACACCGAGGGCGTGCTGCCCTCCCTCGGGGAGGAGGGGCAGGTCGCCATCCGCGCCATCGGATCCCTCGTCGACGGTGCCGAGGCCACGCTGTACGACTCCCCGGCCGTCGCCCGCGCCAAGGGCTCCTCGCGGATGCTCAAGGTGCTGCGCAAGGCCGCGCGCGGGGCCCTGGAGCCGGAGGGTTCGCCGACCCTGCTGCGGGTCGTCGCCTTCGGCCGGCGCCTGGAGCTGGAGGCGGAGGAGCTGGCCGCCGTCCGCCAGACCGTGCTCGGCGGCACGGCGCCCGTCAACCTGCTGCGGCCCCGCGCCCGCCGGCTGCTGCTGGACGCCCTGTGGGGCAAGTCCGGTGCGGCCGGCCGCCACAGCGACCCGGAACTGGCCGCCGAGCTGCGTTCCTCCTTCGACGAGGACGTCACCTCCGAGGACTCCTTCATCGCCTTCCTGGACGCCTGGTGGCCGGAGCTGACGCCCGACGCCGTGCTGGCGGCCATGGCGGACGAGAAGCGGCTGGGCCGCTGGGCGCGGCGGATCCTCAACCCCGGCGAGGTCCGCAAGGTGGCCCGGTCGCTGCGCCGCGAGGGCCACTCCGTGCACGACATCGCCCTGCTCGACGAGCTCCAGGCCGTCCTCGGCACCCCGGCCCGCCCCCGCAAGCGGCGCGAGCTGGACCCGCTGGACCAGCTCACCGGCCTCGAGGAGCTGATGCCGCGGCGCGAGGAGACCCAGCGGGAGCGCGCCGAGCGCCTCGCGCAGGAGCGCACCGAGTACGCGCACGTCATCGTCGACGAGGCGCAGGACCTCACGCCCATGCAGTGGCGGATGGTCGGCCGCCGCGGCCGGCACGCCACGTGGACCGTCGTCGGCGACCCGGCCCAGTCCTCCTGGTCCGACCCCGACGAGGCGGCGGCGGCCCGCGACGAGGCCCTGGGCACCCGTCCCCGGCGCCGTTTCGAGCTCACCGTGAACTACCGCAACCCGGCCGAGATCGCCGAGCTGGCCGCCAGGGTGCTCGCCCTGGCCATGCCGGGCTCCACGGCGCCGACGGCGGTCCGCTCGACCGGTGTGGAGCCGCGCTTCGCGGTGGCCCCGGACTCCCCGGCCGAGACGGTGCGGGCGGAGGCGGCCCGGCTGCTGGACCTCGTGGACGGCACCGTCGGCGTCGTCGTCGCCATGAACCGGCGCGAGGAGGCCCGGCGCTGGCTCGCCGGGCTCGGTGACCGGGTGGTGGCGCTGGGCAGCCTGGAGGCCAAGGGCCTGGAGTACGACGCGACCGTCGTCGTCTCGCCGGCCGAGATCGCGGACGAGTCGCCCGCCGGGCTGCGGGTGCTCTACGTCGCCCTGACCCGGGCCACCCAGCAGCTGACGATCGTCTCGTGCGACCGGGACGAGCCGGACGCGGCCGGGGTGCCGGACCTGCTCCGGGACTGAGGGTACGGAGATGTGCGAGAGGCCCGAGCCGTCGTCCGGCGCGGGCCTCCGCGATGATCAAGTGGCACCGACCCGCCATGCTCGCCTCGCGGCAAGTGGTCGCTCGTAGCGACGAAGGTTGGGCCCGGGGGCTTGGATCGAGCCGGTGCCACGTCCAAGGTAACAAACGATTCCGGCAAGACAATTCCCGTCCCGCGACTTCTTTCCGGGGCCGGACCGCCGCTCCCGGGAACCTCTTCCGCCGACGCTCAACTTCTCGTATGGTGGAAGTCGTTTTCCGAAAGCAGTCTCCTCCGGTCGGGCGGCGCGCGAACACAACGTTCGCAATCCGGGGCGGCTACCACGTACCCGGTGGTAGGTGCGACGATCGGACGGCACAACACGCGACACGGTGAAAGCAGAGGAAGTCGGCCATGGCAACGGCGCCCAGCGTCTCCTACTCGATGACCATCAGGTTGGAGGTGCCCGCGAGCGGAACCGCCGTCTCGCAGCTCACCACCGCCGTGGAGTCCTCCGGCGGCTCGGTGACCGGCCTCGACGTCACGGCGTCCGGCCACGACAAGCTCCGCATCGACGTCACCATCGCGGCCGGCTCGACCTCCCACGCCGACGAGATCGTGGAGCAGCTGCGCGGCATCGAGGGCGTCGTCCTGGGCAAGGTCTCCGACCGTACGTTCCTGATGCACCTCGGCGGCAAGATCGAGATGGCGTCGAAGCACCCCATCCGCAACCGCGACGACCTCTCCATGATCTACACGCCCGGCGTGGCCCGCGTCTGCATGGCCATCGCCGAGAACCCCGAGGACGCCCGCCGCCTGACCATCAAGCGCAACTCCGTTGCGGTCGTGACCGACGGCTCGGCGGTGCTGGGCCTCGGCAACATCGGCCCGAAGGCCGCGCTGCCGGTCATGGAGGGCAAGGCGGCCCTGTTCAAGCGCTTCGCCGGCATCGACGCCTGGCCGATCTGCCTCGACACCCAGGACACCGACGCGATCGTCGAGATCGTCAAGGCCATCGCCCCGGGCTTCGCCGGCATCAACCTCGAGGACATCTCCGCGCCCCGCTGCTTCGAGATCGAGGCCCGGCTGCGCGAGGCCCTCGACATCCCCGTCTTCCACGACGACCAGCACGGCACCGCGATCGTCGTCCTCGCCGCCCTGACCAACGCGCTGCGCGTCGTCGGCAAGCCGATGGAGGAGGTGCGCGTCGTCATGTCCGGCGCCGGCGCGGCCGGTACGGCCATCCTCAAGCTGCTGCTCGCCGCGGGCGTCAAGAACGCCGTCGTCGCCGACATCCACGGCGTCGTCCACGCCGGCCGCGCCGACCTGGTCGACGCGGCGCCCGGGTCGGCGCTGCGCTGGATCGCCGACAACACCAACCCGGAGGGCCTGACCGGCACGCTGAAGGAAGCGGTGCACGGCGCCGACGTCTTCATCGGCGTCTCCGCCCCCAACGTCCTGGACGGCGACGACGTGGCCGCCATGGCCGACGACGCGATCGTGTTCGCGCTCGCGAACCCCGACCCCGAGGTGGACCCGGCGATCGCCCGTCAGACGGCGGCGGTCGTGGCCACCGGCCGCTCCGACTTCCCGAACCAGATCAACAACGTGCTGGTCTTCCCGGGCGTCTTCCGCGGTCTGCTGGACGCCCAGTCCCGCACGGTCAACACCGAGATGATGCTGGCCGCCGCGCAGGCCCTCGCGGACGTGGTGACCGAGGACGAGCTGAACCCGAACTACATCGTCCCGAGCGTCTTCAACGACAAGGTCGCCGGTGCCGTCGCGGGCGCCGTGCGCGAGGCGGCCAAGGCCGTCGGCGCGGCCTCGTAGGCTCTCCGGAGGCCCCCCGGACCGGGGTGCGGTGGCCCGTGCGGTGGCTGTGAGGATCGCCACGACGGGCCGCCGTACCGGCGCGTCGCGGGACGGAGCGCCTCGAAGCGCCCTCTAGGGTGGCGCCAGACCAGGGCCCAGGCCCTCCCCGATGACTCCCCAGGGTGTTCTCACGACTCCTGAGGGGTGCCGGATTGGCATTACCGCCGCAGGTGCAGGCAGGATGCCTGTCTGGGCGCGAGGGCCCGACGACGGGCCCGGGTGAGGGAACTGTCCGAGGTCCCTGGCAGCATCGGCTTTCGCTGTGCCCGCATGCGGCTCCGCCGCGTGGCACGCCTCAACGGCAAGAAGAACACGGGAGTAACAACATGAACCGCAGTGAGCTGGTGGCCGCGCTGGCCGACCGCGCCGAGGTGACCCGCAAGGACGCCGACGCCGTGCTGGCCGCGTTCGCCGAGGTCGTCGGCGACATCGTCTCCAAGGGCGACGAGAAGGTCACCATCCCCGGCTTCCTGACCTTCGAGCGCACGCACCGTGCCGCTCGCACCGCCCGCAACCCGCAGACCGGCGAGCCGATCCAGATCCCGGCCGGTTACAGCGTGAAGGTCTCCGCGGGCTCCAAGCTCAAGGAAGCCGCGAAGGGCAAGTAAGCGCGCCTGAGCGCCGTCAGGGCCTGGCGCCGTGAGCGCCTGCGGGGCTGTACGCGGCTGGTCGCGCCCGCGCGGCGGAGCCGCACATCGATACAGCCCCGCGCCCCTTCGGGGCGCGTTCACCACAACGCCGATGGGGCGGTCACCCGAGTCCGGGTGACCGCCCCATCGGCGTGTTCGCGGTCGCTCAGCCCAGCGCCTTGCCCGGGAGTTCGACCTTCGCGCCCAGCTCCACGAGCTTCTCCATGAAGTTCTCGTAGCCCCGGTTGATCAGGTCGATGCCGTGGACGCGGGACGTGCCCTGGGCCGCGAGGGCGGCGATCAGGTAGGAGAAGCCGCCGCGCAGGTCGGGGATGACCAGGTCGGCGCCCTCCAGCTTGGTCGGGCCGGAGACGACGGCCGAGTGGAGGAAGTTGCGCTGCCCGAAGCGGCAGTGCGAGCCGCCGAGGCACTCGCGGTAGAGCTGGATGTGGGCGCCCATCTGGTTGAGCGCGGAGGTGAAGCCGAGCCGGGACTCGTAGACCGTCTCGTGGACGATGGACAGGCCCGTGGCCTGCGTCAGCGCCACCACCAGGGGCTGCTGCCAGTCGGTCTGGAAGCCGGGGTGCACGTCCGTCTCCAGCGCGATGGACTTCAGCCGGCCGCCCGGGTGCCAGAAGCGGATGCCCTCGTCGTCGATCTCGAAGGCGCCGCCCACCTTCCGGAAGGTGTTCAGGAACGTCATCATCGAGCGCTGCTGGGCGCCGCGCACGTAGATGTTCCCCTCGGTCGCCAGCGCCGCCGAGGCCCAGGAGGCGGCCTCCAGGCGGTCCGAGAGGGCGCGGTGGGTGTAACCGCCGAGCTCGTCGACACCGGTGACGCGGATGGTGCGGTCGGTGTCCATCGCGATGATCGCGCCCATCTTCTGCAGGACGCAGATCAGGTCCTCGATCTCCGGCTCCACGGCCGCGTTGGACAGCTCCGTGACGCCCTCGGCGAGCACCGCCGTCAGCAGCACCTGCTCGGTCGCGCCGACGGACGGGTACGGCAGCCGGATCTTGGTGCCCCGCAGCCGCTGCGGAGCCTCCAGGTACTGGCCGTCCGCGCGCTTCTCGATCTTCGCGCCGAACTGCCGCAGCACCTCGAAGTGGAAGTCGATGGGCCGGCCGCCGATGTCGCAGCCGCCCAGGCCGGGGATGAAGGCGTGCCCGAGGCGGTGCAGCAGCGGGCCGCAGAACAGGATCGGGATGCGCGACGAGCCCGCGTGGGCGTCGATGTCGGCGACGTTCGCGCTCTCCACGTGGGAGGGGTCGAGCACCAGCTCACCGGGCTCCTCGCCCGGACGGACCGTGACCCCGTGCAGCTGCAGCAGTCCGCGTACGACCCGCACGTCGCGGATGTCCGGCACGTTGCGCAGTCGGCTCGGCGCGCTGCCCAGCAGGGCGGCGACCATGGCCTTCGGCACGAGGTTCTTCGCACCGCGGACCCGGATCTCGCCCTCCAGCGGGGTTCCGCCGTGGACAAGCAGTACGTCATCAGCGCCGTTGACGGTCATGAATCTCGCGTTCCGTGGGGTGGGGCAGGGGCCAGGAGGGAAAGGGTAGTCGCCCTCGACCACCCTTCCGTAAGCCCGTGGAGGGTCCGACGGCGCCGTGGACGCGTCACGACACGAAGGGTTCCGCGGCGGGCACGTGCGGTCACCGGGCGGGGACCGGCAGTGGGCTCGTTCACTCCCGTGCCCCCGGTTGCCTCCCCACGGGAGGGGAACATGCGGGATCATGTCTGGCATGACCGAGGTGTCCTCGCTCACAGGGCGGCTGCTCGTGGCAACGCCCGCCCTGGCGGACCCGAACTTCGAGCGTGCGGTGGTGCTCCTCCTCGACCACGACGAGGAGGGCTCCCTCGGTGTCGTCCTCAACCGTCCCACACCGGTCGACGTGGGCGACATCCTGGAGGGCTGGGCGGACCTCGCCGGTGAGCCCGGGGTCGTCTTCCAGGGCGGCCCGGTGTCGCTGGACTCCGCCCTCGGGGTCGCCGTCGTCCCCGGCGGCGCGTCCGGCGAGGCCGAGCCGCTGGGCTGGCGCAGGGTGCACGGCGCCATCGGCCTGGTCGACCTGGAGGCGCCGCCGGAGCTGCTGGCCCCCGCCCTGGGCGCCCTGCGCATCTTCGCCGGGTACGCCGGCTGGGGCCCCGGTCAGCTGGAGGACGAGCTGACGGAGGGCGCCTGGTACGTGGTCGAGTCCGAACCGGGTGACATCTCCTCCCCGTTCCCGGAGAGGCTCTGGCGCGAGGTCCTGCGCCGCCAGCGCAGCGAACTGGCGATGGTGGCGACGTATCCGGACGACCCTTCGCTCAACTGAAGGGTGTGAGCTTCAGTACCCTTGGCGTTTATGAGCACTCTCGAGCCCGAGCGCGGGACTGGTACGGGAACCCTCGTAGAGCCGACGCCGCAGGTGTCCCACGGTGACGGCGACCACGAGCGCTTCGCCCATTACGTCCAGAAGGACAAGATCATGGCGAGCGCCCTCGACGGCACCCCCGTCGTGGCGCTGTGCGGCAAGGTCTGGGTACCGGGCCGCGACCCGAAGAAGTACCCCGTGTGTCCCATGTGCAAGGAGATCTACGAGTCCATGAGCGCCGGTGGCGACCAGGGCAAGGGCGGCGACAAGAAGTAACGCCCCCGTCCGACCGGTCTTCCGGCCCCCGGAGCGTGTCCGCGCGCGCTCCGGGGGCTTTCGCGTGTCCCACGCGCGTGTCCCGCACGGGTGTCGCGCACGCGTGTCGCGCATTCCCCGGTCGCCGGCGTTCCCCGCGGGGCCGGGGGATGGCAGCATCCACGGTGATGACGACCACCGAACTGATTCCGGCGCCGCGCTCCGTCGAGGGCTCCGCGCGCCACGCTGTCCCGATCGACCGGGACACCACCCTGTGGGCCGCTCCCGGCACGGAGACCACGGAACGCTGGCTGCGCGCCACGCTCGGCGCCGCCCTGGCGCTGCCGCTGCGGCCGGGACCGCGGGACGCCGCCGGCGTACGGCTGCTGCTGGACGACGCGCTGGAGCCCGAGGCGTACCGGCTGAGCGCGGTCGCCGGCCGGGGCGTCGAGATCCGCGGCGGCGACCCCGCGGGCGTCTTCTGGGGCGCCCAGACCCTGCGCCAGCTGCTCGGGCCCGAGGCGTTCCGCCGGGCGCCCGTGCGGCCGGGGCTCACCCTCGGCGTCCCGCGGCAGGTCGTCGAGGACGCGCCCCGTTTCCGCTGGCGCGGCCTGCTGCTGGACGTCGCCCGGCACTTCACGCCGAAGGACGGCGTCCTGCGCCACCTGGACCTGATGGCCGCCCACAAACTCAACGTCCTCCACTTCCACCTGACGGACGACCAGGGCTGGCGGATCGAGATCGAGCGGTACCCGAAGCTCACCGGGACCGGGTCCTGGCGGGCGCGCACCAAGTACGGGCACCGGGCGTCGCCGCTGTGGGAGGACAAGCCGCACGGCGGCCACTACACCCAGGACGACATCCGGGAGATCGTCGCCTACGCCGCCGAACGGCACATCACCGTCGTCCCCGAGATCGACGTGCCCGGGCACTCGCAGGCAGCCATCGCCGCGTACCCGGAACTCGGCAACACCGACGTCGTCGACACCGCCTCCCTCGCCGTCTGGGACACCTGGGGCGTCAGCGAGAACGTCCTGGCGCCCACGGACGGGACCCTGCGCTTCTACGAGGGCGTCCTCGAGGAGGTCCTCGACCTCTTCCCCTCCGAGTTCGTCCACATCGGCGGCGACGAGTGCCCCAAGGGGCAGTGGCGGCGCTCGCCCGCCGCGCAGGCGCGCATCAGGGAGCTCGGACTCGCCGGCGAGGACGAGCTCCAGGCCTGGTTCGTCCGGCACTTCGACCGGTGGCTGACCGCGCGCGGGCGCAGGCTCATCGGCTGGGACGAGATCCTCGAGGGCGGACTGGCCGAGGGCGCGGCCGTGTCGTCCTGGCGCGGGTACGCCGGCGGGATCGCCGCCGCGCGCGCGGGGCACGACGTGGTCATGTGCCCCGAGCAGCAGGTGTACCTGGACCACCGGCAGGACGCGGGCGAGGACGAGCCCGTGCCGATCGGTTACGTGCGCACCCTGGAGGACGTCTACCGCTTCGAGCCGGTTCCACCGGAGTTGACGCCCGAGGAGGCCGCGCACGTGCTCGGCACCCAGGCGAACGTGTGGACCGAGGTGATGGAGGACCAGGCACGCGTGGACTACCAGGTCTTTCCGAGGCTCGCCGCCTTCGCCGAGGTCGCCTGGAGCGCCCTGCCCGCCCCGGGCGAACGGGACTTCGCCGACTTCGAGCGGCGGATGGCCGCCCACTACCGGCGGCTCGACGCCCTGGGCGTCGCCTACCGGCCGCCCACCGGACCCCTGCCCTGGCAGCGACGGCCCGGTGTGCTCGGCCGGCCGATCGACGGACCACCGCCGAACGCGTAAGGGGAAAGCCCCGAAACGTCACCGAAGAGTGACAACCCGCCCGCACCGCCGGTCAACGGGAATCCCGGGCGGAAGCGGACCATCTCGCCGACGAGGTGGGCGAATGCCTCCTGGCGGACCCCCGCGTCCGGGCCCTGCGAAGATGTGCCAGAGTTGCCACGTCCGCCCTGTCAGGTCGTACCGTACGGCAACACGGGTGGGACCAGGTGGGACAGCGGGAAGGGGCAGTCGGTTTGACCACGCACGCACCGCAGGCGGCGCAGGCCGTCACGCTGCCCACGACCCTGGACGAGGCCGTGGCGGCGCTCGCGGCCATGCCCGCCGCCGTGCCGGTCGCGGGCGGCACCGACCTGATGGCCGCCGTCAACTCCGGGCAGCTCAGGCCCGCCGCGCTGGTCGGCCTCGGCCGCATCAGCGAGATCCGCGGCTGGCAGTACCAGGACGGTCACGCGCTGCTCGGCGCCGGACTCACGCACGCCCGCATGGGCCGCCCCGACTTCGCCGCGCTCATCCCGGCGCTCGCCGCCGCCGCGCGCGCCGCCGGCCCGCCGCAGATCCGCAACGCGGGCACCCTGGGCGGCAACATCGCCTCCGCCGCCCCCACCGGGGACGCGCTTCCCGTGCTGGCCGCGCTGGAGGCGACGCTGATCATCGCGGGCCCGGGCGGGGCCCGCCGGGAGACGCCGGTCGCGCACCTGCTGGCCGGCATGGAGATGCTCCGCGCGGGCGAGCTCATCGGCTACGTGCGCGTACCGCTGCTGCACGCGCCGCAGGTCTTCCTCAAGGCGACCGGCCGGACCGGGCCGGGCCGGGCGACGGCGTCCGTGTCCCTGGTCCTCGACCCCGCCCGGCGCGGTGTGCGCTGCGCGGTCGGCGCCATCGCGCCGATGCCGCTGCGGCCCCTGGAGGCCGAGCAGTGGGTGGCCTCGCTCATCGACTGGGACAACGGCCGCGCGATCGTCCCGGAGGCGCTGAGCGCCTTCGGCGAGTACGTCGCCGCCGCCTGCGTCCCCGACCCGGCCCCGGCCGAGGACGGCTCCGTGCCACAGCTCCCGCCCGCCGTACTGCACCTGCGGCGCACCGTCGCCGCGCTGGCCCGACGAGCACTGGGGAGGGCGCTGTCGTGACCGACGACCAGCACGGAGAGGGCACGCCCCAGGGCGGCGGCCGCTGGGACCCGCTGCCCCAGGGCGACTACGACGACGGCGCGACCGCCTTCGTGAAGCTCCCCGAGGGCGGCGTCGACGCGCTGATGGCGTCGTCCGACAGCCCGCTCGCCGCGCCCGGGCACGGTTACGTGCCGCCGCAGATCACGGTCGCGCCCGCCACCACCGCCGGGACCGACCCGGCGGCCGCCGGCAGCTGGGCGATGCCGTCCGCACCCGTCGACGGCACGCAGTGGCACGCCCCGGACGCCGGGGAGCAGTACGGCGCCCACGGGCATGCCGCGGGGCAGCACACCGGGTACGCGCAGCAGGACCCCTACGGCCAGGCCGCGGGGTACGACGTGAACGCCGGGCACGGCGACGGGTTCACGTACCACCCGGGCGCCACCGGCCAGTGGGACTTCTCCGACGCCGCGGCGGAGAACGCGGCACCGGCACCGGCCGCCGGGCCGGGGCACGGAGCGCCCGGCCACGACGTCACCGGACAGTGGTCCATCCCCGTCGCCGACGACGACCTCCCGGACGAGTCGGGCGAGTTCACCGCGTCGTCGCTGGCCGAGCAGTGGGGCGGCACCGCACCGGCGACCCTCCCCGGCGGCGCCCCGGCGCCCTGGGCGACCCAGCCGTGGGCGCAGCGCCCGGCCGGACCGGACCAGGGCGGTGACGACCGGGACACCGGGACGGCGCCTGCGCCGTCCGCGTCCTCCCCCGAACCCGCGTCCCTTCCCGCTCCGGCGGCCGACGCGTATCCGGAGGCGCCCGCGGAACCCGCCGCCCGGCCCGCGCCGTCGGCGCCGTCGGCGGACGGGCCGGTGGCCGGCGGGGGAGTGACCGACGAGGCGGCGGTCGAGGAGGAAGCGGCCGAGGAGACAACCACCGGGACGGCCTCCACCGAGACCTCCGGCGAGACGGCCTCCTCCGAGACCTCCGGCGAGACGGCCTCCGAGGAGACATCCGCCGGGACGGCCTCCGAGGAGACCACCGGCGAGTCGGCCTCCGGCGAGGCGACGGTCGACGACGCGGGGGCCGGCGACGAGCCCGAGGCCGAGGAGGCCGCTGGAGTCCCCGCCGAGCCCCCCGCGGCGCCCGCCGGGGACGAGGAGACGGAATCCGGACCGGAGGCCCGGGAAGAGCCCGTCACCGACCCGGACGCGGTGGCCGCGCACGCGGCGCGGGACGAGCCGCGCCAGGAGTCCCCGGCGGACGCCGGGGCACCCGGTGAGCCGGCCCCCGCCGGACCGCACGAGGAGCGCCCCCTCGCCTCCTACGTGCTCCGCGTCAACGGTGCCGACCGCCCCGTCACCGACGCGTGGATCGGCGAGTCCCTGCTGTACGTGCTGCGCGAACGGCTCGGCCTCGCGGGCGCCAAGGACGGCTGCTCGCAGGGCGAGTGCGGGGCCTGCAACGTCCAGGTCGACGGACGGCTGGTCGCCTCCTGTCTGGTCCCGGCCGTCACCGCCGCCGGCAGCGAGGTGCGCACCGTCGAGGGCCTGGCCGCCGACGGGCGGCCGTCGGACGTGCAGCGGGCGCTCGCCCGGTGCGGCGCGGTGCAGTGCGGTTTCTGCGTGCCCGGCATGGCGATGACCGTGCACAACCTCCTGGAGGGCAACCCGGCGCCGACCGACCTGGAGGCTCGGCAGGCCCTGTGCGGCAACCTGTGCCGCTGCTCCGGTTACCGGGGCGTCCTGGAGGCGGTCAGGGAGGTCGTCGCCGAGCGCCGGGCCCACTCCGCCGACGCGGCCGAGGCGGACGCCGACGAGCCCCGCATCCCGCACCAGGCGGGCCCGGGCGCCGGCGGCGTCAACGCGTCGGCGTTCGGACCCCCGGGGCCGTCCGGGACACCGGACGCGCCCGCGCCGCACGACCAGCCCTACGGTGATCAGTCCTACGGCGATCACCCCTACGGCGACCAGCCCTACGGGGAGCCCTACGACGACCAGTCCCACGGCCCGGACGGAGGCCACGCGTGAGCAACGAAGCCGCCACCGCCGAGGCCGCGGGAACGACCGAGGCCGCCCTGGGCCCCGAGCCGGTGCCGCACGGCATCGGCGCCTCCCTGCCGCCCGCCGACACCCGCGCCAAGACCGAGGGCACCTTCCCGTACGCCGCCGACCTGTGGGCCGAGGGCCTGCTGTGGGCCGCCGTCCTGCGCTCGCCGCACCCGCACGCGCGCATCGTGTCCATCGACACCAGCCACGCGCGCGAGATGCCCGGGGTCCGCGCGGTCGTCACCCACGAGGACGTGCCCGGCACCCCGCTGCACGGCCGCGGCCGGGCCGACCGCCCCGTGTTCGCCTCCGAGGTCGTACGCCACCACGGCGAGCCCATCGCCGCCGTCGCCGCGGACCACCCCGACACCGCGCGGATGGCCGCCGCCGCCGTCATCGTCGAGTACGAGGTGCTCGACCCGGTCACCGACCCCGAGCACGCCTTCGAGGCCGAGCCGCTGCACCCCGACGGCAACCTGATCCGGCACATCCCGCTGCGGCACGGCGACCCGGAGGCGGTCGGCGAGGTCATCGTCGAGGGCCTGTACCGCATCGGCCGTCAGGACCCGGCCCCCATCGGCGCCGAGGCGGGCCTCGCGGTGCCGCGTCCCGACGGGGGCGTGGAGCTGTACCTGGCCTCCACCGACCCGCACGGCGACCGCGACGCGGCCGCCGCGTGCTTCGGCCTCGAACCGGAACGGGTGAGGATCGTCGTCACCGGTGTGCCCGGCGCCACCGCCGACCGCGAGGACCAGGGCTTCCAACTGCCGCTCGGCCTGCTGGCGCTGAAGACCGGCTGCCCGGTGAAGCTGACCGCCACGCGCGAGGAGTCCTTCCTCGGTCACACCCACCGCCACCCCACCCTCCTGCGCTACCGCCACCACGCGGACGCCGAGGGCCGGGTGGTCAAGGTCGAGGCGCAGATCCTGCTCGACGCGGGCGCCTACGCCGACACCTCCTCCGACGCCCTGGCCGCCGCGGTGGCGTTCGCCTGCGGCCCGTACGTCGTCCCGAACGCCTTCGTCGAGGGCTGGGCCGTACGCACCAACAACCCGCCTTCCGGCCATGTGCGCGGCGAGGGCGCCATGCAGGTCTGCGCCGCGTACGAGGCCCAGATGGACAAGATCGCCAAGAAGCTGGGCCTGGACCCGGCCGAGGTGCGACTGCGCAACGTCCTGGCCACCGGCGACGTGCTGCCCACCGGCCAGACGGTCACCTGCCCGGCCCCGGTCGCCGAACTGCTCCAGGCCGTACGGGACTTCCCGCTGCCCGCCCTGCCCAAGGACATGCCCGAGGACGAGTGGCTGCTGCCCGGCGGACCCGAGGGCGCCGGTGAACCGGGTGCGGTGCGCCGGGGCGTCGGCTACGGCATCGGCATGGTGCACATGCTGGGCGCCGAGGGCGCCGACGAGGTCTCCACGGCCACCGTGAAGGTCCAGGACGGCGTGGCGACGGTGCTGTGCGCGGCCGTCGAGACCGGCCAGGGCTTCACCACGCTGGCCCGGCAGATCGTGCAGGAGATCCTCGGCGTCGAGGAGGTGCACGTGGCGCCCGTCGACACCGACCAGCCTCCGGCCGGCCCGGGTTGCCGGGGCCGCCACACCTGGGTGTCGGGCGGCGCGGTGGAACGGGCGGCCAAGATGGTCCGCACCCAGCTCCTCCAGCCCCTGGCGCACCAGTTCGGGATGTCGACCGAGCTGCTCCAGATCGCCGACGGCAAGATCACCTCGTACGACGGGGTGCTGTCGACCACCGTCGCCGAGGCGCTGGAGGGCAAGGAGCTGTGGGCCACCGCCCAGTGCCGCCCGCACCCGACCGAGCCGCTGGACGAGGCGGGCCAGGGCGACGCCTTCGTCGGCATGTCCTTCTGCGCGATCCGCGCGGTGGTGGACGTCGACGTCGAGATCGGGTCGGTACGGGTCGTGGAGCTGGCCGTCGCGCAGGACGTGGGCCGGGTGCTGAACCCGGCGCAGCTGGCCGCCCGGATCGAGGCGGGCGTCACGCAGGGCGTCGGCATCGCGCTGACGGAGAACCTGCGCACCCCGCGCGGCCTGGTCCGCCACCCCGACCTGACCGGCTACGCCCTGCCGACGGCCCTCGACGCCCCGGACATCCGCATCGTGAAGCTCGTCGAGGAACGGGACGTGGTCGCGCCCTTCGGCGCGAAGGCGGTCAGCGCGGTGCCGGTGGTGGCCTCCCCGGCGGCCGTCGCCTCCGCCGTACGCGCGGCCACGGGCCGCCCGGTGAACCGCCTCCCGATCCGCCCCCAGGCCGCGGTGGTCACCGGCTGAGCCGGGAAGCGGGACGGACCGCCGAAAGGGCGGCACCCCCTCGGGGTGCCGCCCTTTCGCTCTGCCCGGCCGGGCAGCGGAGGCCGTGGCGGGGATCGAACCCGCGTAACTCGCTTTGCAGGCGAGCCCCTCAACCACTCGGGCACACGGCCGTGTTCCGGACTCCGTCGGTGTCCGTGCCGAACTCGGTGACCCGACCGTACGGCGGGGCGGGAGAGGGGCTCAAGGGATTCCGGGGGGCCGCAACGCGACCGCCACACGCCGTTCATGAACGGGGCGCGGTCCTACGGCCGCCGTGCTGCCGTCGTACTGCCGTCGTACGACCAAGGTCCCGGACCCCTCCCGTCTCCCGACAGGGGTCATCGCGTGCTGCGGCCCTTACGCTGGCGACCATGACCGTCCCTGACCCACGCGACACCGACGTCGCGAAGCCCGCGGACCCCGGCCGGGCCACCGAGTTCACCGACCCCTCCGACACCGTGCTGAGCCGCGCCCACCGGGCGCTGAGCATCGGCATCGTCTCCGTCGTCGTGCTGATCGCCTTCGAGGCGACGGCGGTCGGCACGGCGATGCCGGTCGCGGCGCGGGAGCTGGACGGGGTGTCGCTGTACGCGTTCGCGTTCTCGGGGTACTTCACGACCAGCCTGTTCGGCATGGTGCTCTCCGGGCAGTGGTCGGACCTGCGGGGCCCGCTGGGTCCGCTGACCGGCGGGATCGCCGCCTTCGCGGCCGGGCTGCTGTTGTCGGGGACGGCCGGGGCGATGTGGCTGTTCATCCTCGGCCGGGCCGTGCAGGGGCTCGGCGGCGGACTGGTGATCGTCGCGCTGTACGTCGTCGTCGGGCGGGCCTACCCGGAACGGCTGCGGCCCGCGATCATGGCGGCGTTCGCGGCGGGCTGGGTCGTGCCGTCGGTCGTCGGACCGCTGGCGTCGGGCGCCGTCACCGAGCACCTGGGCTGGCGGTGGGTGTTCCTCGGCATCCCGGTGCTGGTGGTGTTCCCGCTGGCGCTCGCGCTGCCCCAGATACGCAGCCGGGCGGCGGGCCCGGTGGCCGGGGCGGAGGCGCCGGCGTCCTTCGACGGCCGCCGCATCCGCCTCGCCCTCGGCATCTCCCTGGGCGCCGGCCTGCTCCAGTACGCCGCCCAGGACCTGCGCTGGATCTCCCTGGTCCCCGGCGCGGCCGGGCTGGCCCTGCTCGTGCCGGCCGTCCTCGGCCTGCTCCCGCGCGGCACCTACCGGGCGGCGCGCGGCCTGCCCTCGGTCGTGCTGCTGCGCGGCGTCGCCGCGGGGTCCTTCATCGCGGCCGAGTCGTTCGTGCCGCTGATGCTCGTCACGCAGCGCGGGCTCAGCCCGACACTGGCCGGGCTCTCGCTGGCGGCGGGCGGCGCCACCTGGGCGGCCGGCTCCTGGCTCCAGTCCCGGCCGCGCGTGGAGCCGTACCGGGAGCGGCTGATGACGGTGGGCATGCTGCTGGTCGCGGCGGCCATCGCCACCGCCCCGAGCGTGCTGATCGACGCGGTGCCCGCCTGGACGGTGGCCGTGGCGTGGGGCTTCGGCTGCCTCGGCATGGGCCTGGTGATCTCCGCCACCAGCGTGCTGCTGCTCCAGCTCTCCGCCCCCGAGGAGGCCGGCACCAACTCCGCCGCCCTCCAGATCTCCGACGGCCTGTCCAACGTGGTCCTGCTGGCCGCGGGCGGCATGGCCTTCGCGGCCCTCGGCGGTGGCACGGTCACCCACGCCGCCACGGAGGCCACCGGCTCCCACCCGGCCGCCTTCGCGGCGGTGTTCCTGCCGATGGCGGGGGTGGCTCTGGTGGGGGCGTGGGTGGCGACGCGGGTACGAACTCTCTCCTGAGTGGTACCAAACTGACCCCGGTCTGGTGGTACCGTTTTGGTATGGCCATGAACCTGCGTCTTCGCGACGACCAGACGGAAGCCCTGAAGCTGCGCGCCGAGGAGGAAGGGGTCAGCATGCACGCGATACTGCTCCGAGCCGTGGACGACTA
This sequence comes from Streptomyces sp. NPDC093586, assembly GCF_044764905.1. NCBI lineage: Bacteria > Bacillati > Actinomycetota > Actinomycetes > Kitasatosporales > Streptomycetaceae > Streptomyces > Streptomyces sp. NPDC093586. The sequence goes on along the minus strand of NZ_JBIWJA010000020.1, from coordinate 53,277 downwards.
CCTGGCCCGCACAGCGCACGAGGCTCTCGTCCGCAAGGCCGCCAAGGAGCAGACCGCGAAATGGGCCGAGTTGCTGGAGCGCCTCAAGTGACCTGCGTCTACCTGTCGGCCGAGGACGTCCTCGCCATCGCCGACCTTGCCGTCGACGACCAGGACGTCGTCGTCCGTGACGCCGGACTGCTGGACTCGGCCGTGCATCGCCCGGCGGCGGCCGTGTTCGGGCAGGAGGCGTACGCGGACCTGTTCGACAAGGCCGCGGCGCTGCTGCAGTCACTCGCGGTCAACCGTCCCTTCGTCGACGGGAACAAGCGGACGGCGTGGACCTCGTGCGCCGTTTTCCTGGCGATGAACGGTGTGCAACTGCGTCCGGACATCGACGCTGCCGAGCGCTTGGTGATCGCGGTGGCCACCGGCGCCGAGGACGAGGTCAAGGCGATCTCCGAGGCGCTGCGGGAACTGTCCTGACCCCTGTGTGACCTCGGTCCCACCCCGCCCCGCCGCGGCCCCGTCCGGGCGGGGCACCTTCCGGTCGCCGGTAGGGTGGCCCGGTTGTCATACGTGGCCGAGCCGTTCTACCCCCTTCGGAGACCGTGACTACCACCGCCAGCCCCAGCACCTCGCACCACCTCTCCCCGGCCTTCCCCGGCCGTGCCCCGTGGGGCACCGCCAGCAAGCTGCGGGCCTGGCAGCAGGGGGCGATGGAGAAGTACCTCCAGGAGCAGCCCCGGGACTTCCTGGCGGTCGCCACCCCCGGCGCCGGGAAGACGACGTTCGCGCTGACGCTGGCGTCCTGGCTGCTGCACCACCACGTCGTGCAGCAGGTGACCGTGGTCGCGCCGACCGAGCACCTGAAGAAGCAGTGGGCGGAGGCCGCGGCGCGGGTCGGGATCAGGCTGGACCCCGAGTACAGCGCGGGCCCGCTCAGCCGCGAGTACCAGGGCATCGCGATCACGTACGCCGGTGTCGGCGTCCGGCCCATGCTGCACCGCAACCGCGTCGAGCAGCGCAAGACCCTCGTGATCCTCGACGAGATCCACCACGCCGGTGACTCCAAGTCCTGGGGCGAGGCCTGCCTGGAGGCGTTCGAGCCGGCCACGCGACGCCTCGCGCTGACCGGTACGCCGTTCCGGTCCGACACCAACCCGATCCCCTTCGTCACGTACGAGGAGGGCAACGACGGCATCCGCCGCTCCGCCGCCGACTACACCTACGGCTACGGCTCCGCGCTCGCCGACGGCGTCGTGCGCCCCGTCATCTTCATGAGCTACAGCGGCAACATGCGCTGGCGCACCAAGGCCGGCGACGAGATCGCCGCCCGGCTCGGCGAGCCCATGACCAAGGACGCCGTCAGCCAGGCCTGGCGCACCGCGCTGGATCCGCGCGGCGAGTGGATGCCCGCCGTGCTGCGCGCCGCCGACCAGCGGCTCACCGAGGTCAGGAAGGCCATCCCGGACGCCGGCGCCCTCGTCATCGCCGCCGACCAGGACTCCGCCCGCGCCTACGCCAAGCTGATCCGCGAGATCACCGGCACCAAGGCCACCCTCGTGCTCTCCGACGACACCGGCGCCTCCAAGAACATCGACGCGTTCAGCCAGAGCACCGACCGGTGGATGGTCGCCGTCCGCATGGTGTCCGAGGGCGTCGACGTGCCCCGCCTCGCGGTCGGCGTGTACGCCACGACGATCTCCACGCCGCTGTTCTTCGCCCAGGCCGTCGGCCGCTTCGTCCGCTCCCGGCGCCGCGGCGAGACCGCCTCCGTGTTCCTGCCGACCGTGCCCGACCTGCTCACCTTCGCCAACGAGATGGAGCGCGAGCGCGACCACGTCCTCGACAAGCCCAAGAAGGAGGGCGAGGAGGACCCCTACGCCGAGTCCGAGAAGGAGATGGACGAGGCGAACCGGGAGCAGGACGAGGACACCGGCGAACAGGACATGCTGCCCTTCGAGGCGCTGGAGTCCGACGCCGTCTTCGACCGGGTCATGTACAACGGCGCCGAGTTCGGCATGCAGGCCCACCCGGGGAGCGAGGAGGAGCAGGACTACCTCGGCATTCCGGGCCTGCTGGAGCCCGACCAGGTGCAACTCCTGCTCCAGAAGCGGCAGGCCCGGCAGATCGCGCACAGCCGCAAGAAGCCGGACGACGAGGCCGACCTGCTCGAACTGCCCGCCGAACGCCGCCCGGTCGTCTCGCACAAGGAGATGATGGAGCTGCGCAAGCAGCTCAACACCATGGTCGGCGCCTACGTCCACCAGAGCGGCAAGCCGCACGGCGTGATCCACACCGAACTGCGCCGCGTGTGCGGCGGCCCGCCCAGCGCCGAGGCCACCGCCGGGCAGCTGCGCCAGCGCATCGCCAAGGTGCGGGAGTGGGCGACGCGCATGAAGTGACGCGGTGGGGTGAGGGGGCCACGGCGTGTGCTGTACGTATGAGGACAAACACTGTCAGTTCTCTCCGGTAACTGACCGGATTCTGGACGGAGCCTTCCGCTGAGCGGACCGGCTCGCTACTGTCCCGCTACGCACACGCCCCGTGGCAGCGCAGCCGCGGAGCGCAGCCGTGAAGCGACTGGGCCCGGGCACAAGGCCGGGCCGTCAGCCGATCGGCGGCCTCTGAAGCGCGTGACCGACGGGACTCGGTGACGCATCCGCCGCGAGGGGGCCGTCGACCTCACCACTAAGGAGTGGGCGTCGTGACCGCGGAGACCTCCCAGACGCTCGACAGGGGACTGCGTGTCCTCAAGCTGCTGGCCGATACGGACCACGGGCTGACCGTCACCGAGCTGTCCCACCGGCTGGGCGTCAACCGGACGGTGGTGTACCGGTTGCTCGCCACGCTGGAGCAGCACGCGCTCGTACGCCGTGACCTGGGCGGACGTGCCCGGGTCGGACTGGGGGTGCTGGGGCTGGGCCGCCAGGTGCACCCGCTGGTGCGCGAGGCGGCGATGCCGGCGCTGCGGTCGCTGGCCGAGGACATCGGGGCGACCGCCCATCTGACGCTGGTGGACGGAGCGGAGGCGCTCGCCGTGGCCGTCGTCGAGCCGACCTGGACGGACTACCACGTGGCCTACCGGGCAGGGTTCCGGCATCCGCTGGAGCGGGGGGCCGCGGGGAAGGCGATCCTGTCGGCCCGGCGGCAGATCGCCGTGGCCGAGCCGGGGCCCGGGTACACGCTGACGCACGGGGAGCTGGAGGCGGGGGCGTGCGGGGCCGCGGCACCGCTGCTCGGGGTGACGGGGGTCGAGGGCAGCGTGGGGGTGGTGATGCTGTCCGACGTGGTGCCGGAGCGGGTGGGGGCGCGGGTGATGGAGGCGGCGCGGGAGGTGGCGGAGGCGTTGCGGTGACGTGACCGCCGGCCGAGTGTGGCCCCTCGGGGGCGGAGGATCACGGGGCACCCGGGGTGCTTGCGGGGCGGGAGTGGGTCGCGCGCCCGGCGTTGCGGGGTGCCTCCCCCAGAGGGGGGGACCCCCAGCGCCCACCCGTGCCGCCCCTGGGGGTACCTCCCAGGCCGTTCAGGCACTGGGGGAGGCACGACTGCCCGCAGCTACGACGCCCGTAGCTATGACGCCCGCAGCTACGACGCCCGTGGTTACGACTGCCCGTGGCTACGGCTGTGCGTGGCCACGGCTGCCCGCGATGGGGAGCGTGCGGGGGCACGTTAGATTGACTTCGTGCTCTCTCGTCTCTCGCGGCCCAAGGCTGTCGCTGTCTGCGCCCTGCCCGTCGTGGCGCTGTTCGCCACCGCGGCGTTCGCCCCCCTGCCGTTCTCCGTCGCGCAGCCGGGGTCGACGGCGGACGTGCTGAAGGAGTACCAGGGCAACGAGGTGATCAGGATCTCCGGCGCCCCGACCCGGCGCACCGAGGGCCAGCTGCGGATGACGACCATCGTGGCGACCGGCCCCGACGCGCGGGTCTCGCTCGGTGACGTGCTCGGCAACTGGTTCGACACCGACCGTGCGGTCATGCCCCGGGACGCCGTCTACCCCGAGGGCGACGGCGTCAAGGAGATCGAGAAGTACAACCTGGACCAGATGCGCGAGTCCCAGGACACGGCGACGACGGCGGCCCTGGACTACCTGCGCCTCGACCCGTCCGACGTCGACGTCCGGCTGGACCTCGGGGACGTCGGCGGCCCCAGCGCCGGACTGCTGCTCTCCCTCGGCATCGTCGACAAGCTGGCCGGCGACGGCCACGGAGGCGACCTGACCGGTGGCCGGACCATCGCCGGCACCGGCACGATCAGCGCCGGCGGCGAGGTCGGCGCCGTCGGCGGCGTGCCGCTGAAGACGCAGGCCGCCCGGCGGGACGGGGCCACCGTCTTCCTGGTGCCGAAGGCGGAGTGCTCGGACGCGCAGGCCGAGCTGCCCGAGGGGCTGCGGCTGGTCCCGGTGACCTCCCTGAAGGGCGCGGTCGACGCGCTCCGGGCCCTGAACACGGGCAAGGGCCGGGTCCCCTCCTGCTGAGCGCCGCCCGGCCCTCCTCGTCGCTCACCCCGGGACCGGGCGCTCTCACCCGCGTCGCCGGTCGTGGTCCTCGGCCGCCTGCTCCACCAGCGGGATGATCCGCAGCGGAACCGGGTTCTCCATCACGATCGCCGTGGCGGCCCGGACGATGCCGTCGAAACCCACGACGCGGTCGATCACCCGCTGGAGATCGGCGTTCGAGCGGGCCACCAGCCGGCACAGCATGTCCCCGGTGCCGGTCGTGGTGTGCAGCTCCAGCACCTCCGGCACGGACGCCAAGTGCGCCCGGACATCGGGTCCTTGACCCTGCCGGATCTCCAGCGTCGCGAACGCCGTCACCGGATAGCCGAGCGCCGCCGGGTCCACCTCCGGACCGAATCCGCGGATGACGCCGTTCGACCGGAGCCGGTCCAGCCGCGCCTGCACCGTGCCGCGCGCCACCCCCAGCCGCCGGGACATCTCCAGCACCCCGATCCGGGGCTCCCGCGCCAGCAGCCCGATGATCCGCCCGTCCAGACGGTCGATCCCCATCCCCGCACCCCTCCCGGCTGGTCATCCTGTACGGATCGCCCGCCGCCACCGGCGTCCGACTGGGCAGGATGCCCAGTGAAGACGCAAACTATTGCGCACCCTGCGGACGCGGGAGACCCTGCGGCTATGACGCAGACCACACACCACACTCCCGACACCGCCCGGCAGGCCGACCCCTTCCCGGTCAAGGGAATGGACGCGGTCGTCTTCGCCGTGGGCAACGCCAAGCAGGCGGCGCACTACTACTCCACCGCCTTCGGCATGAAGCTGGTCGCCTACTCCGGACCGGAGAACGGCAGCCGCGAGACCGCGAGCTACGTCCTGGAGAACGGCTCCGCCCGCTTCGTGTTCACCTCGGTGATCAAGCCGGCCACCGAGTGGGGCCGCTTCCTCGCACAGCACGTGGCCGAGCACGGCGACGGCGTCGTCGACCTCGCCATCGAGGTCCCGGACGCGCGCGCCGCCCACGCCTACGCCGTCGAGCACGGCGCCCGCTCGGTCGCGGAGCCGTACGAGGTCAAGGACGAGCACGGCACCGTCGTCCTCGCCGCCATCGCCACCTACGGCGAGACCCGCCACACCCTGGTCGAGCGCACCGGCTACGACGGCCCCTACCTGCCCGGTTACACCGCCGCGAACCCGATCGTCGAGCCGCCCGCCCACCGCACCTTCCAGGCGGTCGACCACTGCGTCGGCAACGTCGAACTCGGCCGCATGAACGAGTGGGTCGGCTTCTACAACAAGGTCATGGGCTTCACGAACATGAAGGAGTTCGTGGGCGACGACATCGCCACCGAGTACAGCGCGCTGATGTCCAAGGTCGTCGCCGACGGCACCCTCAAGGTCAAGTTCCCGATCAACGAGCCCGCCGTCGCCAAGAAGAAGTCCCAGATCGACGAGTACCTGGAGTTCTACGGCGGCGCCGGCGTCCAGCACATCGCGCTGAACACCAACGACATCGTGCAGTCCGTGCGCACGATGAAGGCGGCCGGCGTCGAGTTCCTGGACACGCCCGACTCGTACTACGACACGCTCGGCGAGTGGGCCGGCGAGACCCGCGTCCCCGTCGAGACCCTGCGCGAGCTGAAGATCCTCGTCGACCGCGACGAGGACGGCTACCTGCTGCAGATCTTCACCAAGCCGGTCCAGGACCGCCCGACCGTCTTCTTCGAGATGATCGAACGGCACGGCTCGATGGGCTTCGGCAAGGGCAACTTCAAGGCCCTGTTCGAGGCGATCGAGCGCGAACAGGCCAAACGCGGCAACCTCTGACGGCCGCGACGAGCGGCTGCACGGGCGGCTACCCGGGCGGGTCCTCCAGGGAGGGCTCGCCCAGCTCGGCCAGCGCACGCTGCGCCTCGGGCGCCCGCAGCGGCGAGAAGTACGGGTTGATCATCAGCGCCTCCCGCAGGTGCCGCCGGGCCGGCCCCTCCCGCTCCAGCGCCCGCTCGATCATCCCCCGGTGGAACACGTACGGGGCACTGCGCACCCCGCCGCCGTGCTCGGCGTCCGTCGCGACCGACGCGAACCGCAGCGCCTCCTCGTGCTCACCGGTCCGGTACAGCGCCCAGCCCAGCGCGTCCGCCACCTCGGTGCCCGGCTGCCGCTGCCACTCGGCGCGCAGCCGCTCCACCGCCGCCCCCGCGTCCCCGTGGTCCGCCTCGAACCGCCCCATCACCAGTTCCTCGTCCGCCCCGGCCTCCTCGGCGCCCCGCACCCGCTCCCGCAGCACGTCGTACTGCACCCGTGCCGCCTGCTCCAGCCCCAGCGACTGGTACAGCTCGCCCAGCTCCAGCGCGTACTGCGGGCACGGCCGCTTGGCCAGCGCTGCCTGGTAGGCGGACAGCGCCTCCGTCGTCCGCCCCAGCGCCGCCAGCGCCCTGCCCTCCCCGGCCTGCGCGGCCCGCTCGTCGGGGTCGGTGCGCAGCGCTTCCTGGAAGTGCCGCAGCGCCTCCTCACGGTCCCCGCGCTCGAACGCCAGCCGCCCGGCCTGCTCCAGGTACGCCGCCCGCTCGGCCGGCGCCGTGGCGGCGGCCGCCGCGTCGGAGAGCTTCGCCGCCGCGTCCTCCCGCCAGCCCCGGTCCCGGTAGACGGCGGCGGCCCGCGCCCGCACGGCGGGCAGGCCCGGGCGCAGCTTCTTCATCCGCTCCAGGGCCCGCCCCACGGCCTTGTGGTCGCCGAGCCCGGTGTACGCGTCGATCAGCACCGCGTGCGTCGTCCACCGCTTCGGCGCCAGCTTCAGCGCGCTCTCGCCCCACTTCTTCGCCGTGGGGAAGTCCCGCCGCTCCACCGCCAGCGCCGCCAGCGACTCCAGGGCCTGCGGATTGCTCCGCGCCCCCACCTTCAGCGACGTGCGCAGCGCCTTCTCGGCCTTCGGCCAGTTCGCGGCGTCCGCGGTCCGCCGGCCCCGCTCCACGTAGGCCGCGCCCAGCACCGCCCAGGCCGGCCCGTCCAGCGGATGCGCCCGCAGATGGGTCTCCCGGTCATCGATCAGCACCGCCAGATCCCCCAGCGCGGCCGGCACCCCGCCGGTGACCGCGCCGCGCGCCAGCGCCGCAGGACCCGGCGCGGGCGGGGGAGCGGAGCCCCGTTCCCCCGGCAGCAGCACCAGCACCCCGCCGAGGACCACGCAGCCGGCGGCGGAGGCGAGCAGCGCCCGGCGCACACGCCGCTTCCGCGGGTTCGCCAGGGCGTTCGACGTCTGGGTCTCCATGGCGCACACTGTGCGTCAATACGACGAGCACACCCGAGCAGGTGAAGGGTGCCGTCGACGGGGTTCACACCGATGGCCCCGGGTGCGACGCTTTGATCATGAGCCGTATCGAAGCGCCTCGCGACGAAGACGACGCAGTCCACGGAGCCGGCCGCACCCCGGCGGCCACCGGCACCCTCGTCGACCGGCTGCTCGCCGGCCTGCCCGCCGAGGCCGTCCTCACCGACCCCGACGTCACGGCCTCCTACGCCAACGACATGGCGAGCTTCTGCCCGGCCGGCGCCCCCGCCGTGGTCGTCCTGCCGCGCACCGTGGCGGACGTCCAGCACGTCATGCGCACCGCCACCGCGCTGCGCGTCCCCGTCGTCCCGCAGGGCGCCCGCACCGGCCTGTCCGGCGGCGCCAACGCCACCGACGGCTGCGTGGTCCTCTCCCTGACCAGGATGGACCGCATCCTGGAGATCAACCCGGTCGACCGCGTCGCCGTCGTCGAACCGGGCGTCGTCAACGCCAAGCTCTCCCGCGCCGTCGGCGAACACGGGCTGTACTACCCGCCGGATCCCTCCAGTTGGGAGACGTGCACGATCGGCGGCAACATCGGCACCGCCTCCGGCGGCCTGTGCTGCGTCAAGTACGGGGTGACCGCCGAGTACGTCCTCGGCCTGGACGTCGTCCTCGCCGACGGCCGCCTGATGTCGACCGGCCGCCGCACCGCCAAGGGCGTCGCCGGGTACGACCTCACCCGTCTGTTCGTCGGTTCCGAGGGCTCCCTCGGCATCGTCGTCCGGGCCGTCCTCGCGCTGCGGCCCAAGCCGCCCGAGCAGCTGGTGCTGGCCGCCGAGTTCGCCTCCGCGTCCGCCGCCTGCGACGCGATCTGCCGGATCATGGAGGGGGGACACGTGCCGTCACTCCTCGAACTGATGGACCGTACGACCGTCAAAGCGGTCAACGACCTCGCCCACATGGGGCTGCCGGAGACCACCGAGGCCCTGCTCCTCGCCGCCTTCGACACCGCCGACCCGGCCGCCGACCTCGCCGCCGTCGGCGCGCTGTGCGAGGCCGCCGGCGCCACGCAGGTGGTCCCCGCCGACGACGCGGCCGAGTCCGAACTCCTGCTCCAGGCCCGGCGCCTGTCCCTCACGGCCCTGGAGGCGGTGAAGGGCACGACGATGATCGACGACGTGTGCGTGCCGCGCTCCCGGCTCGGCGACATGCTGGAGGGCGTCGAGCGGATCGCGGACAAGTACCGCCTCACCATCGGCGTCTGCGCCCACGCCGGTGACGGCAACACCCACCCCACCGTCTGCTTCGACGCCGCCGACCCCGACGAGTCGCGGCGCGCCCGCGAGTCCTTCGACGAGATCATGGCCCTCGGCCTGGAGCTCGGCGGCACCATCACCGGCGAGCACGGCGTGGGCGTCCTGAAGAAGGAGTGGCTGGCGCGCGAGATCGGCCCGGTGGGACTGGAGATGCAGCGGGCCGTCAAACAGGTCTTCGACCCGCTCGGCATCCTCAATCCGGGCAAGCTGTTCTGACTCCTCGCCCGCACTACCGGGCGAACAGCTCGGCCAGCCCGTCGTCCAGGCCGAGCTGCGCGGCCTCCGTCCCCGGCGGCACCGCCCGCAGGGTCCGCTCCAGCCAGGCCGACACCGGCGCCGACGGCGCCTCCAGCAGGGCGTCGCCGTCGGGGCTGCTCAGCGCCATCAGGACGACGCCGCGGCCGTCGGCCCTCGACGGCCACACCCGCACGTCCCCGTGCCCGCACGGCCGGAACACCCCCTCCACCAGCAGCTCGCGGGCGAACGTCCAGTGCACGGGGCGGCCGGAGTCGATGTGGAAGGTGATGTGCACGGCGTAGGGGTCGTCGGCGAGGTAGGTGAGTCGGGCCGGGACCGGGACGCTGTGCTCGGGCGACAGGACGAGCCTCATCTCCAGCTCGCGTTCCATGAAGGTGGTGTGCATGGCGGACGTGTCCTCTCTCGTACGGTCGGGCCGCCCGGAGCGGGCCCGCACGAGGGAGAGCGGTCTCGGCCGTGAGCGTTACGCGGGTTCGCGGAACTTTTCTCCGAACGTCTTCCCGGGACCGCCGGACTCCTCCTGCGGGTGAGGGTCCGTGCACGAGATTGCCCGGAAAGGGTCGCGTACGGCCGGACCGGCCGTACGGGTTGCGCCCGTCTGATAGATGTGGAGGCCCCCAAATCAACCCCCGAGCAGATACGGGACGACGGACATGAGCGCCCCAACCCCGGCCCCCGGCGACGACAGGCCCCGCGAAGGGTATTACCCGGACCCCTCCATTCCTGGATACGTCCGGTACTGGAACGGTGCCTCCTGGGTGGCCGGCACCAGTCGGCCGGCGCCCAAGGACGGTGAGCCGCTCGCCCCGCCGCCCGGCGTGCGGCCCGCGGCACCCGCGGCGGCTTCCGTGGCCCCTGTGGCCTCCGTGGAGGAGACCGGGCCGCACTTCTTCGACGAGGACCCGGTGGAGGAGCCGCCCGCCGCGTCCCCGCACGGCGGCCGTCCGGAGGCCGCCCCGGCCTGGGACGCGGGGCAGCACGGAAGCGAGCGCGTCGCGTGGCCCGACGCGCAGGGAACCGACCCGAGGGTGCCGCACGCGCGGACCGCACCCGGCGGAGGCCGGACACCGGCGGCCCCCGCCGCACCGGCGCTCCCGGAACACCCCGGGCCGGCCGGCACCGGATCACCGGACGGGGCCTCCCCGTCCGGCCGGTCCGCCACCACGGGACCGGCTCCCACCGGCGCCGCAGCGTCCGCGCCCGCCGCGGCCGGCCCCGCCGCGGCCGGACCGGCGTACGGGGACCCGGCCGCCGGTGACGGCTCCGCCGAGGGCCGCACCGCCCGGCCCGGCGTCTCGTCCACGCCCGCCGACGCGGAGGCCGGGGCCGGCAGCACCGTCGTCTTCCGCCGCCCGACGGCCGGACCGCGGACGGCCCCGGCCACCGACGGCCCCGGGGCCGACGAGGGCACCATCACCTTCCGCGCCGTTCCTCCGGGCGCGGCGCGACAGAAGGGAACACCGGCGTCCGGCGCCCCGGACACCGGCACCTCACCCGCAACGGGCGGCCCCGGCTTCGCCACCGGGGCCGCCGGCCGGGGCGCGGCGGGCCCCCAGCCGATTCCCGCGGCCGTCCCGACGGCCCTCTCCGGCCCGCAGCGGGTCGGCGGCCCGGCGACCGGCCCCGCCGCCCCCCGGCAGCCCGCCGTCCCCCGGCATGCCCAGCCCCAGCCCGCCGCCGTCCCCGCCCCGGTCGCCGTCGGCCCCGGTGGCGGGCAGGCATCCTGGGCGCAGCAGGTGCACCAGCTCGCCGGGACCGGCGGGGACGAGCAGCCCGTCGCGCCCTGGAAGCCGCCGGTCGACGACGTCTTCCAGGCCGCCGCCCGACGCCAGGCCGCGGCCCGCCCCGCCGGACTCGGCAAGCGGCTGGCCGCCCGGCTGATCGACACCGTCGTCCTGGCCGGCGTCACCGCCGTGGCCGCCGTGCCCCTCGGCGGCAAGGCGATCGACCACGTCAACGACAAGATCGACGCGGCCAAGCTCTCCGGCGAGACCGTCACCGTCTGGCTGCTCGACGGCACGACGGGCACGTACCTGGGCATCGTGCTGGCCGTCCTGCTGCTCTTCGGCGTCGTCTACGAGGCGCTGCCCACCGTCAGGTGGGGCCGCACCCTGGGCAAGAAGCTGCTGGGCCTGGAAGTGCGGGACATCGAGGCCCACGAGCCCCCGTCCCTCGGCGCCGCGCTGCGCCGCTGGCTGGTCTACAGCGTCCCCGGCCTCCTGGCGGTCGGCGTCGTCGGCGTCGCGTGGTGCCTGTTCGACCGCCCGTGGCACCAGTGCTGGCACGACAAGGCGGCCCGCACGTTCGTCGCGGGCTGACGTGACGGGGGCGGCCGGGTGCGGCTGCCTCGCGGCCGGCTGCGGGTGCGTGGGTGGTCGCTCGCGCCCCGCGTCGGAGCCGCTGATGTCACAGCCCCGCGTCCCTTGAGGCACCTGCGGTGGACGCGCCCCGAAGGGGCGCGGGGCTGTATCGGACAGGCGGCTCCGCCGCGTGGGCGCGAGCACCCACCCGCGCACCCGCCGACGCGCCCGCAGCCCCGCCCCCGACGGTGGCGTGCCCAGGCCGGGAGCGTACTCCGGACGGCCGCTCGCCGGATGCGCGGCCGGGGGGTTCGCGGTCGACTCGGGCCATGAGCAGCGAACCGCCCCACGGCCCCGGCGGGCAGCCGCCCGAGGACGACCCGTTGAGAAAGCCTCCCCCGTCCGCGGGCGGCACGGGCTCGCCGTACGACAATCCGCCGCCGTACGGAGGCGGCGAACCCCCGCCCCACGGCGGAGGGCCCTACGGCGGCGGTCCTTACGGCGGCGGTCCTTACGGCGGTGACCCGTACGGCGGCGGTTCCCACCCCACCGACCCGCTGGCCGGGATGCCGCCGCTCGCGGACAGCGGCCGGCGCACGCTCGCCCGCATCGTCGACATGATCCTCGTGGGCATCGTGGTCTGGCTGCTCAGCTGGGCGTTCGGCGTCCAGGAGTACCAGGTCGACGGCGACCAGGTCGCGGTCGGCAAGTCCTTCTGGCAGTCCCTGATCGCCGCCGTGCTCTACATCGCCTACGACACCTACATGACCGCCCGCACCGGCCAGACGCTCGGCAAGAAGTGGCTCGGCATGCGGGTGGCCGACCTGGACAACGGCGCCACGCCCTCCGTGCAGACCTCGCTGGTCCGGGCCCTGGTGCTGTGGATCCCGTTCGCGTTCTGCTGCGCCTGCGTGTGGACGATCATCGCGGGCGGCTGGAGTTTCTTCGACAAGCCCTACAAGCAGGGCCTGCACGACAAGGCGGCCAAGACAGTGGTGGTCAGCGTCCGTTGAGGGCGGCGGGGTCCGTTCTCAGGCGGCCCGGCCCCGCGCCGACTCGCCGGCCCCCGCGTGGATCCGGGAGGCGGCCCGCACCGGTTCCTCGGCCGCGGCGGGCCGCAGGGCGGACACCGGGCGGGTCCTCGGCTGCGGGACCGTCAGGGCGACCAGCAGCCCGAGGGCGAGAGCGGCGACGGCGACGACCGCGACTCCCGGACCCGAACTCGTCCGTGACAGCAGCAGCATGGCGAGCGTCGAGACGATCACGGTGCACGAACCGTAGGCGAACTGGGCGGCAGTCGGACGGGGCATGGCCATCGTGTCCTCGGAAGGCGATCTGTGGGTAAGGCCGGGCGTCAGCCTGGCTTTCCGCCGACCCCCGGGCGTTCCGCCAAACGACTCTAACGGGCTGTGTGCCCGAGTGGAACAAACAGTAAGCGTGACCTAACCGACAGGGCAGGTGCACGGGGGGCGCACGGATTCATGGTGCCGGACGCGGGGCCCGTCCCACGCGCCCGCGGGCCGTGGACGGTGTCCGCAAAACGAACGACGGCTCCGCATAGTGCACTTGTCCTGCTCAAGTCAAGGTCTGTCTTTTCGCGCGAACCTCTAGTCGAATGTCGTCACTTGACTACACGCGTTGATCACGTGTGCGCGGACTTTGCCATGTCCTGGTCCCCCGATCCGCGCGCGTGCACGCGGGGGAGGAACTCAAGTGACCAGCAGATCCTGGACGTTCAGAGCCGCGGCGGCCGCCGTGGCGCTCGCCGCGGCGGGAGCCACCCTGTCCGCCGCCACCGTGGCGTACGCGGACTCGCCCACCCGCCCGGTGGCCGCGGAGGGCAACGACCCGCATCCCGCCAAGGGCATGAAGTCGCACGACCTCGACGGCCCGCTCAGCAAGACGCAGGAGGCCCAGCGCGAGGAGGCGCTGAAGCAGGTCATATCCGGCCAGGCCTCGGTGAAGAACAGGGACGGCTCCAAGGTCGTCGAGCTCAAGAGCCGCAAGGGCGACAGCAAGTACGTCGAGCTGGGCCGCGAGAAGACCGACAAGATCTTCACGATCCTGGTCGAGTTCGGCGACAAGGTCGACAGCCGCTACGGCGGCACCCCCGGCCCGCTGCACAACCAGATAGCCAAGCCGAACCGGAAGACGGACAACTCCACGGCCTGGAAGGAGGACTACGACCAGCAGCACTACCAGGACCTGTACTTCGGTACCGGCAAGGGCGTCAACTCGCTCAAGACGTACTACGAGAAGCAGTCCTCCGGCCGTTACTCGGTCGACGGCGAGGTCTCCGACTGGGTCAAGATCCCCTACAACGAGGCCCGTTACGGCTCCAACAAGTGCGACCCGGACAACTGCGCCTGGTTCGCGGTGCAGGACGGCGTCAACGCCTGGGTCGAGCAGCAGAAGGCGGCCGGCCGGACCGACGCCCAGATCAAGGCCGACCTCGCCGAGTACGACCAGTGGGACCGCTACGACTTCGACGGCGACGGCGACTTCAACGAGGCCGACGGCTACATCGACCACTTCCAGCTCGTGCACGCCGGTGAGGACGAGTCCGCCGGCGGCGGCGCGCAGGGCGAGGACGCGATCTGGGCCCACCGCTGGTACGCCTTCGGCACCGACGCCGGCGCCACCGGCCCCGCCGACAACAAGCTGGGCGGCACGCAGATCGGCTCCACCGGTGTCTGGGTCGGCGACTACACCATCCAGCCGGAGAACGGCGGACTCGGCGTCTTCGCCCACGAGTACGGCCACGACCTCGGCCTGCCGGACCACTACGACACCGCCGGCGGCGACAACTCCACCGGTTTCTGGACGCTCATGTCGGCCGGCTCCTGGCTCGGCACCGGCCGCAACGAGATCGGTGACCTGCCCGGCGACATGAACGCCTGGGACAAGCTCACGCTCAACTGGCTGAACTTCGACACCGCCAAGGCGGGCGTCAACTCCTGGCACAAGCTGGGCGTGGCCGAGTACAACACCAAGCACAAGCAGGGCCTGGTCGTCCAGCTCCCCGAGAAGGCGGTCACCACCGAGCTCGTCGCTCCCGCCGAGGGCAGGACCCAGTGGTGGAGCGGCAGCGGCAACGACCTCAAGAACACGCTGACCCGCAGCGTCGACCTCACCGGCAAGTCGTCGGCGGCCCTCTCGCTCGACGCCTGGTACGAGATCGAGCGGGACTACGACTTCCTGTACGCCGAGGTGTCCACCGACGGCGGCGCCAACTGGACGGCTCTGGACGGCACGTTCGACGGCCGGCGGATCGGCCGTGACGGCAGCGACAAGCCGGCGCTGAGCGGCACGGTCGACGCCTACGGCAAACTCGTGTACCCGCTCGACGCCTACGCCGGCAAGAAGATCGACCTGCGCTTCCGCTACCAGACCGACGGCGGCCTGGCCATGAAGGGCTTCGCCGCCGACCGGATCTCGGTCACGGCCGACGGCACGGCGCTCTTCTCCGACGACGTCGAGACCGCCGACGCCGCGTGGTCCGCGAAGGGCTTCACCCGCCAGGGCGCGTCCTTCACCAAGAACTACGCGCAGTACTACATCGCCGAGAACCGGCAGTACGTGTCGTACGACAAGACGCTGCAGACCGGCCCGTACAACTTCGGCTTCACGCAGCGCCCGGACTGGGTCGAGCACTACCCGTACCAGAACGGCCTGCTGATCTGGAAGTGGGACACCTCCCAGGCGGACAACAACACCAGCCAGCACCCGGGCACCGGCCTGGTCCTGCCGGTCGACTCGCACCCGACCGCGATGAAGTGGAAGGACGGCACCCTGCTGCGCAACCGCGTCCAGGCGTACGACTCGCCGTTCAGCCTCTACCGCACGGACGCCATCACGCTGCACAAGGCGGACGTGGCGACGTACTTCCCGGGCTCGAAGGGCGTCCCGGTCTTCAACGACCGCAAGAACACCTACTACGACCCGGCGAACCCGACCGGCGGTGTCAGGATCACTGACACCAACACGCAGATCAAGATCCTCAAGGAGGCCAAGGACGGCTCGACGATCGAGCTGGAGGTCGGCCCCGCAGGTAGGTAATCGGTAACTGCGCAGGTCAGAGCATGATCGGCGGTGACCCTCTGGCGGGTCGCCGCCGATCCGTGTTTAGGTGCGTCCTGTGGCTCGCTTATTGACACCGGAACCCGCACCGACCGACACGGGGGTATGACCGCATGGCCGCAGGAGGCTTCTGCAAGCTGCCGGACGGCATGGTGGTGGTGGCGCTGAACCTGCCCAGCCCCGCCGGGCCGGAGGCCGGGGGAGTGCGCTTCCTCGTCCACGCCCAGAACCGGGCGCGCGCCCTGACCAGGCTGCGCAACCTGGGGCTGCGCAGCGTCTACCTGCGGGGCAACGCGGCCCCGCCGTCCCCGGACGAGGTCACCGCGGTCCTGCACCACCCGGACGGCCTGATATGGCGCACGGCACCGGTGGCGGGGGCCGTGGGCGGCCCGGACCTGGTCCAGGAGCTGTGGCACCCGATCCGGGCCCTGCTCAGACGCCCCGCCACCCGGACGTAGCCCCTGCGGGCGACCGGGGCCGGGTCCCTACTGGACGACCGGCTTCCCCGACAGCTCCACGCCCGCCTCCCGCAGCTCCTCCAGCGCACGCTCGGTCGTCTCCGGGGCGACCCCGGCGGTCAGGTCCAGGAGCACCTGGGTGCGGAAGCCCTCCCGGGCGGCGTCCAGGGCGGTGGCCCTGACGCAGTGGTCCGTGGCGATGCCGACGACGTCGACCTCGTCGATCTGCCGGGCGCGCAGCCAGTCGGCGAGCGTCGTGCCGTTCTCGTCGGTGCCCTCGAAGCCGCTGTAGGCCGCCGAGTACGCCCCCTTGTCGAAGACGGCGTCGATGGCGCCGGAGGCGACGGCGGGGGCGAAGTTCGGGTGGAAGCCCACGCCCTCCGTGCCGGCGACGCAGTGCGCCGGCCAGGAGTGGACGTAGTCGGGGTTGTCGGCGAAGTGGCCGCCCGGCGCTATGTGGTGGTCGCGGGTGGCCACGACGTGGCGGTAGCCGGCGGGCGCCTGCCCGATCAGCTCGGTGATGGCGGCGGCCACGTCGGCACCGCCGGTCACCGCGAGGCTGCCTCCCTCGCAGAAGTCGTTCTGCACGTCTACGACGATCAGGGCGCGGCGCATGGGCGGTGTCCTTCGGCTGGGTCGACCGGGGATCGGTGGGGAACGGGGGGCTGGACGGGACGGGCGGTGCGGGCCTTTTCGCGGCGCACCAGCATTAGCTACCCGAGCCCCCGTGGACGTACTCCGTCGGAATGACGGGTTCCCCCCGGGACAGCTGGGTCGCGGACAGCGGCAGGTTGGCGCGGGCGGCGGCGTGCCGGTCCCGGGCGACGTCCAGCGGCTCGCGGGCGACGACCTCGCCGCCCTTGACCAGCTGGACCAGCAGCTGCCGGTCGGCCAGCTCGGAGGGGACCGGGCCGGTGCCGACGACCTCGGCCTCGGCGTAGCCGTGGGGGTCCAGGCGGCGGGCGGCCCACTTGCGGCCGCCGATCGAGGTCTTGCCGCCGCTGGACTTCTTGGCCACCGGCACCAGTGGCGCCCCGGCGGCGTCGGACTCGGCGCGGGCGACCAGCTTGTAGACCATGGAGGCCGTCGGGTGCCCGGACCCGGTCACCAGCTGGGTGCCGACGCCGTAGGCGTCCACGGGGGCCGCCGCCAGCGAGGCGATGGCGTACTCGTCCAGGTCGGAGGTGACGACGATCTTCGTCCCGGCGGCGCCCAGCTCGTCCAGCTGCTGGCGCACCCGGTGCGCGACCAGCAGCAGGTCGCCGGAGTCGATGCGCACGGCGCCCAGCTCGGGCCCGGCCACCTCCACGGCGGTGCGGACGGCCTCGGTGACGTCGTAGGTGTCCACGAGCAGCGTGGTGCCCCGGCCCAGGGAGTCGACCTGGGCGCGGAACGCGTCGCGCTCGGTGTCGTGGAGCAGGGTGAAGGCGTGGGCGGAGGTGCCGACGGTGGGGATGTTGTAGCGGAAGCCGGCGGCCAGGTCGGAGGTGGTCGCGAAGCCGCCGACGTAGGCGGCGCGGGCGGCGGCCACCGCGGCCAGCTCGTGGGTGCGGCGGGCGCCCATCTCGATCAGCGGCCGGTCACCGGCGGCGGAGGCCATGCGGGAGGCGGCGGCGGCGATCGCCGAGTCGTGGTTGAGGATGGACAGGAGCACCGTCTCCAGCAGCACGCACTCGCCGAAGGTCCCCTCGACCCGCATGATCGGCGAGCCGGGGAAGTACACCTCGCCCTCCGGGTAGCCCCAGATGTCACCGCTGAAGCGGTAGTCGGCGAGCCAGTCCAGCGTCTCGCCGTCGACGATGTCCTTCTCGCGCAGGAAGCGCAGCACGCCGGCGTCGAAGCGGAAGTTCTCCACCGCGTCCAGCACCCGTCCGGTGCCCGCCACGACGCCGTAGCGGCGCCCGTCGGGCAGCCGCCGGGTGAAGACCTCGAACACGCTCCGCCGTGAGGCCGTGCCCGCCTTCAGAGCGGCTCGGAGCATGGTCAGCTCGTACTGGTCCGTGAAGAGCGCCGTCGAGGGGACGTCCACCGGCAGCCCAAGGTCCGCTGTGTTCATGGCAGGGATCGTACCCCCATTTCGTCAGTCTGACGATTTGTGGTTCCGTGGCGTTGCCCACAGGCCCGTTTGTGCGGGTGCCCCCCTGTGGTGGCAGCATGGGCAGTGTGACGGCAGCCGCACCCATGGAGATCGAGAAGACCGAGTCGGCGGAGGAGGTCTTCGCCGTACCCGAACCCGACGTGCCCTGGGTGACGATCGTGCACAACGACCCCGTCAACCTCATGAGCTACGTGACCTACGTCTTCCAGTCGTACTTCGGCTATTCGAAGGACAAGGCCACCAAGCTCATGCTCGACGTCCACCACAAGGGCCGGGCGGTCGTCTCCAGCGGCAGCCGCGAGGAGATGGAACGGGACGTCCAGGCCATGCACGGCTACGGCCTGTGGGCCACTCTCCAGCAGGACCGGAAATGACCGACGCCCGCCCGCAGGACGGAAGCAGCTGAATCACCTCCATGCCAGGACAGTTCGAACCGCTCCCCGGCGGCGGCGCGGCCGTCGCCCTCGACGACGTCGAGATCTCCATCATCCGCTCGCTCGCGGTCCAGCTCCTGGAGCTGATCGGCCCCGGCCCCGCCGAGAACACCTCCGACGACCCGCTCGCCGAACTCTTCGCCGACGGCCCCAGCGAGCCGCCCTCCGACCCGGTGCTGCGCCGCCTGTTCCCGGACGCCTACGTCGACCCCGAGGGCACCCCGCGGGCGGAGGAGGCCGAGGAGCAGCGGGCGCACTCCGCCGAGTTCCGCCGCTACACCGAGAACGACCTGCGCGCCGGCAAGCGCGAGAACGCGCTCGCGGTGATCCGCGCCCTGGACGCCCTGGCGTCCGCGTCGGCGTCGGCGGGCGGGGACGGCGCGGTGCTGAAGCTGTCGCCGGACGAGTCCCGGCGGTGGCTGGGCGCCCTGAACGACCTGCGCCTGGCGATCGGCTCCCGGCTGGAGATCACCGACGAGGACGACTCCGACCTGCTCTACCGGCTCCCCGACGAGGACCCGCGCAAGCCGATGGTGATGGCGTACCTGTGGCTGGGCGGGCTCCAGGAGACGCTGGTCGCCACCCTGATGCCCTGACCTGTACGGGAATGTCCGGGGACGCCGGGGTCGTGGTGCGTGTGTCCGCTCAGGGGACGTTCACGTCCGCATAACGATCCTGTGAAAACGCGGCCCCCGTCTGCCCCGTTCCGGTGGCCTTTGTCCACTTCTCCTTGTGTGATGCGTCACAGGGCTCACCTGTGATCTCCGGTGCCGCCGTGATAAATCTTCACGACCGCCCGGCGAACACCACCCGAATGTTCGGCCGGGTGCGCCACCGAGCCGGTAACCGCCGGCCAGGCACGAGCAGGCCCGTGAAGCCCGCTCAGCTCCATCATCCGGGGGGATCGAGATCCGATCCGCGGCCGACTCAAGGCCCGGGTCGGTATGGAGAAAGGCGCACCACTCATGACCTCTGCGCAGGTCGACCAGCATCGCGACGGCAACGAGGCCGTGCAGCACGAGGGCGGCGAGGGATATCAGCGCGGGCTCGGTGCCCGGCAGATCCAGATGATCGCCATCGGCGGTGCCATCGGCACCGGCCTGTTCCTCGGCGCGGGCAAGGGCATCTCCAAGGCCGGCCCCAGCCTGATCCTCGCCTACGCCATCGCCGGCCTGGTCATCTTCCTCATCATGCGGGCGCTCGGCGAGCTGCTGATGTACCGCCCGGTGTCCGGCTCCTTCTCGGAGTACGCCCGCGAGTTCATCGGCCCCTTCGCGGGCTTCGTGACCGGCTGGACGTACTGGCTGTTCTGGGTCGTCACCGGCATCACCGAGGTCACCGCCGCGGCGGCCTACATGACGTACTGGTGGGACATCCCGCAATGGGTGTCCGCCCTGGTCTTCACGGTCGTCCTGTACGGCGCGAACCTCATCTCCGTGAAGCTCTTCGGTGAGCTGGAGTTCTGGTTCTCGATGGTCAAGGTCACCGCGATCATCGGCATGATCCTCATCTGCGCCGGTGTCCTGACCGTCGGCTTCTCGGACGCCGGCGACACCGCCTCCGTCTCCCACCTCTGGAACGACGGCGGCTTCTTCCCCAACGGCGTCGGCAGCAGCCTGATGACCCTGCAGATGGTCATGTTCGCCTTCCTCGCCGTCGAGCTGGTCGGCGTCACCGCGGGCGAGTCCAAGGACCCCAAGACCGTCCTGCCCAAGGCGATCAACACCGTGCCGTGGCGCATCGCCGTCTTCTACGTCGGCGCGCTGATCATGATCCTGTCGGTGGTGCCGTGGACGCACTTCCAGCCGGGCGTCAGCCCCTTCGTCGCCGCCTTCGAGAAGATGGGCCTCGCCGCCGGCGCGGGCATCGTGAACTTCGTCGTCCTGACGGCCGCGCTGTCCTCGTGCAACTCCGGCATGTACTCCACCGGCCGCATGCTGCGCGACCTCGCGCTCAACAGCCAGGGCCCGAAGTTCTTCACCAAGCTGACCCGCAGCGGCACCCCGCTCGCCGGCACGACGGTCTCCGCCGCGCTGATGATGGTCGGCGTCTGGATCAACTACCAGTGGCCGGGCAAGGCGTTCGACTACGTGGTGTCCTTCGCGACCATCTCCGGCATGTGGGCCTGGATCATGATCCTGATCTCCCAGATCCGCTACCGCGCCAAGGCGGACCGCGGCGAACTGCCCCGCTCGGACTTCCGCGCCCCCGGCGCCCCGTACACGAGCTGGTTCGCGCTCGCCTTCATCGCCATGGTGATCGTGCTGATGGGCATCGACAAGGACGCCCGCATCTCGCTGTACTGCGCACCGCTGTGGGGCCTGCTCCTCCTGGTGTCCTACCTGGTGCTCAAGAGCCGCAACCCCCAGGCCGCGGCCTTCGCCAAGCGCCGCTGACGCACCCCGCCGGGACGTCCGGCCGCCGGGAGCCCTCGGGGCGCCCACGGCGGCCACCGCTCAGGACGTCCGGCATACGGGCCGTTCCGTACCACCCCTCGGTACGGAACGGCCCCTCTGCTTATCCTGGCCGACATGCTGACCCTCACCCAGGCCCTCTACGACCAGATCGTCGCCCACGCCCGCAAGGACCACCCCGACGAGGCGTGCGGCGTCGTCGCGGGCCCGGCCGGCTCGGACCGCCCCGAGCGTTTCATCCCCATGCTGAACGCGGCCATGTCGCCCACCTTCTACGAGTTCGACTCGGGCGACCTCCTCAAGCTCTACCGCGAGATGGACGACCGCGACGAGGAGCCGGTGATCATCTACCACTCCCACACCGCCACCGAGGCCCACCCCTCCCGCACCGACATCTCCTACGCCAACGAACCCGGCGCCCACTACGTCCTCGTCTCCACCGCCGACACCGACGGCCTCGGCGACTTCCAGTTCCGCTCCTTCCGGATCGTGGACGGCGAGGTCACGGAGGAGGAGGTCACGGTGGTGGAGGCGTACTGATCTCACCCCGCGGATGAAAACTGTCCGAAGCATGAGATCACACTCCGGAAGCCGGACCGGGAATCGATACGATGACCCCATGGTTCTTCTCGACGTGAGCGAAAAGGCGCCGGGCACACTGCTCGTGGCGCGGCTGCACGTCGACCTGTGCAGGCTGAACAGCGCCATCTGTTGATCTTCCGCTGCCGCCGTACGGCCGTGAGCCGCGGCGGGCCGCCGCGTGCCGCAGCGCGCCCCACCGAACCCACGACACCTTCCGACAGGAGCCCTCAGCCATGGCCATCGAGGTCCGCATCCCCACCATCCTCCGCCAGTACACCGACGGCCAGAAGGCGGTGGAGGGCAAGGGCGACACCCTCACCGAGCTCTTCGCCGACCTCGAGACCCGGCACGCGGGCATTCAGGACCGACTCATCGACAAGGCGAACGGCGACCAGCTGCGCCGCTTCGTCAACGTCTACCTGAACGACGAGGACGTCCGCTTCCTCGACGGCATCAACACCAAGCTCACCGACGGCGACAGCATCACGATCCTGCCGGCCGTCGCCGGCGGTATGGCCTGATCGGGATGCGGTACGACTCCCCGCTGGCCGCGGTGGGCAACACCCCCCTGGTGCGCCTGCCGCGGCTGTCGCCGTCCGACGACGTCCGCATCTGGGCCAAGCTGGAGGACCGCAACCCCACCGGCTCGATCAAGGACCGCCCCGCCCTGCACATGATCGAGCAGGCGGAGAAGGACGGCCGCCTCGTCCCCGGCTGCACCATCCTCGAGCCCACCTCCGGCAACACCGGCATCTCGCTGGCCATGGCCGCCAAGCTCAAGGGCTACCGCATCGTCTGCGTGATGCCCGAGAACACCTCGCAGGAACGCCGGGACCTGCTCGCCATGTGGGGCGCCGAGATCATCTCCTCCCCGGCCGCGGGCGGTTCCAACACCGCCGTACGGGTCGCCAAGGAACTCTCCGCCGAGCACCCCGACTGGGTGATGCTCTACCAGTACGGCAACCCGGACAACGCCGGCGCCCACTACGCGACGACCGGCCCCGAGATCCTCGCCGACCTGCCCTCCGTCACCCACTTCGTGGCCGGCCTCGGCACCACCGGCACCCTCATGGGCGTCGGCCGCTACCTGCGCGAGCACAAACCCGACGTGAAGATCGTCGCCGCCGAACCGCGCTACGACGACCTGGTCTACGGCCTGCGCAACCTCGACGAGGGCTTCGTGCCCGAGCTGTACGACGCCTCCGTGCTCACCACCCGCTTCTCGGTGGGCTCGGCCGACGCGGTCACCCGCACCCGCGAACTCCTCCAGCAGGAGGGCATCTTCGCGGGCGTCTCCACCGGCGCCGCCCTGCACGCCGCCATCGGCGTCGGCACCAAGGCGCTCAAGGCGGGACAGAGCGCGGACATCGTGTTCGTCGTCGCCGACGGCGGCTGGAAGTACCTCTCCACCGGCGTCTACACCGCCGCCACCACCGAAGAGGCCATCGAGACCCTCCAGGGCCAGCTCTGGGCCTAGGCCGTGTCCGCGAAGTCCCTCCTGCCCCGCGACGCCCGGCACGCTCCCCCGGAGGGGGTGCCCCACTCGCCGCGCCGGACGAAAGCCCGAGTACGTCCAGTACGAGGGCTTCCGGCTGGCACTCCCCCCCCAGCCTCCGGCCGGGGGACCCTCAGAGCACGCGCCGGACGCCGCTCCTCACCGGGCGAACGTCGCCTGCCGCGGCACTAGTACGAGGGACTGCGCCCGGCACTCCCCCCAGCCTCCGGCCGGGGGGACCCCCAGAGCACGCGCCGGACGCCGCAGGGCCCGCCCTCCGGGCGGACGGAGGGACTTCGCGGACACGAGACCTGGCGCCTCACCGGGCGAGGTGCCGCACCTGGTCCCACAGGGCCGGGTCCACCTCGCCCACCCGGCGCCGGAAGTCCCCCACCGGCACCCGGCGCAGCTCGTCCGTCTCCAGGAAGCTCGTCCGCCCCCGGCCGTCCCCGACCGCCCCCGGCGGCAGCGGGATCACCCCGGCCCGCCCCTCCCGGTACCTGCTGGTGATCTTCGCGACCAGCACCTGCCGCCCGCGCACCGCGATCACCAGGCACGGCCGGTCCTTCGCGCCCCGGGTGTCCTCGTAGGGCACCCTCGCCCACCAGATCTCCGCCGGCCGCGGCCCGACCGCCCGGCCCCGCGGACCCCGGGGACGCCCCGGCGGACGCCGACCGCCCGCGGGCCGCCGCCGCGCGCCCCAGCCGTCGACGAACACGGCGACGAGCGCGAGCAGCACCACCGCCGCGAGCGCGAGCCACCAGGACGTGTCCATACCGACGACGTTACCGGCGCACACCCGCATCACGCGCCCCCACCACGGCCCCGCGCGCCCCACGTCCAGCCGAACCGGTGACACCACAGGTGAGTTCGCCCACAACGGCCCCTGGCGGAGGAGCGACCAAAGGTTTTGCGCCTTACGCTCGACGGACCGCACGACCCCCGTCTCTCCACACCCGCCAGCGGAGGTTTCTGCTTCATGAAGCTCACCGTCGTCGGCTGCTCGGGGTCGTTCCCGTCCGCGGAATCGGCCTGCTCGAGCTACCTCGTCGAGGCCGACGGCTTCCGGCTGCTCCTCGACCTGGGCAACGGCGCTCTCGGCGAGTTGCAGCGCCACTGCGGTCTCTACGACCTCGACGCGATCTTCCTCAGCCACCTGCACGCCGACCACTGCATCGACATGTGCGCCTACTTCGTGGCGCGCTACTACCGGCACGACGGCGGCCGCTGCGACCCCCTCCCCGTCTACGGACCCGAGGGCACCGAGCACCGGCTCACCACCGCCTACGCCGACACCCCCTCCGCGTCGTCGATGAGCGAGGTCTTCGACTTCCACACGGTCAAGCCGTCCACCTTCGAGGTCGGCCCCTTCACCGTGCACACCGAGCGCGTCGCCCACCCCGTGGAGGCCTACGCGATCCGCGTCGAGCACGGCGGCCGGTCGCTGACGTACTCCGGCGACACCGGCACCACCCCCGTGCTGGACGAACTCGCCCGCGACACCGACCTGTTCCTGTGCGAGGCCGCCTTCACGCACGGCAAGGAGAACATCCCCGACCTGCACCTCAACGGCCGCGAGGCGGGTCAGACCGCGACCCGGGCCGGCGCCCGCCGCCTGGTCCTCACCCACATCCCCCCGTGGACCGACCCGCGGATCAACCTGGCCGACGCCCGCGGGGCCTACGCCGGCCCGGTGGAGGTGGCGGCGCCGGGCGCGGTGTACGAGGTCTGACGCGAACGCGACGAGGCCCCCGGAGCGTGTGCTCGCTCCGGGGGCCTCGGTCGTGCCGTGCGGCGGGACCTCACGCCTTGGTGAGGTCCTCGACCTCCTCCTCGGGCTCGCGGCCCGGGGTCTTGAGGTCGAACTTGACGATCGCGAAGCGGAACGCCGCGTAGTAGATCGCCGCGAACACCAGGCCGATCGGAATGATCAGCCACGGCTTGGTCGCCAGGTGCCAGTTCAGGGCGTAGTCGATGAAGCCGGCCGAGAAGTTGAAGCCGGCGTGCACCCCGAGACCCCAGGTCACCGCCATCGACACGGCCGTCAGCACCGCGTGCAGCACGTACAGGACCGGCGCGATGAACATGAACGAGAACTCGATCGGCTCGGTCACACCGGTGACGAACGAGGTCAGGGCGAGCGAGACCATCATGCCGAGGACGGCCTTGCGGCGCTCCGGGCGGGCACAGTGGGCGATGGCGATCGCGGCGGCCGGCAGACCGAACATCATGATCGGGAAGAAACCGGCCTGGAACAGACCGGCGTTCGGGTCGCCGGCCAGGAAGCGGGTGATGTCGCCGTGCACGACCTCACCGGCGGAGTCGGTGAAGTCGCCCAGCTGGAACCAGGCCACCGTGTTGACGAACTGGTGCATGCCGACCGGGATCAGCGCGCGGTTCACACCGCCGAACAGGGCGGCGCCGCCGGAGCCGAGGCCGGTCATCCACTCGCCGAAGTTCGAGATGCCGGTGCCGATGGGCTCCCAGACCAGACCGAAGAAGACGCCGACGACGATGCCGACGAACGCCATGATGATCGGCACGAGCCGGCGGCCGTTGAAGAAGCCGAGCCAGTCCACCAGCTTGGTGCGGTGGAACCGCTGCCACAGCACGGCGGAGAGCAGACCCATGATGATGCCGCCGAGCACACCCGGGTCGTTGTACGTCGCGGCGATGTCCTCGCCCTTCTGGACCACCGCCTCGGTGACCGGGAAGGCTTCCAGGACCTTGCTGTAGACGAGGAAGCCGACCACCGCGGCCAGCGCGGTCGAGCCGTCCGCCTTCTTGGCGAAGCCGATGGCCACGCCTATGCAGAACAGGATCGGCAGCGAGCCGGTGAGGGCACCGCCCGCGTTGTTGAAGACGGCGGCGACCTTGTCCCAGCCGAGGCCGTCCTTGCCGAAGATGTCGTCCTGGCCGAGCCGGACCATGATGCCCGCTGCCGGCAGTACGGCGATCGGGAGCTGCAGGCTGCGGCCGACCTTCTGCAGGCCCTGGAAAAGGCCCTGTCCCCGCTTCTTCGCGGGGGCCGCCGTTGCGGTGGCGGTGCTCATACGTCCTCCATCGGGAGATGGTCTACACCACTCAGTGGTGTAGACCTGTTGTAGCACGGTGAAGGCCGCATAAGGAACCCGCGAATCCGCTGTCGCGGCACTACGCGCAGTACCGGCCGAGGCTCCGGATCAGACCCCCCGAGAGCGCGCCGAAGGCCCCCGGACCAGAAGTCCGGGGGCCTTCGCGAGACCACACCACAAGAGTACGTGAGGTCTACACCTTGGTGACGTCCTCGACCTCGTCCTCCGGCTCCCGCCCCGGCGTCTTCAGATCGAACCGCGTGATCGCGAACCGGAAGACCACGTAGTACACCACCGCGAAGCACAGACCGATCGGAATGATCAGCCACGGCCTCGTCGCCAGGTTCCAGTTGATGACGTAGTCGATCAGCCCCGCCGAGAAACTGAACCCGTCGTGCACCCCCAGCCCCCACGTCACCGCCATCGACACACCCGTCAACACCGCGTGCACCGCGTACAACGCCGGCGCGATGAACAGGAACGAGTACTCCAGCGGCTCGGTGATGCCCGTCACGAACGACGTCAGCGCCACCGACAGCATCAGACCGCCGACCTCCTTGCGGCGATGCGGCTTCGCGCAGTGCGTGATCGCCAGCGCCGCCGCCGGCAGCGCGAACATCATGATCGGGAAGAAGCCGCTGGTGAACTGACCCGCGTCCGGATCCCCCGCCAGGAACATGTTGATGTCACCGTGCACCACCGTCCCGTCCGGCTTCGTGAAACTGCCGAACTGGAACCACATCGGAACGTTCAGGAACTGATGCAGCCCGATCACCAGCAGCGCCCGGTTCGCCAGCCCGAACACCCCCGCACCCCACGCGCCGATCCCGTTCAGCCAGTCGCTGAAACCCTCCAGCGCGTCACCGATCGGCGGCCACACCCACAGACACAGCGCCGCGAACACGATCGCCACGAACGCCATGACGATCGGCACCAGCCGCCGCCCGTTGAAGAAACCCAGCCAGTCCACCAGCCTCGTCCGGTGGAACCGCTGCCAGAAGTACGCCGACAGCAGCCCCATCACGATGCCGCCGAACACCCCCGGATTCTGGAACACGAACGCCGTCACCGTGCCCGACCCGTCGGTCACCTGACAGCCGACCTGCGGAACCGCCCTCGACCCCTCCGGACAGTCCTCCGGGAACTGCCGCAGCACAGTGAAGTAGACGAGGAACCCCACCACCGCCGCCAGCGCCGTCGAACCGTCCGCCTTCTTCGCCATCCCGATCGCCACACCGACGCAGAACAGCAGCGGCAGCCCCAGCGAACCGTCGAGCAGGGCACCGCCCGCCCCCGTCATCACCTTCGAGACGTCCGTCCAGCCCAGACCGTCGGCCCCGAACACGTCCGGCTGCCCCAGCCGGTTCAGAATGCCCGCGGCCGGCAGCACCGCGATGGGCAGCTGAAGACTGCGCCCCATCTTCTGCAGACCCTGGAACCACGTGTTCCAGCGCGCGCGAGCAGGGCCGGCCGCACTGTCGGCACTCATCCGGTCTCCATCCGGTCGCCGGTACACTGGTGTAGACCAGTTGCGGGACGGTTCCGCCGTCGTGACGCCATCATTCGGCAGACACCACATGACCGCTCGCGAAGATGGGCCAACTGTGGGTTACTGCCACAAAGCGGTTCGGATCAGGGAGAAGGAACATGGCCAGCAAGGCTGAGAAGATCGTCGCCGGCCTCGGCGGCATCGACAACATCGACGAGATCGAAGGCTGCATCACCCGCCTCCGCACCGAAGTCAACGACCCCACCCTGGTCGACGACGCCGCCCTCAAGGCCGCCGGCGCCCACGGCGTCGTCAAGATGGGCACCGCCATCCAGGTCGTCATCGGCACCGACGCCGACCCCATCGCCGCGGAGATCGAAGACATGATGTGAACCACCGGTTCACCGGCAAGGGGTCTGTCCCACTGCGGGCCAGGCCCCTTCCCCATGGCCCGCTAGGCTCACCCGCATGTCACGAATCGACGGCCGCACCCCCCAACAGCTCCGCCCCGTCACCATCGAACGCGGCTGGAGCAAGCACGCCGAAGGCTCCGTCCTCATCTCCTTCGGCGACACCAAAGTCCTCTGCACCGCCTCCGTCACCGAAGGCGTCCCCCGCTGGCGCAAAGGCAGCGGCGAAGGCTGGGTCACCGCCGAATACGCCATGCTGCCCCGCGCCACCAACACCCGCGGCGACCGCGAATCCGTCAAGGGCCGCATCGGCGGCCGCACCCACGAGATCAGCCGCCTCATCGGCCGCTCCCTGCGCGCCGTCATCGACTACAAGGCACTCGGCGAGAACACCGTCGTCCTCGACTGCGACGTCCTCCAGGCCGACGGCGGCACCCGCACCGCCGCCATCACCGGCGCCTACGTCGCCCTCGCCGACGCCATCGGCTGGGCCCAGGCCAAGAAGATCGTCAAGCCCGGCCGCAAACCCCTCACCGGCACCGTCTCCGCCGTCTCCGTCGGCATCGTCGCCGGCACCCCCCTCCTCGACCTCCGCTACGAGGAAGACGTCCGCGCCGACACCGACATGAACGTCGTCTGCACCGGAGACGGCCGCTTCGTCGAGGTCCAGGGCACCGCCGAAGCGGAACCCTTCGCCCGCGACGAACTCAACGCCCTCCTCGACCTCGCCACCGCAGGCTGCGCGGAACTGGCCGACCTCCAGCGCAAGGCACTCGACACCACCCTCGAAAAGTAAAGACGGCCCCAAGAAAAAGACGCCCGGCACGCAACTCGACCGCCCACCGCCGCGTCTTCGGCAGTACGGGCGTACGGCCCACCACCGTACGCCCGGCGCACCACCACACACGGGCCGACCGGCCCTGTCACAAAGGGGCCGACCGGCCCTGACCCAAGGGGAGGACCGAGACCCATGGCCGCGACCCGACGCAGCCGCCGTCGCCGCACCGCATACGCCGCCGCAGCCCTGGCGACCGCCGCCCTGACCATGGGCCTCACCACCGGCTGCGACGCCGTCGACAAGGCCCTCGACTGCGTCCAGACCGCCGACGCCATCGCCGACAGCGTCACCGCACTCCAGCAAGCCGTCGAGAACGCCTCCAACGACCCCACCCAACTCGAGGAATCCCTCGACTCCATAGACGAGAACCTCGACAAGATCGGCGACAAGACCGACGACGCCGACGTCGACAAAGCCGTCGACGACCTCGGCAAGGCCGTCGACAACGTCCGCACGTCCGTCAAGAACGGCGACAACACCCCCGACCTCAGCCCCGTCACCGACGCGGCCGGCGAACTGACGAAGGTCTGCACACCGTGAAGGAAGGTTTCCGGGGTCCGGAATACTGGACCCCATGACCCGCCTGATCCTCGCCACCCGCAACGCCGGAAAGATCACCGAACTCAGGGCCATCCTCGCCGACGCGGGCCTGCCCCACGAACTCGTCGGCGCGGACGCCTACCCCCACGTCCCCGACGTCAAGGAGACCGGCGTCACCTTCGCCGAGAACGCCCTCCTCAAGGCCCACGCCCTCGCCCGGGCCACCGGCCTGCCTGCCGTCGCCGACGACTCCGGCCTCTGCGTCGACGTCCTGAACGGCGCCCCCGGCATCTTCTCCGCCCGCTGGGCCGGCCGCCACGGCGACGACAAGGCCAACCTGGACCTCCTCCTCGCCCAGATCGCCGACATCGCCGACGAACACCGCGGCGCCCACTTCGCCTGCGCGGCGGCACTGGCCCTGCCCGACGGCACGGAGAGGGTGGTCGAGGGCCAACTGAGAGGCACCCTGCGCCACGCCCCCGCCGGCACGGGCGGCTTCGGCTACGACCCGATCCTCCAGCCGGAGGGGGAGTCCCGCACCTGCGCGGAACTGAGCGCGGAGGAGAAGAACGCGATCAGCCACCGCGGCAAGGCGTTCCGGGCGCTGGTACCGGTGGTACGGGAGCTGCTGGGCTGAGTGATGGTAGAGGGGCCGCCCGTTGAGCGGCCCCTCTGTGTGTGCGGCCGGTGGGACTCGAACCCACACGGGTGTGAACCCACTGGGACCTAAACCCAGCATGACTGCCAAATTCCATCACGGCCGCTCAAAAACGGTCATCACGCTCGACCGGCGGCATTCAGTGTACGGGGGGAACGGGTCACCTCGCGAGGGGCGCCCTGCCCTTCCGGCGACACCAGGTCTCCGTCAGGGCGTGGCAGTTGGGGCAGAGATACCGCAGGTTCTCCCTGCGGTTGTCCCGCCAGTTCCCGTTGACGTGATCGATCTGCAACGTGATGCGCTGCCCCAGCCACTCCCCGGTGCTCCCGCAGGTTTCGCATGCATAGGGCACGCCGATCTCCGTCAGGGCCCGGTGGAGCTGACTCCTGTTCGTACGCCCGGCACCGGGAGGCAGGACGACGAGCACTCGTGGAGCAATGGGCTCGGGTGCGGGACGCTCCGGCCGAGCCCATGAACTGCGTTTGAAGTGACTTGTATCGAGACCGAGCCGACTTGACGCTCGTCGGACACGGCGGTGGTTGGTGTCGTTGACGTCCAGGCCGAGACGCCGCATCACGTCGGCATGACTTGTCGAGCGTTCCACCGCCTCCCGCAACTTGTCTTCTGGGATCCCGACTCGACGGTGGGAGAAGTGCCCTGTGTCGATGCCCTGGGTGTGCAGCATGCGCTTCAAGGTCGCGCGGGAGCGGCTGTCGTCCGGTACACCCAGGGCCCGGGCGACGCCGCGGATGCTCGTCGCCCCCGCCGCGGCGGCGCTCAGCTCCTGCGATGTGAACGGCAGGTCGGGTTCGGGCTGCTTGAGCCCGGGGAAATGGCTGACGTCGATTCCCGCAGCGCAGATCCGGCGGCGAATATGGGACAGCGTCCCGGTGGCTGGAGTGGCGCCCAGCTTCAGTGCCACTTCGCGGAGCGAGGACGAGGAAGCGGCGGCCTCTGCGATCGCGGCGTCCGGATACTTATGCCATGGGCTGCGCTTGACGAAGTGACTCGTGTCGAGCCCCTGAGCGGTGACTTTCTCCTGGAGTACCCGTCGTTGACCTCCGCTTGTCCGAAGCCCCAGCCGTCGCATCAGGTCTGCCCAGTTGCGAGCTTCGGCGACGGCCGCCGCAAGCTGCTCCTTGCCGTATGCACCGGTCCCCATTGAGCCCCTCCGTCCTCGGCCGCGTGTTCATGGCCTCGTACGGAGTAACGAACCGTTTATCGGACGGTCACGTGCGGAATGCGGAGGGGCCCGTACCGGATCGTGTCGGTACGGGCCCCGCCGGGGGTTCTCAGATGCCCAGGTCCTTGATGATCTTGGCCACGTGGCCCGTCGCGCGGACGTTGTACAGGGCGTGTTCGACCTTGCCCTCCTCGTCCACGACGATCGTGGAGCGGATGACGCCCTGGTAGGTCTTGCCGTAGTTCTTCTTCTCGCCGTAGGCGCCGTAGGCGTCGAGGACCTTCTTGTCCGGGTCGGCGAGGAGGGTGACCTTGAGGGACTCGGCCTCGCGGAACCTGGCGAGCTTCTCCGGCTTGTCGGGGGAGATGCCGAGCACGTCGTAGCCGGCGGCGGCCAGCAGCTCCAGGTTGTCCGTGAAGTCGCAGGCCTGCTTCGTGCAGCCGGGGGTAAGCGCGGCAGGGTAGAAGTAGACGATGACCTTGCGGCCCTTGTGGTCGGCCAGGGACACCTGGTTGCCGTCGGCGTCCGGGAGGGTGAAGGCGGGGGCCGGGTCCCCCGGCTGGAGTCGCTCGCTCATCGGGCCAGCGTAACCGGGGGTCCTGGGAGTGCAGAGAGACGAGTAGCTGACAGACTGTCCGCAACAGCGTCAGCAGACTTCGGAGGCCGTACGGTGGCGGACACGTCGGACATCAGAACCCCGGCGCAGATCGAGGCGGACATCAGGCGCCGCCGCGAGGTGCTGGCCGAGACGCTCGACGAGATCGGGGTGCGGGTGCACCCGAAGACGATCGTGGGCGATGCGAAGGCCAAGGTCGCTTCCAGCGTCGATCACACACTCGGACGGGCGTACGTCCAGGTCAATCGTGTGGTCAGCGATGTGAAGTCGCAGTTCGTGGACGAGGAGGGCTCGCCGCGGATGGAGCGGGTGGTGCCCGTGGCGCTCGTCGTGGTCGGGGTGGTGGGGCTGCTCGCCCTCGGTACCCGGCGGCGTAAGGGCTGAGGCGGGGCAGGTAGGTTTCAGGGCGTGAGCGCCAACAGAAACGAGCACAGTTCCCCGGACGACAAGCTGCCCATCCGGATGCTGCACGACCGTGTACTCGTGCGGCAGGACACCAGTGAGGGCGAGCGGCGTTCCGGGGGCGGGATCCTGATTCCCGCCACGGCGGCGGTCGGCCGGCGGCTGGCGTGGGCCGAGGTCGTCGCGGTGGGGCAGAACGTGCGGACGGTGGAGCCCGGTGACCGGGTGCTGTTCGATCCGGAGGACCGGGCGGAGGTCGAGGTGCGGGGTACCGCGTACGTGCTGATGCGCGAGCGGGATCTGCACGCGGTGGCCGCGGACCGGTTCGAGGGGTCGGAGGATTCGACCGGGTTGTACCTGTAGGGCAGCGGTTCTGCCCGTGGGGCAGTGGCGAAGGGGCTGGTGATCGAGGTCACCGGCCCCTTTCGGCTGTCTTTGCTAGCGTGGGGGGCATCCCGACGAGACGCGCCGTACCGGGTTGAAGGCAAAGACGACGCACCACCGTTCAGTTCGCTCCACGGAGGTGCCTGTCATGGCGTGGGTTCTGCTGGTCGTCGCCGGTCTGCTCGAGGTCGGCTGGTCGGTCGGGATGAAGTACACCGAGGGTTTCACGCGGCTGTGGCCGAGTCTGTTCACCGGTGCCGGGATCGTCGCGAGCATGTTGTTGCTGTCGTACGCGGCCCGGACGCTGCCCATCGGTACCGCCTACGGCGTGTGGGTGGGGATCGGTGCGGCCGGTGCGGCGGTGCTCGGCATGGTGGTGCTGGGTGAGCCGGCGACCGCCGCCCGGATCTTCTTCATCTGTCTGCTGCTGGTCGCCGTGGTGGGGCTGAAGGCGACCTCGGGTCACTGACCCGGTGCGGGGTCAGTGGTCCCGCGGGGTGCCGGGGAGGCCGCCGACGAGTCCGCCGGGGCCCGTTCCGTCGCCGTCCGCGCCGCCGGGGTCGTCGCCGTCGTCGCCGTTGTCCCCGTCCCCGTTCCCGTTCCCGTCCCCGTCTCCGCCGCCGGTGGGGCCGGGTTCGGTGGTGGGGCCGCCGGTGGTGGGGCCGCCGCCGGTGGCGGGGTTGTCGTCGCCGCCGGTGCGGCCCGGCTCGGTGCTGGTGCCTCCGCCGCCGCCCGGGGTGGCGGGGCCGGTCTCCCGGCCGTCGGTTCCGTTCTCGTCGCCGGTGCCGTCGTCGGACTCGTCGCCCGTGCCGGTGTCGTCGGAGGGGTCGGCGGAGGGGGGTGCGGTGACGTCGGCGCCGGCCTGGAGCTGGAGGTCGAAGCCGGTGACCGGTTCGCCCTTGAGGGCGTTGCGGGTGTACTGGGCCCAGATCTCGGCGGGTGCTCCGCCGCCGTTGATGCGGTCGAGGCCCATGACGCCGTAGAGGGACTTGTGGGCGGCGGTCTTCGGATCCTGGCCCATGACGGCGACGACGGTGGCGAGGTCGGGGGTGTAGCCGGCGAACCAGGCGGCGGTGTCCTCCTCGGCGGTGCCGGTCTTGCCGGCGGCGGGGCGGCCGGCGGCCTGGGCGGCGGTGGCGGTGCCGTTCTGGACGACGCTGCGCAGGACGGACGTGGTGGTGTCGGCGGCTTCGCGGCTGACGGCCTGGCGTTCGCGCCTCTGGGGGAGGTCGATCTCGTGCTTGCCCTCCTTCGTGATCTTCTCGACGAGGACGTAGGGGGTGTGCCGGCCGTGGTTGGCGAGGGTGGCGTAGGCCTGGGCCATGTCGAGGGGGCTGGCGGTGGCGGTGCCGAGGGCGATGGCGGGGCCTTCCGGCATCTCGGGGGTGTCGGCGGCCAGTCCGAGGTCGATCGCGGTCTGTTTGACCTTGGCGGGGCCGACGTCGACGGCCATCTGGGCGTAGACGGCGTTGACGGATTTGTCGGTGGCTTCGCGGACGGTGATGTCGCCGTAGTCGCGGTGGTCTTCGTTCTCGGGGTTGTAGCGGGTGCCGGTCCAGCCCTGGACGGTGCGTTCGCTGTCGCCGTTGTAGATCGTGTTGGGGTTGATCATGCGGCCGTCCTGGGTGTCGGAGTGGTTCTCGACGGCCGCGGTGAAGACGAAGGGTTTGAAGGTGGAGCCGACCTGGAAGTCGCGGCGGGTGGCGTTGGGTGTGTACTGCTTGACGTAGTCGATGCCGTTGTACATGGCGACGACCTTGCCGGTCTTCGGTTCGACGGAGGCGCCGCCGGCGCGGACGTAGGTGTCGGCCTTGCGGTCCTTGTCCAGTTCGGACATGAGCTTGTCGTCGACGGCTTCGACGAAGGCGTCCTGTTTGTCCTTCTGGAGGGTGGTGGTGATGCGGTAGCCGCCGCGGGCGAGGTCTTCCTCGTCGACGATGTCGTTGCTGATCAGGTAGTTCTTGACGATGTTGACGACGTAGCCGCGCTGTCCGGACATGCTGGTGGAGACGGTGGTCTTCTTGGGCGCGGGGAATGTCAGTCCGGCGCGGTCGGCCCGGCTGAGCCACTTCATCTTGACCATGCCGTCCAGGACGTAGTTCCAGCGGGCTTCGGCGGCGGCCTTGTTCTCGGGGTGGGCGACGACGTCGTACTCGCTGGGTGCGTTGAGCAGGGAGGCGAGGTAGGCGCCCTGGGCGGCGGTGAGCTTGGTGGCGTCGATGCCGTAGTAGGCCTGGGCGGCGGCCTGGATGCCGTAGGCGCCGCGGCCGAAGAAGCTGGTGTTGAGGTAGCCCTCGAGGATGTCGTTCTTGCTCTTCTCCCGGTCGAGTTTGATCGAGATGAAGAATTCCTTCGCCTTGCGGGTGACGGTCTGTTCCTGGGCGAGGTAGTAGTTCTTGACGTACTGCTGGGTGATGGTGGAGCCGGACTGCTTGCCCTTGCCGGTGGCGGTGTTCCAGCCGGCGCGGATCATCGCCTTGGGGTCGATGGCGGACTCGGTGTAGAAGTCGCGGTCCTCGGCGGCGAGGACGGCGTGCTGGGCGTCCTCGGAGATCCGGGAGAGACTGACGTTCTCGCGGTTGACCTCGCCGTCGCGGGCGAGGACGGTGCCGTCGGCGTAGAGGTAGACGTTGCTCTGCTTGGTGGCGAGGGCGTTGGCCGACGGGATCTGTACCAGTGAGTAGCCGAGGAAGAAGCCGCCGATCAGCAGCAGGACGCCGACGACGAAGGCGCTCAGTGTCATGCGCCAGGTGGGGATCAGCCGGCGCCATCCGGTCCGCTTGGGCCTCTTCGGTTTCTTCGGCGTCGCCGTTCCCGGTTGCGAGCCCTGGTCGGGCTGCTGCGGCTCGTCGCTCATCTCGTGCACGGACTCCTGTTTCGCGTCGTACGGTCTGGTCTCGTACGGCCTTGTACGCTTCTGCGCCCTCTGGAGAAGACTCTCGCACCGGGCGTTCCGTTCC
Source organism: Streptomyces sp. NPDC093586 (assembly GCF_044764905.1). Lineage (NCBI taxonomy): Bacteria > Bacillati > Actinomycetota > Actinomycetes > Kitasatosporales > Streptomycetaceae > Streptomyces > Streptomyces sp. NPDC093586. Next base: position 17,582 of record NZ_JBIWJA010000020.1, on the reverse strand, counting down.
CGCTTCGTGGCGCACCCGTGGAATCGGGTGCCGTCGTGCGGGTTCCGGACGGTGCCCGGTAATTCCGTGGCGTGCCCCGTCGCCGTCGTACTAGGCTCCTGCGCTTTGCCGCCGGGCGGAGGGGAAGGGCTGTGGGCGTGGGTTCGGGGCGGTTGTACGCGGCCGTCGCGGCGGGGGGATTCCGACGGTACGCGACGTATCGGGCGGCCACCGCCGCCGGGGTGTTCACCAACACGGTCTTCGGGCTGATCCTGGTGTACACCTATCTGGCCCTGTGGGACGAGAGACCGCGGCTGGGGGGCTATGACCAGGCGCAGGCGGTCACGTTCGTGTGGCTGGGGCAGGCCCTGTTGGCGGCGTTGGCGATCGGTGGCGGCGGCTTCGCGGATGAGCTGATGGAACGCATCCGTACGGGTGACGTCGCCGTCGATCTGTACCGGCCGGCCGATCTGCAGCTGTGGTGGCTGGCGGCGGACGCGGGGCGGACGCTGTTCCAGTTGCTGGGGCGCGGGGTGGTGCCGTTCGCGTTCGGGGCGCTGTTCTTCCCGGTGGCGCTGCCGCGGGAGGTGTCGGCGTGGGCGGCGTTCGCGGTGGCGGTGGTGCTGGCGGCGGTGGTGAGTTTCGCGCTGCGTTTTCTGGTGGCGCTGTCGGCGTTCTGGCTGTTGGACGGTACGGGGGTGGCGCAGATGGCGTTGCTCGCGGGGGTTTTCTGCTCGGGGATGCTGCTGCCGTTGAACGTGTTCCCGGGGGTGCTGGGCGAGGTGGTCCGGGTGCTGCCGTGGTCGTCGTTGCTGCAGGCGCCGGCGGATGTGCTGCTGGGGGAGGCGGACCCCCTGGGGACCTTCGCCTTCCAGGCGGGGTGGGCGGTGGCGTTGCTGGCGGTGGGGCGGCTGGTGCAGGCGGCGGCGACGCGGCGGGTGGTGGTGCAGGGTGGCTGAGACGGTCCGGGGGGCCGGGTGGAGGGGCGGCGGGGTCGCGGAGGGGGTGCGGGCGTACGGGCTGATCGCGGGGATGTGGGTCCGGTCGACGATGGCGTACCGCGCCTCGTTCGCGCTGACGGTGTTCGGGAACTTCGCGATGACCGCGCTGGATTTCGTGGCGATCCTGCTCATGTTCTCCCGCGTGGACGCGCTCGGCGGGTACGGGCTGGGGGAGGTGGCGTTCCTGTACGGGCTGTCCGCGGTGTCCTTCGGGCTGGCCGACCTGGCGATCGGTTCGATGGAGCGGCTGGGGCAGCGGGTGCGGGACGGGACGCTGGACACGCTGCTGGTGCGTCCGGTGCCGGTGCTGGCGCAGGTGGCCGCGGACCGGTTCGCGCTGCGCCGGCTGGGCCGGGTGACGCAGGGGGCGCTGGTGCTGGGCTATGCGCTGGTGGTGCTGGACGTCGACTGGTCGGCGGCGAAGCTGTCGCTGATGCCGGTGATGCTGCTCGGCGGGGCGGGGATCTTCTGTGCGGTGTTCGTGGCGGCGGCGGCGTTCCAGTTCGTGGCGCAGGACGCCTCGGAGGTGGCGAACGCCTTCACGTACGGCGGTACGACGATGCTGCAGTATCCGCCGACGGTGTTCGCGCGGGAGCTGGTGCGGGGGGTGACGTTCGTGGTGCCGCTGGCGTTCGTCAACTGGCTGCCGGCGAGTTATGTGCTGGAGCGGCCGTATCCGCTGGGGCTGCCCGGGTGGGTGGCGTTCACGCCGCCGCTGGTGGCGGCTGCGTGCTGCGGACTGGCGGGGCTGGCGTGGCGGGCGGGGCTTCGTTCGTACCGGAGTACAGGGAGTTAGCGCTGATGGACACGGTGGAGGGGCCCGGGGCGGGCTTCATCGAGCTGGAGGGTGTCGAGAAGGTCTTCGACGTGCGGAAGAGGACCGGGTTCCTGAAGCGGGAGCGGCGGCGGGTGCGGGCGGTGGACGGGCTGTCGTTCACCGTGGCGCGGGGCGAGATGGTCGGTTACATCGGGCCGAACGGTGCCGGGAAGTCGACGACGATCAAGATGCTCACCGGCATCCTGACGCCGAGCGGCGGGCGGCTGCGGGTGGCGGGCATCGACCCGTCGCGGGAGCGGACGCGGCTGGCGCACCGCATCGGGGTGGTGTTCGGGCAGCGGACGACGTTGTGGTGGGATCTGCCGCTGATCGACTCCTACCGGCTGGTGCACCGCATGTACCGGATCCCGGACGCGCGGTACCGGGCCAATCTGGAGCGTTGTGTGGAGCTCCTCCAGCTCGGGTCCCTGCTGGAGGTGCCGGTGCGGCAGTTGTCGCTGGGGCAGCGGATGCGCGGTGACATCGCGGCGGCGCTGCTGCACGATCCGGACGTGCTGTACCTGGACGAGCCGACGATCGGTCTGGACGTGGTGTCGAAGGCCAAGGTGCGGGGGTTCCTGCGGGAGCTGAACGCGGAGCGCGGTACGACGGTGCTGCTGACCACGCACGATCTGCAGGACATCGAGCAGTTGTGTTCCCGGGTGATGGTCATCGACCACGGGCGGCTGATGTACGACGGTCCGCTGGCCGGGCTGCACGAGGCGGGGGAGAGCGAGCGGACGCTGGTGGTGGACCTGGAGCGGGAGGTGCCGCCGATCGAGGTGCCGGCGCCCGCGCGGGTGGTGCGGGTGGAGGGGCCCCGGCAGTGGCTGGCGTTCCCCGCGTCGGCGTCGGCCGCGGAACTGGTGGCGGACGTCGCGGCCCGGTACCCGCTGGTGGACCTCTCGGTGCGGGAGCCGGACATCGAGGCGGTGATCGCCAAGATCTATGCGGAACGGGCGAGCGCGTAGTGCCCGGCCGGTCGAACTCGTAGGCTGCTGTGCATGACCGACGACGCCCCGGAACTCCGTGCTTCCGACGCCGACCGTGAACGAGTCGCCGAGGTCCTGCGGGACGCCCTCGCCGAAGGCCGCCTGGACATGGGCGAGTTCGAGGAGCGGCTGGATGCCGTCTACCGTGCGCGGACGTACGGGGAGCTGGCTCCGATCACGCGGGACCTGCCGGCCGGTGAGGGCGTCGTGGCGCCGGCGCCCCGGGTGTCGATGACCAAGGAGCCCGCGGGCAGCGGGGGCTGGGCGGGGCGGATCACCGGCGGTGAGGGGTCGTCGGCGTGGGCGGTCGCCGTGATGTCCGGGTTCCAGCGCAAGGGGCGCTGGACGGTGCCGAAGCGGTTCAACTCCTTCGCGTTCTGGGGTGGCGGCGAGATCGACCTGCGGGAGGCGAACTTCGCGGACCGCGAGGTCGTGATCAACTGCGTCGCGATCATGGGGGGCGTGAACGTGGTCGTGCCGCCCGGGGTCGAGGTGATCGTGCGCGGCGTCGGGATCATGGGCGGGTTCGACCACCGCGAGGAGGGCGTCTCCGCGGAGCCGGGGGCGCCGAGGGTGGTCGTCACGGGGTTCGCCTTCTGGGGCGGGGTCGGCGTGGAGCGCAAGGTGACGCGGGCGGAGCGGCTGCGGCTGAAGGAGGAGCGGCGGCGGGAGAAGCTGGAGCGGAAGGCCGCGCGGCGGGAGCTGCACGCGTCGTTCCGGGAGGAGGTGGAGGGGGCGCACCGCAAGATGCTGGACGGGCACCGGGGGCTGATGCGGCAGCACCGCGAGGAGCTTCACGAGGAGCGGCGGGAGCGGCGGGAGCGGCGGCGCGAGGACCGGGAGCGGGGATGGGACGTGGACTGAGCGCGGGAGCCGGTGCGGTGCCGTGAGTCCGTGGTCGTGCGGCGTGTCGGTGGCGGCCGGGGGTGGGTTTCGCTGCCCGGCGTTGCGGGGTGCCTCCCCCGGAGGGGGGACCTCATCGCCCCTGGGGGTGCCTCCCCGGCCGTCCAGGCACTGGGGGAGGCACGACTGCCCGCAGCGGCAGCGGCGGGGCGGGGTGGTTTACAGCGTTGCCGGCACCGTGGGCCTCAGGTCGTTCAGGTCGAGTTCCGCGGCCATGCGGGCGTAGCCCCTGTCGTTGGGGTGCAGGTGGTCGCCGCAGTCGTACTGTGCGCGCAGGCGCCGCGGGTCGTAGGGGTCGCGCAGTGCCGCGTCGAAGTCGACGACCGCGTCGAAGACCCGCCCCGCGCGGATCTCCGCGTTGATCTCCTGCCGCATGGTCTCGCGGGCGTCGGTGTAGCCGCCGTACCCGCCGAACGGCGTCACGGTCGCGCCGACGGTCTTGAGCCCGCGGGCGTGGGCCATGGCGACCAGGGTGCGCAGACCCGCGAGGACCGAGTCCCGGTCGGTGGGTTCCGGGCTGTGCAGGATGTCGTTGACGCCGATGGCGACGACGACCGCCTTGGCGTTGGTGCGGCCCAGGACGTCCCGGGGGAACCGGGAGAGCGTGCTGGGGTTGGCGGGGGGCGTGCCGGTGCCGCTGGTGAGCAGCCGGTTGCCGCTGATGCCCTGGTTGACGACGCTGTAGCGGGGCACGTCCTGCCCGGCCCCGGCCGCCGTGCGCAGCCGTTCGGCGAGGAAGTCGGTCCAGCGGTGGTCGGCGTCCATGGTGGAGTGGGAGCCGTCGGTGATCGAGTCGCCGACGGCGACGACGGTGCCCACGGCTTCGTGGCTGAGCACGTCCAGCGCGGTCACGTAGCGCCAGTACGGGGTCCTGTCCGTGTACGCGGCGCCGGTGACGTCCTCGGTGCGGTCGCCCTCGGCGGCGTAGCTGGTCCGCCGTGCCTGCGGGTGGTGGGTGACGGGGCCGGAGGGCACGGGGGAGTAGGTGGTGATCAGGACGTCGCCGCCGTGGGGGACGGCGATGCGGACGGCGTCGCTCATCACCTGTCCGCCCGCCGGGACGACGACCCGGGGGCTGCCGCCGAAGGTGAGCCGGCGCATGCTGTGGGCGACCGCGGCGGCGCTGTCGTCGTCGGCGGCCAGGGCGATGGACGCGTGGGTGACGGTCAGCGGCGTTCGGCCGTACAGGTTGGACAGGGTGATGCGGGCGGCGGTGCCGCCGACGGCGGCGCGCACGACGTTGCGCACCGAGCGGCCGGCCATGCCCCGCGTCGAGGTGCCCGGTTCCGGGCCGACCGGCGAGGTGGACCAGGCGCCGACCCAGGTGCCGGTGGAGGCGGGCGCGGCGTCGTTGTGCGGGAGCCGGCCGACGGCGGACGGTGTGCGGTCGCGGGTGCCGTCGCCGGAGGCCACGGTGGCGTACAGGGCGGCGGAGACCGCCACCATCAGGGCGACGATCGCGGCCGTCAGGGCATGTCGCTTGCTGGGGGGCGCCCCCACGCCCCTGTCATGACCCCGGGTCATGCTGCGTTGTTCTCCTCGGTCGAGGGGAGCTCTGGGGCTCCGGTCCGACGGGCCCATGATGCGGCATGGGCCGGAGGGGAGACCATGTGACCCCCGGCTTCTCCCCGTTCCGTCAGACGCCGGGAACTCGTGTCCCGTTCCGGGAGTCGGTCAGGAAGGGACAATGGGTTCGGGACGGATCGTCGAACGGTGGAGCGGATGGCACGCACGAAGACAGAACGTCCGGAAGGTCCCGCGGGTGACGGGCAGGACGCCGATGCGGGTGGGAGCGCGTCCTTCGCCCCCGCCGGCGCCGTCCGCGACCGGGCGATGACGGCGTTCAGCCCGGCCGACGAGGAGAAGCGGCGCGGGGTGCGCCGGATGAAGCTCACCGCCACCGGTCTGCTGCTGTTCGTGGCCGTGGTCTACGTCCTGGCCGAGTGGGCCTCCCACCGGGGCGCGGGCGCCTGGGCGGGCTATGTGTCCGCCGCCGCCGAGGCCGGCATGGTCGGCGCGCTCGCCGACTGGTTCGCGGTCACCGCCCTCTTCCGCCACCCCCTCGGGCTGCCCATCCCGCACACCGCGATCATTCCGAAGAAGAAGGACCAGCTGGGCGTCTCGCTGGGCGAGTTCGTCGGCGAGAACTTCCTCTCCGAGGACGTCGTGCGCGGGCGGCTGCGCGCCGTCGGCATCGGCAGCCGGCTCGGTGCCTGGCTGGCGGTGCCCGAGCACGCCGACCGGGTGACGGCCGAGCTGTCCGCCGCCCTGCGCGGCGCCCTGACCGTGCTGCGGGACTCCGACGTGCAGGCGGTGGTCGGCGAGGCCATCACCCGGCGGGCCGACGCGCAGGAGATCGCCCCGGGCATCGGCAAGATGCTGGACCGGGTCGTCGCCGACGGCGGGCACCGGCGCGTCGTCGACCTGGTCGTCTCCCGCGCCCACGACTGGCTGGTGCTGCACGGCGACAACGTGATGGACGCCGTGCAGGGCGGGGCACCCGGATGGACGCCCCGGTTCGTGGACCGGAAGGTCGGCGAGCGCGTCTACAAGGAGCTGCTGCGCTTCGTCACCGAGATGCGCGACATGCCCGCCCACCCCGCGCGCGGCGCCCTCGACCGCTTCCTCGCCGACTTCGCCTCCGACCTGCAGTCCGACACCGAGACCCGGGCGCGCGTGGAGCGGCTGAAGACGGAGGTGCTGGGCCGCGGGGAGGTGCAGGACCTGATCGCGTCGGCCTGGACCGCCGTACGGTCCATGATCGTCTCGGCGGCGGAGGACGAGCGCAGCGAGCTGCGGCTGCGGGTGCGGGCGTCGCTGCTGTCGCTGGGCGCCCGGATGGCCTCGGACGCGAAGCTGCAGGGCAAGGTCGACTCGTGGGTGGAGGGCGCCGCGGTGTACGTCGTGACCACCTACCGGCGGGAGATCACGTCGCTGATCACCGATACGGTGGCGGGCTGGGACGCCGAGCACACCACGAGGAAGATCGAGGCGCACATCGGCCGGGACCTGCAGTTCATCCGGATCAACGGCACGGTGGTCGGCTCGCTGGCCGGGCTGCTGATCTACACGGTCTCCCGCATGCTGGGGGCGTAGGCCCCCGACCGGCCGGGCTTGCCGGCCCCGGTTGCGGGCACACGGGTGGCGACCGCCCGGTCCGGCGGCGTCGTACGGCGCCGAGGCCCGGGCGTCGTTCGCCCATCGGTCCTCACCGGAGAGGGAGCCATGTCAGCGCAAGCGTCGTCGCCGGACTCCGTACCCGCCTCCACGGGAACCGTCACCACCGCGGTTCCCGCCCGCCTGGACCGGCTGCCCTGGTCCCGGTGGCACTGGATGATCGTGATCGGCCTGGGCACCGTCTGGATCCTGGACGGCCTGGAGGTCACGATCGTCGGCAACGTGGCCGGCCGGATCGCCGAGGACGGCAGCGGCCTGGACATCAGCTCCGCCCAGATCACCGGCCTGGCCGCCGCCCTCTATGTGGCCGGCGCCTGCTCGGGCGCCCTGTTCTTCGGCTGGCTGACCGACCGGCACGGCCGCAAGAAGCTGTTCATGGTGACGCTGGTCGTGTACCTGGTGGCGACCGCGCTGACGGCGGTGTCCTTCGAGTCCTGGTGGTTCTTCCTGTTCCGGTTCCTCACCGGTTTCGGCATCGGAGGCGAGTACGCGGCCATCAACTCGGCGATCGACGAGCTGATCCCGTCCCAGTACCGGGGCCGGGTCGACCTCATCATCAACGGCAGCTACTGGCTGGGCGCCATCGGCGGCTCCCTGCTGTCCATCGTCATGCTGGACACCGACATCTTCCCGAAGGACCTCGGCTGGCGGCTCAGCTTCGCCCTCGGTGTGGTCCTCGGCCTGGTCATCCTGCTGGTGCGCCGGCACGTCCCGGAGAGCCCGCGCTGGCAGTTCATCCACGGCTACGGCGACGACGCCGAGAAACTCGTCTCCACCGTCGAACGGGAGATCGAGCGGGAGAAGGGGGAGCCGCTGCCGCGGCCGGCCGGTGAGATCACCATCCACCAGCGCAAGAGCATCGGCTTCGGCCTGATCGCCAGGACCGTCTTCGGCAAGTACCCGCGCCGCGCGGTCCTCGGCCTGTCCCTCTTCATCGGCCAGGCGTTCCTCTACAACGCCATCACCTTCGGCTTCGGCACCATCCTCATCACCTTCTTCGACGTGCCGACCGGCCACACCGGCTACTACTTCGCCGTCATCGCCGCCGGCAACTTCCTCGGCCCGTTGCTGCTCGGCAAGCTCTTCGACACGGTCGGCCGCCGGATCATGATCTCGGGCACGTACCTGCTGTCGGGTGTCCTGCTGTTCGTCACGGCGTGGCTCTTCGACCGGGGCTCGCTGACGGCGAACACGATGACGGCCTGCTGGTGCGTGGTGCTGTTCTTCGCCTCCGCGGGCGCCTCGAGCGCGTACCTGACCGTCTCCGAGATCTTCCCGATGGAGACCCGGGCGATGGCCATCGCCTTCTTCTACGCCCTGGGCACCGCCGCCGGCGGTATCAGCGGCCCGCTGCTCTTCGCCGACCTCACGGAGTCCGGCGTGGTCGGCGACACGGTGTTCGCCTTCCAGATCGGCGCCGGGCTGATGTGCGCGGCCGGCCTGGTGGCGGCGTTCCTCGCGGTGAAGGCGGAACGCCGTTCCCTGGAGGACATCGCGGAGCCGCTGTCGGCCGCCGGGGCGGGGACGGGAACGAAGCAGGCGCCGGGCGCGGGCACGGCGGCGGCGTAGAGTCCTGGCCGGCACGTCTCCCTGCCCGGACCACCGCGAGGAGCCCCGATGACCGTCCGCAGGATCGTCCCCAACATCCACGCCGGATCCGAGGAGGAACTGGCCACGAGCCGTGACTTCTACGGCCTGCTGGGCTTCGAGGAGGTCATGGACATGGGCTGGGTGACGACCCTGGCCTCGCCGTCGGTCCCCGCCGCCCAGATCAGCTTCTTCACCGAGGAGCGCACCGGGCCGGTCGTCCCCGACCTGAGCGTGGAGGTCGAGGACGTCGACGCGGTCCACGCCCAGGTCGTCGCGTCGGGCGCGGAGATCGTACGGGAGCTGCGCGACGAGGAGTGGGGCGTACGGCGCTTCTTCGTACGGGACCCCGGCGGGCGCGTGGTGAACGTGCTGACGCACCGCTCCCGGTAGGGCTGGTCAGGCCCGCCGGTCGGCGACCGCCCAGGAGGCCAGCGCGACGGCGCCGGCGACGCCGAACACGGCGGGCCAGGCGCCGACCTTCCTGGCCAGCGGGTGGGACCCGGCGAAACCGGCGACGTACGCGGCCGTCAGCGCCCCGGCGGCCTTCCCGCCGGCCCGCTCGCGCCACTGCTGCGCGGCGGCGGCCCCGGCGGCGGCGAGCACGACTCCGCCGAGCTGCCGCTTCTTCGTCCAGCGGGCCACGCCGTACCCGCCGACGAGACCGCCCGCCGCGACCACCGCGCTGGGAACCTTCGCCATGAGTGCCTCCTGCTGCCTGCGTCTTTCCGGCTGCTTCCCGCCGGTTCCTGCGACCGAGGCTAATCCTCGCCGGTCACGGCGCACGCGCCGGGGCGGGCGGCCGACAGCACCGGCGCGTACTGTGACGCAGGTCACCTTCATGTCGGCGGCCGGCCTGTCACACCGCGCGCCCGCGATCCGTCGTAGGGGTGTAACGCGATACGGCGACGGCCGACGGCCGACGAACCACGACGGAGGACCCACCATGGACGCGCGCCTCAACATCTTCGGCAACCAGGTCGCGGGCAAGCTCATCCGGCACATCAACTCGGCGGGCAAGGTCCTGACGGACTCGACGCTGCCGGCCGCCACCCAGGAGCTGGTGAAGATCCGCGCCAGCCAGATCAACGGCTGCGGCTTCTGCCTCGACATGCACACCAAGGACGCCGCGAAGGCGGGGGAGACCTCGCTGCGCCTCAACCTGGTCGCCGCCTGGCGGGAGGCCACGGTCTTCACCGACGCCGAACGCGCCGCCCTGGAGCTGACCGAGCAGGGCACCCGCATCGCCGACGGCGGCGGCGTCAGCGACGAGGCCTGGGCGAACGCGGCGAAGCACTACGACGAGGACCAGCTGGCGGCGCTGGTCGGACTGATCGCCGTGATCAACCTGTACAACCGGGTGAACGTCATCACCCGGCAGCCGGCGGGCGACTACGAGCCGGGCATGTTCGGCTGACGCCCCCTGGGGCACCGGACGGCCCGTCCCGGCGGACAGGGGCGGGCCGTCCCGCGGTTCAGGCGGCGTGCAGCAGGACCGGGAGCCGCTGGTGGCCGTTGCTGATCAGGGAGGGCACCGGCGGCAGCCCGGCCGAGGGCTCGGCGAGGCGGATGTCGGGGAAGCGGTCGAAGAGGCTCTGGAGGGCGAGGGCGACCTCCATGCGGGCGAGGGGCGCGCCGAGGCAGAAGTGGACGCCGTGCCCGAACGCCAGATGGTCCTTGACCGTGCGGGTGGCGTCGAACGTGTCGGCGTTCTCGTGCCAGTCGGGGTGCCGGTTGGCGGCGGCGTAGGAGGCGAGGATCGCGTCACCGCGGGCGATGGTCCGCCCGTCGGGCAGGGGGATGTCCGTGACGGCGAACCGGAGCGGCAGGTGCTTGACCGCCGGTTCGTGACGCAGCGTCTCCTCGACGACGTCGTCCCAGGTGACGGACCCCTTGCGGACCAGTTCGAGCTGGTCGGGGCGGGTCAGCAGGGTGTGGACGGCCTGGTCGATGACGTTGACGGTGGTCTCGTAGCCGGCGCTGATCATCAGCAGCAGGGTGTCGCGCAGCTCCTCGGACGAGAGGCCGGCGCCGTCGCTCTCGTCGTCCCGCGCGGCGATGAGCAGGGACGTCATGTCGTCGCCGGGGGCGCTGCGCTTGTCGGCGATGAGCCGGTCCAGGGTCTCGTACAGCCGGGCTGTGTTGGCCTGCGCCTCGCCCTGGCTCAGCGTGGTGTCGAAGACACCGTCCACCAGGGCGCGGAAGGTGTCCCGCCGGCTCTCGGGCACGCCCATGAGGTGGCCGATCACCGCGATGGGCAGCGGGTAGGCCAGCTCCTGGCGCAGATCGACCGGCTCGCCCGCGGGAAGCTCCGCGAGGCGGTCGACGATGCCGGCCACCATGCCCTCGACGGCCGACCTCAGGTGGGCTATGCGGCGGGAGCTGAACGCGGGCGCCACCAGGCGGCGCAGCTTGCGGTGATCGGCGCCGTACGCGGTGAACATGTTCTCCACCGCCACCCACAGGGCGAGCGGCCAGGTGCCGACCACCTGTCCGTAGGCGGGCCAGTGCGCCCGGGCGTCCTTGGAGACGTCGGGGCTGGTGAGCAGCTGTTTGAGCAGGGCGGGGTCGCTGACCGACCAGGCTTCCACGCCGAGCACGTCCACCCGGGTGGCCGGACCGCGGGCGTGCAGGGCACGGTGCTCGGCGTGGTGGTCGGCGCCGGCGGGGTCGAGGACGAGGGGGGACTGCGGGTCGGTCATGGCGGGCTCCTCAGGCAGCGGTGGGAAAGGTGACGGGCAGGAATTCCAGGGCACGGTGGAACGGGCCGGGACGCCAGGTGAGTTCGGCGACGGGCACGGCGCGGTCCGTCTGCGGCAGCGCGTCCAGGAGATGGACGACCGCGGTCTCCGCGATGAGGTGGGCGTGCGAGCGGGTGCGGCCGGGGGCCGGGCCGACGGGCCGGTGCCATGGCCGTCGGGGGTGCGCCGGATCCGCCCGACGGCGGCCGGGGGCCTCGACAAGCCGGAAGGAGCCGGCGTCTCCCGGCCCGCGGCGAAGGGACGCGGCGACCCCCGACGCCCTCCCGCGGCACCGCCCGGGACCGCGCCCCCGTCACGCCCCCACGAGCCGAGGACTCGCCGGCGTCGACAACGGAGAGGGTGCACGACATGGATCTCCAGGGGACGAGCGCGGGCCTGCACGATCGCTGGACCGACGGCGGAGCGGACTCGCGGCAGCGCGGGTTCGTTCCTGCGGGACCTGAACCGCCGCGCCCGCCAAGGGTGTTCGGCAGGGACCATACCGCTTGTGGTCACGCGCCGTGGCGGCTCGGTGACCACGGAACGCCGGCCTCGGGAAAATGAGGCGAAAAATGCGCGGTTGACGTCCAACCTCCTTTATATGTAAAGCAGTTGGATCCCGTTCCGGCGTCCTGGTGGAAGGCCGGTCGGAAGTGACCGGCTTTTCGCGCAGAGGATCCGAGCGACGCCACGGAGGCCCGGTGACGCCACGGGGGCCTGGTGACGCCACGGGGGCCCGGTGACGCCACGGGGCCCCGGTGACGCCACGCGGAAAGGCGATGACGCCGCCCTTTCCGCGCGAATCCCGCCCCGCCGTGACCCCGGTGCCCCCAACCGCCCGCCACCTGACCCTTTTCCGCGCCGCGCGGGCGACATCGGCACTAGGTTGGTGTCCTGATCGTCTACGCCGACCCGTAGGAGAATCCGCCGTGTCAGACACCCACTCCCAGCTCGCCGCCAGCGCGGAGATACGGGCCCGGATCGACACCTCCACGCCGCACTCGGCCCGCTTCTGGAACTACTTCGTCGGCGGCAAGGACAACTACGAGGTCGACCGGGAGATCGGGGACCAGATCAAGGAGATCTTCCCCGGCCTCGTCGACGTGGCGCTCACCAGCCGGCACTTCCTGGGCCGCGCCGTCCGCCACCTGATCCGGGAGGAGGGCATCCGGCAGTTCCTGGACATCGGCACCGGACTGCCCACCGCCGACAACACCCACGAAGTGGCCCAGCGCGAGGCCCCCGACGCCCGGATCGTGTACGTCGACAACGACCCGATCGTGCTGACCCACGCCAACGCCCTGCTCACCAGCACCCCCGAGGGCAGGACCGCCTACCTGGACGCCGACCTGTACGCCCCGGACACCGTCCTCGAGGCCGCCGCCGGCACCCTCGACTTCTCCCGGCCGATCGCCCTGATCATCCTCAACACCCTCGGTCACGTCGCCGACTACGACCAGGCCCGCGACCTGGTGCGCCGCCTCATGGCCGGCCTCCCGTCGGGCAGCCACCTGGTCATCAGCGACAGCACCGCCACGAGCGAGGGCATGATCGCCGCCTCGAACGCCTACAACGCCAGCGGCGCGACGCCGTACTACGTGCGCAGTGTCGAGGAGATCGCCGGCTTCTTCGACGGACTCGACCTGGTCGCCCCCGGCGTCACCCAGGTCCCGGCCTGGCGCCCGGACCCCGACGCCCCGGCCGCCGGCCCCGTCGACGCCTACTGCGGGGTCGGCCGCAAGCCGTGAGGCACGGCGCGGCTCCGGCAGGCCGGCGGTCCCGTCCCCTCCTGCCCGAGCCGCGCCGCGAGGCCCACGCCCCCTCCTGCCCGAGCCGCGCCGCGAGGCCCACGCCCCCTTCTGGACGGCGGACCACCGCCCGCGCGCCCTCCTCACGCGGGCCGACGCCGCCCGGCACCCGGCGAGGGCGCGGTGCGCGCACCCGCCCACTCCGGGGGCACCCGCCCCCCACGACTCAGCATCTGCGTCGCCAGCGCCCGCAGGGCCGCCGCGAAGACCGCCGGCCTGCGCAGGAACTCCATGTGGACGCCGGGGAACTCCACCCACGGCACACCGGTCCGGCGGGCGATCTCCACGGAGGGCCGCGCGTAGTACGCGCCCCGGTCGCAGGCGCCCGCGCCGAGCACGACCGGGAACGGCGCGGCCCTCAGCGCGGCCTCGTCGGGACGGAAGCCGGCGAAGCCGGGCCACTCCGTGCCGAACAGATGGTCCCGGTTCCCCAGGAACCGCTCCCAGAGGTCGTCGGGCCAGCGGTACGTCCCCTCGCCGCGCGTCGTCAGGGCGAACCGGCGTCCCGCCGCCGGGGCCCCGCCCCGGGCGTACAGCGCGGCCATGTCGTCGAAGAAACCGCGGTCGGGGTCGCCGTCGGGCAGGACGTTCACGGCGGGCGGCTCGTGCGCGACCAGACCGGTCAGCACCCGCGGGTGCAGCGCGGCCAGCGTGAGGCCGATGATCGCGCCTCCGCTGTTGCCGAACACGAGGGCACGGCCGCCCGCCACCACCTCGATCAGCCGACGGGCGTCGGCCGCCTGCCGGGCGAGGTCCATCGGTTCGGCGGACCGGCCGGTGCTGCGGGAGTTGCCCCGCCGGTCGTAGGTGACCACGGTGAAGGCGTCGGCCAGTTCCTCGGCGACACCCGAGTAGTACCCGGCGTCCCCGCCGGCCCCGCTGATCATCAGCAGCGGGGGTCCGCCGCCGCGCACCTCGTGGTACAGGCGCGCTCCGTCGGTCTCGCACACGTCACTGCGCATGGCGGGTCTCCGTCCTACGGTGAAGAGGCGCCGGTCGCGTTCCCGGCGCCGGCCGGCCCGCCGACCGGTCCCGACCCCGCGCGGCACGGCGGACACGGGGCCCGGGCACGGCGGACACGGGAGAGCCGTGCGACCGCCCCGGGCGTCAGGTCCGGGCGAGCCGGGGGACCAGGAGCTCGGCGTTGCCACGGTCGACGGCGTGGAGCTGCCCGGGTTCCCAGTGCGGGTACTCGTCCAGCCCGCTGTCGAAACCGGTGGCCCACTCCTCGGGAAGCATGGGGAAGTCACTGCCGTACAGGACGTGGCCGGGCGCGGCGAAGGCGAGCAGCGAGGGCAGGGCGGCCGGGCCGGCGGAGAGGGCGGTGTCGAAGTAGAAGCGCCGGAGGTCGCTCAGCAGGCCCTCGGGGGTGGAGCCGGGACGGAGCCGGGCGGCGACCGCGAAGCGGTGGGCGGCATACGGCAGGAAGCCACCGGCGTGGGGAAGGATCATCCTGATCCGGGGACACCGCCCCGGCACCCCGTTCAGCACCAGGTGGAGGGCCGTGCGGACGGTGTCGTACGGGAAGTCCACCAGGGGGCCGGGCAGTCCGGGGACCGGCGCTACCGGCGGCGCGGTGGGGTGGACGAGGACGACGGCGGCACGGGCGTCCAGCTCGGCCCAGAGCGGCTCGAACGCCGGATCCCCGAGGTAACGGCCGTGCACGTTGGACAGGACCGTCAGCCCGTCGGCGTCCAGCTCGTCCAGCGAGTGGGCGGCCTCGGCGAGCGCGGCGTCCACGTCGGGCAGGGGGAGGACGGCGAAGTGACCGAACCGGTCGGGCCGGTCCTTGACGACCTCGGCGGTGTACTCGTTCACGCTCCGCGCGCCGTCGCGGGCCCCGGCGGGATCGCCCGGGGCCCCGACCGGGGCGGGGAACGACAGGAGTCCGGTGGCGATCGACCTGCGGTCCATCATCGCGATCGCGCTCCGGACGTCCCACACGGGAGCGGGCCAGCCCAGGGCCTCGGCGCGCTCGGCCATCGCACGGCCGAGGGCCGGTGGGACCAGGTGCTGGTGTACGTCGATACGCGCGGAGTCCGACATGTCTGCCCGAACCTCCTCGGACACGGGGAGCGGGGCTGCGGGGGACAGCCCGATATCCGTCGGGTACCCACGGGGGAGGGGCAACGGGGGCGGACGGGGCGGTTCGCTCCCGGACGGCGGGCGTGACCGGGCCGGGAACCACCCGGGCGGGCTGCCGGAAGCCGTTCGAGGAGGACCACCCCGGACGGCCGAAACGCACACGGTGGTTGCCGGTCTTCCGTACGATCCGTACATGCGTGCCACATGGGTGGGGGCCACTGTCACGGCAGGGCTGGTGCTGTGCTTCGGCTGGGGCCTGGCGGGAATGGTGACCTCGGGATGCGAGGCCCATCCCAAAGGGGGCTGCGGTGTTCCGGACGGTGGCGGGAAGTACCTCGCGGCTTTCCTGATCGCGCCCTGGCCGCTCGGAATCCTCGCCAAGATCACCGGACCGTACCGCAGGGACTGGCGCCCGGCGCTGGGCTACTCGGCCGGGGCGCTCGCGGGGGCGACGGTCACACTGGCCATGGGCACCACCGCCGGCCACTGGATCGTGGCGTCCGTCCTCGTGTCGGCCGGCGCCCTGGTCCCGTGGATCGCGCGTCGCGACACCGATTCGGCCCGGGAAACGAGGCGTCAGGAGCGCGAGCGTCGTTCGCGTGAAGAACGGCTGGAGCGGGCTCGGGCACGCAGGGCGCAGCGACGCCGCGACCGACGCCGGCGCCGACGCGAGGTGAACACCGGTACCTGATGTCGCGGAACGCGGGAGGACTTCCGGCCTCGGCCTCGAGGGAGAGGGGAGACGAGAGGAAAGAGGCCCGCCTTCACGGCCACCGGACCCTGCCCGCGCCGCGGACGCTGCCGAGCGGTACGCCGTCCCGCTGGAACACGTGCCGCGAAGCGGCTGGTATTACTGATGTATGCAGGAAGAGACCGCACGGTCCGCGATCGACACGTTCCTCTCCGCGTTCAACGCCTCGGACGACAGCTATGTACCCGCGCTGCTCTCCCAGGCCCTGACCTCGGACGTGGTCTTCTGGGGGCCGTTGGGCCGCAGGGAAGGGATCGAGGCGGTCGAGCAGTTCGTGCTGGACATCCGGCGCCACCCGGCGGGGACCGGCACGATGGTGCGCTGCTCGGCGGTGGACATGCCGGACGAGTGGGCCCGGTACAAGTGGGCCTTCACCACACCGGACGGAGGTCCCCGCCTGGCCGGAACGGACATCGTCCATCTGCGGCGGAGCCTCATCGACCAAGTGATCGTCTTCGCGGGGGAGATCGAGCCGTCCGCTTCCTGAGCGGTCCTTCTTCGGCGCCGTTCTCCTTCCAACAGGGCTGTGATGGTCGGTGATCGGCGGGGACGCGGTGTCGAGGGATTGCCCGGACCAGCGGTTACCGGACGTCCATCTCGTCGATGTGCGCCCGAAGCGCGTCGGTGATGTCTTCCAGCCCACCTTCCGGCGGGATCTGCGCGTACTCGGTGACGCCGTTCTCAAAGGCCATTTCGCTCGTGAAGTGCGCGAGGGCCGGGGCGGGAGCGTAGTGGTCGCGCAGGAAGCGGGCCGGCGCAGCGGCCTCCGGGACGGCCGCGTCCAGGGCCGTGACACCGCCGACTCCGGGACTTGTTCCTGGGGGCGATCGAGTTCCGGGTGTTCCGGGTCGGCTGCCCGGGCGGTGGGTGCTCCTGAGATCCTTCTCCTCATGAGTACGCCACCGAACGGACTGCCGGTCTACCGGGTCCTGACCGGCCCCGACGACGCCACGTTCTGCCACCGCGTGAGCGAGGCGATCGGCCTCGGCTACGAACTGCACGAAGGCCCCGCCGTCACCTTCGACGGCGAGAGGGTCATCGTCGCCCAGGCACTGATCTGGCCGACGTCGCCGTAGCGGCCCTGAGGGCGGGGGCGCTGCGCTTACGGTCGAGCGCCGTCGACGGGAAACCGGTCCGCAAGCCCACACGCGAGGTGCAGCGCGAGAGCCGTCATACCAGTACCCAGCGCTCCCGACACCGCGACTGAGCGAGGTTCGCCGGCCTTGGACAGACTCAACGCAACGCCTCTCCAGATCAGGCCCCCAAGCACGGCGCCCGCCGCGATGCCGGCGTTGTAGGCACCAGGATTTGCCGCAGGTGCCTCCGATGCGCAAATCGGACGCGGTCTTGGACGGTTATGCGCCCGTGCGCCTGCCCGCCCGCCCGCCGCGACGCGGCGGGCGGGCGCACGGGGTGCTCACTTGGCGAGGAAGGTGAGCAGGGCGTCGGTGACTTCCTGGGCGTGGGTCCACAGCAGGCCGTGGGGGGCGCCGTCGATGACGACGTAGTCGGCGTGGGGGAGTGCCCGGTGGAAGGGCTCGGCGGTGGCTTCGATGGGCAGGATCCGGTCGGCGGTGCCGTGGAGGATGAGCGCGGGTACGTCGATCTTGGCGACGTCGGCGCGGAAGTCGGTGGTCCAGGTGGCGACGCAGGCCCGTGAGGCGTACCAGGAGGCGCCGGCGGCGACGTTCCAGCTGTGGCGGACGGCTTCCTCGCCGATGCGGGTGCCGAGGTTCTCGTC
>NZ_JBIWJA010000019.1:0-149269 GCF_044764905.1 Streptomyces sp. NPDC093586 | reverse complement strand
GGGTCAACGTCCTGTGGGCCCTGCTTCGTGACGGAAGGTGCTACGAACCGATACCGTCCGTCACGCAGGCCGCTTGACAACTCCATTAGGAATCGGCGGGCCGCAGCCGCAGCGCGATGCTGTTGATGCAGTACCGCTGGTCGGTCGGGGTCGGATACCCCTCGCCCTCGAAGACGTGACCGAGGTGGGAGCCGCAGCGGGCGCAGCGCACCTCGGTGCGCACCATCCCGTGGGAGCGGTCCTCGATCAGCTCCACCGCGTCGGTGTCCTTCGGGTCGAAGAAGGACGGCCAGCCGCAGTGCGAGGCGAACTTCGTCTCCGAGGTGAACAGCTCGGCGCCGCAGGCGCGGCAGGAGTAGACGCCCTCGGTCCTGGTGTCGGTGTACTCACCGGTGAAGGCGGGCTCCGTGGCGGCCTGCCGCAGCACGGCGTACTCGGCCGGTGCCAGCTCCGCCCGCCACTGCTCGTCCGGCTTCTCGACGTCGTACGCCATGAGTCCTCAGCCCCTTACTTCGCCTTGCTCGACAGCTCGTCCAGGATGCGCGGTCCGAGGTCGGTGACGTCGCCCGCGCCCATGGTGAGAACGAGATCACCGGCCTTCGCCATTCCCGCGACCACCGCGGGCGCCGCGTCCTTGTCGTGGACCGGCGTGACGTCCGCGCCCGCCGCCCGGGCGGCCTCGATGATCAGCTCGCTGGTGACACCGGGGATCGGGTCCTCGCGGGCCGGGTAGATGTCGAGGACCACCGACGCGTCGGCCAGGGCGAGCGCCCGGCCCATCTCCTTGCCGAGCTCCTGGGTGCGGGAGAACAGGTGCGGCTGGAAGAGGACCAGGATGCGGGCGTCGTCGACCGCGGCGCGCATGGCCTCCAGGTCCGCCGTCATCTCGGTGGGGTGGTGCGCGTAGGAGTCGACGACCTGCACGCCTGCCGCCTCGCCCTTGAGCTGGAGGCGCCGCTTGACGCCCGTGTAGGCGGCCAGGGCGGGGGCCAGCTCGGCGGCGGGGATGCCCAGGGCGACGCCCGCGGCGAGGGCGGCGACCGCGTTGAGGGCGTAGTGGCGGCCCGGGACGGAGACCCCGAAGGTCAGCTCCGCGCCGTCCATCAGCACGGTGACCTCGCTCCTGAGGCCCTGCGGGACGACCGACAGGACGCGCACGTCGGCGTCCTCCGCCTCGCCGTACGTCACCGTCCGCACCGAACCGGCCAGCCGGCGCGTCAGCTCCCGGGCGCCCTCCTGGTCGGCGGAGACCACCAGCGTGCCGCCGGGGACGATCTTCCCGGCGAAGGTCTCGAAGGACTCGTAGATCTCGTCCATCGACGCGTAGTTGGCGTGGTGGTCCAGCTCCACGTTGAGGACGATGGCGACCTCGGGGGCGTACTTGTGGAAGCTCCGGTCGCTCTCGTCCGCCTCGGCGACGAAGATCTCGCCGTCGCCGTGCAGGGCGTTGGAACCGGGCGCGTCCAGGTCGCCGCCGATCGCGTACGACGGGCCGCGGCCCAGCTCGGACAGCGAGACGGCCAGCATCGAGGTGGTGGTGGTCTTGCCGTGGGTGCCGGCGACCGCCAGCGGGCGCAGGCCCTCCATCAGGGCGGCGAGGGCGTCGGAGCGGTGCACGACCGGGATGCCCAGTTCGGCCGCGCGGGCCAGCTCCGGGTTGTCCTCGCGGATCGCCGACGACACGACGACGCAGCTCGCGTCGTCGGCGAGGTGCTCCGCCGCGTGCCCGATGTGCACGGTCGCGCCCAGCGCGCGCAGCGCCTCGGCGGTCGCGGAGTCCTTGGCGTCGCTGCCCGCCACCGCGGCCCCGCGCTGGGCGAGGATCTTGGCGATGCCCGACATCCCGGCGCCGCCGATGCCGATGAAGTGCGGTCGGTCCATGGCGGTAGGAAGGCCGGGTGCCATGCGCTGTTCTCCCAGAGGTGTCACGGGTGGGTACGACGTGGTGCCGGCGGGTGCCGGCGGCCGGTACGGCGGTGGGCGCGCCCCCGGCGGGGGCGCGGCCCCAGCCTATGCCTTGCTGTGGGAGAACAGTTTCAGGACCGGTACGCCGACCTTGTGGCGGGCCCGCGAGGCCCAGTCCCGGTGGAAGAACTCCTCCACGTAGTGCGGGTCGGTCAGGACGATCACCTCGTCGGCGCCGGTCTCCTCGACGAGCGATCTGAGCGCGTCCAGCGGGTGGTCCTCGATCAGGCTGCCCACGGCCTCGGCGCCGGACGCGCGCAGGGCCGTGAGGGACACCTCCAGCGCCCGCTGCCCGACGCTCAGCGCCTCCTCCCCCTCCGGGGTCTCGCCCTCGCGGACCGCTTCGTCGAGCTCGCCGAGGGCGACGTCGTCGATGGCCCGCAGCAGCCGGTCGGCCTGGTCGCCGCGCGGCTGGAGCAGCACGTGGAAGGCGACCGGTTCGTCCCCGTGCAAGGTGGTGACGAACTCCACGTCGGCGGACGTCAGGGCCTTCTCGATCATCAAAACGCTTGTGAACACCAGGCGCCCCATTCTCCTTCGAGGGCCCGTGGGCCCACCCTCCGCAGGCGTGCCGGACCCTGCGGAAACCATCCTTCCCCGTGATCGCACGGGTACTGCCGGAATCAGTGTGCCCGGTGCGAACTAAGCGGAATGACTGATTCCGCTCATGGTTCGCAACCGCGCGCTAACGGCCGAACCTCTGTCCGGGCCTCCGTCGCCGTGACTCAGTCGCGCCGGTACCGGCTGAAGAGGAAACCTTCCTCCTCCAACAGGGACGCCAGGGCGTACCGCCGCGGCACCTCGACCGAGGGCCCGCCCGCGATCCGCTGCGCGTCGCCCGCGGTGAGCATCGGGGAGACGGTCAGGCACAGCTCGTCGAGGACGCCGGCCGCGATGAACTGCCCCAGCAGCCGCGGACCGCCCTCGGTCAGCAGCCGGGTGTGACCGAGCTCCGCGAGCGCGCGGACGGCGCGGGCGGGGTCCACGCCGACGCCGTCGCCGGCGATCACCACCCGGGCGCCGGCCTTCTCGGCGGCCGCGACCCGGTCCGGGGCCGCCGCGGCGCCGGTGAGGACCAGGGTGGGCACCAGCGGCGAGGTGAACAGCGGCAGGGAGAAGTCCAGCTCCAGGCTCGCGCTGACCACCGCGATCACCGGTGCCGGACCCTGTCCGGCCGCCCGCCGCAGCTCCGCGAACTCCGCACGCGCGCGTGCGGGCCGGTACCCCTCCTGGCGTACGGTCTCGGCGCCGGCGACCACCACGTCCGCGAGCGCCCGCAGGGTGCCGAAGATCCGCATGTCGGCCGCGCTGGAGATGGGCTGGGAGCGGCCGTCGTGCTGGGCGGCCCCGTCGAGGGTGGAGACCATGTTGGCCCGCAGCCAGGCCCCCTGCCGCGCGTCCGGCCCGGGGTACGCGTAGGCGGCGGCCAGCTCGGCGAGGCTCCACTCCCGGTCGGCCCCGGCGGAGTCGCGCTCTGCTGTCGGATCGGTCACAGGGAACAGACGTCGCATGCCGTGCAGTGTTCCACGCCACCCACCGCCGAACCCCGCCCGTGCCGCCCCGGCCGCGGGCGGGAGTGCCACTGGGGTCGTGCCGCTGGGGCGGCACGGGTGGGCTCTGGAGGCACCCCCCTCCGGGGGAGGCCCCCGTCGGCGCCGGGCCACGCGCCCCACCCTGCCCCGCCACCACGCCGGGCCCCCGGCACCGGCGCCCGCACCACCACACCGGACGCCCCCCGCACAGGCCCTACCATTGACCACCGTGTCGTCCTCCTCCCCCGCCCCCGGTTCCGCCCCCTCCGGCTCCACCCCGATAGCCGGGGCGCCCCCGCTGTCCCTGTGCGCCCGCGAGCCGCACGTCCCGGCGGACCGCCTGGTCGCCGAGATGGTGCCGCCCCCGCGCTTCGACTCGGTCCGCTTCAGCACGTACATCCCGGACCCGAACCAGCCCAGCCAGAGCGAGGCCGTCCGGGTCCTGGAGGGCTTCGCCGCCGGACTGGGCGAGGCCCCCGGCACGGGCACCGGCAGGCGCGGCTTCTTCGGCCTCGGGCGGGGCAAGGCCCCGAGGCCCCCCGCCGGCCCCCGCGGCGTCTACCTCGACGGCGGCTACGGCGTCGGCAAGACCCACCTGCTGGCCTCCCTGTGGCACGCCACCCCCGCCGAGCCCTCCCGCAAGGCCTTCGGCACCTTCGTGGAGCTGACCAACCTGGTCGGCGCCCTCGGCTTCCAGCAGACCGTGCAGACCCTCTCCGGGCACCGCCTCCTGTGCATCGACGAGTTCGAGCTCGACGACCCGGGCGACACCGTCCTCGTCTCCACACTGCTCGGACGCCTCGTGGAGGCCGGCGTGGCGCTCGCCGCCACCTCCAACACGCTGCCGGGCAAGCTCGGCGAGGGCCGCTTCGCGGCGGCCGACTTCCTGCGCGAGATCCAGGGCCTGTCGGCCCACTTCCGCGCCCTGCGCATCGACGGCGAGGACTACCGCCACCGCGGCCTGCCCGAGGCCCCGGCGCCGTACTCCGACGAGCAGGTGACCCGGGCGGCCCACGAGACCGACGGCGCCTCCCTCGACGCGTTCCCCGCGCTCCTCGACCACCTGGCCCGCGTCCACCCCAGCCGCTACGGCGCGCTGACCGACGGCGTCTCGGCCGTGTGCCTGACCGGGGTCCGCCCGGTGCCGGACCAGTCGACGGCCCTGCGGCTCGTCGTCCTCGCCGACCGGCTCTACGACCGCGAGGTGCCCGTCCTGGCCTCGGGGCTGCCCTTCGACCGGCTGTTCAGCGAGGAGATGCTGAAGGGCGGCTACCGCAAGAAGTACTTCCGGGCGATCTCCCGGCTCACCGCCCTGGCCCGGGACGCGGCACGCCTCGTCGACGCGGACTGACCCACCGTCCGTTTCTCGCCGACCGGCCTCGGTTTTCAGGCTCTCTTCGCCTCGTAACGCCGCGTTAACCCCGCAAACGGCCTTGCGGGGTTAACGTGTTTCTTGACCAAGCGTTGACCAAGCGTTGGTACGCACAAGAGGCGTGAACTGCCGGGAGGGGGGCGCATGTTCCGAGGTACGACGGCCCGGATCCTGCTTCCGCTCCTCGCCGCCGTCCTGTTCGCCCTCCCGTTCTTCGCACCCGCCTCGTCCTTCGCAGCCGCGCACACGAGCCGTGATGCCGTGGTCCATGCCCAGTCGGTGTTCACCGGGGTCGCCCCCACCGGCACGGCGTTGCACGACGAGACCGTCAGCTGCCACGAGCCCGGCCGCTCCGGGAACACGCAGGGCCCGGTACGCGTCCGCGACCGGCACCGCGCCACCGCCGCACCCGAACCCGAGGCCCCCGAGCGCCCGCTCTCCGGGCAGCGCACCACCACCGCACCCGAGCAGGCGCCGCCCGGCCGCGCGCACGAGCGCCGCTCCAGATCCGCCGCCGACCGCTCCCCCGCGGCCCTCCAGGTCTTCCGCTGCTGAGCGACGGAGTTCTCCCGCACTCCGTCCGTCCCGATCCGACGCGCCCCCACTGCGCGCCAGGAGGAATGACCCATCATGCAGCCCCTCATCGACAACGCCCGCACGTTCGGACAGCGCCCTGAGGAGTTCGCCGGGCACGCCGAAGGCCAGTCGCCCGAAGTCCTGTTCATCACCTGCTCCGACTCCCGGGTCGTACCGGCCCTGATCACGGGTGCCCGGCCCGGCCAGCTCTTCGAGCTGCGCACCGCGGGCAACATCGTCCCGCCGTACGGCGCCGGGCGCCCCAGCGGCGAGGCGGCCACCATCGAGTACGCCGTCGAGGTGCTCGGCGTCGGCGACATCGTGGTCTGCGGCCACTCGCACTGCGGCGCCGTCGGCGCGCTGGTGCGCGGTGACGACCTGACCGCCGTCCCCGCCGTGCGCGACTGGCTGGCCCACGCCGCGGACGAGCCGAAGCCCGGCGACCCCGCCGACCCCACGGTCGCCGACGCCGTGCAGCACCACGTCCTGGCCCAGCTGCTGCGGCTGCGCTCCTACCCGTGCGTCGAGCGGCGGCTGGCCGAGGGCCGGCTGCGGCTGCGCGGCTGGTACTACGAGGTCCACACCGGAACCGTGCGCCAGCACCGCGCGAACACCGACGCGTTCGAGACCCTGTGAGCCGCGCCGTGAACGCGATATCCAGGTTCCCGCACTGGCGGCAGGACCTCACCGCCTCGCTCGTCGTCTTCCTGGTCGCCCTCCCGCTGTGCGTGGGCGTCGCCGTCGCCTCCGGCGTCCCGGCCGAACTCGGCCTCGTCACCGGCATCGTGGGCGGCCTGGTCACCGGGTTCCTGCCGGGCAGCAGCCTGCAGGTGTCGGGCCCGGCCGCCGGCCTGACCGTGCTGGTCCTCGGCGCGGTCGACGCCTACGGGCTGCCCGCGCTCGGCGTGATCGTGCTGGCCGCCGGGCTGATCCAGCTCGCGATGGGCGCCCTGCGGCTGGGGCGCTGGTTCCGGGCGATCTCCCTGTCGGTCGTCGAGGGCATGCTGGCCGGCATCGGCCTCGTGCTGATCGCCGGCCAGCTGTACTCGGCGGCCGGGCTCGAGGCGCCCGCCTCGGGCATCGACAAGATCATCGGGCTGCCCGGGGCCGCCGCCGACGCGCTGGGCAGCACCGAGGCGCTGACCTCGCTCGCCCTCGGCGCGGGCACCGTCGCGGTGATGGTGCTGTGGAAGCGGCTGCCGGAGCGGGTCCGGACCGTGCCGGGCGCGCTGGCCGCGGTCGGACTGGCCACGGCGGTCACGGCGGTCTTCGGACTGCCGGTGGCGACCGTCGAGGTGAACGGCCTGCTGGACTCGGTCCAGCCGCCCGGCGCCGACGCCTTCGGCGAGCTGGCGGACGTCGGGTTCCTCGGCACGATCGTCGCCTTCACCCTGATCGCGTCGGCGGAGAGCCTGTTCAGCGCCGCCGCGGTGGACCGGTTGCACGACGGCCCGCGCACCGAGTACGACAAGGAGCTGATGGCGCAGGGCGCCGGCAACTCGGTGTGCGGTCTGCTCGGCGCGCTGCCGATGACCGCGGTCATCGTGCGCAGTTCCGCCAACGTCGGCGCCGGCGCGCGGACCAAGGCGTCCCGGGTGCTGCACGGCGTGTGGCTGCTGCTGTTCGCCGCGCTGCTGCCGTCCGCCCTGGCGCTGATCCCGCTGCCCGCGCTGGCCGGCATC
Organism: Streptomyces sp. NPDC093586; assembly: GCF_044764905.1. Classification (NCBI taxonomy): domain Bacteria; kingdom Bacillati; phylum Actinomycetota; class Actinomycetes; order Kitasatosporales; family Streptomycetaceae; genus Streptomyces; species Streptomyces sp. NPDC093586. Next base: position 142,142 of record NZ_JBIWJA010000019.1, on the reverse strand, counting down.
CTGGTCCACGCGGGCTGGAAGCTGATCCCGTTCCGCGGCATCGTGTCGCTGTGGCGCGGGCACCGGGGCGAGGCGCTGATCCTGGTGGTCACGGCCGTGTCGATCGTCGCGGTGAACATGTTCGAGGGCGTGCTGATCGGTCTGGCCCTGTCCGTGGCCAAGACCGCCTGGGAGGCCTCGCACCTCAGGCTGGAGGTCGTCGACAAGGGCGCCGGTCCCGTCCAGGCGCACCTGTCGGGCAACGCGACCTTCCTTCGGCTGCCGAAGCTGCTGGAGAGCCTGGAGGCACTCCCGCAGGACCGCCCGGTCGAGCTGGACCTGTCCGGGCTGCACCACCTGGACCACGCCTGCCGCACCGCGCTGGAGAACTGGGCCGAGCGGCACAGCGCGGCCGGCACGGACCCGGTGAAGGTCACGGAACCGGCCGGGGCCGCGGCGTAACCCGCGTCCGGCGCCCGTACCCGGCGCCCGTACCGGTGCCCGTTCCGGGCGTGCCCGCGGGCATGGCCCCGGACCGGGCACCGGGCATATCGTTGCAGGAGCAGACGAATCGGACCTCTGGGCGAGGAGGCCGCCATGCTCCAGGAGCTGCTGACCGCGGTGGCCGCCGTCGGAAGTGCCGGGGTGCTCTACGTCGTCTCGGCGGCGCGGGTCGTCAAGCAGTACGAGCGCGGGGTGGTCTTCCGGCTCGGGCGGCTCGCGGGTGACGTGCGTCCGCCCGGGTTCACGATGGTGGTCCCGTTCGTGGACCGGCTGCACAAGGTCAACATGCAGATCGTCACGCTGCCGGTGCCCGCGCAGGAGGGCATCACGCGCGACAACGTGACCGTGCGGGTCGACGCGGTCGTGTACTTCCGGGTGGTCGACGCGGCCAGCGCCCTCGTCAAGGTCGAGGACTACCGGTTCGCGGTCTCGCAGATGGCGCAGACCTCGCTGCGGTCGATCATCGGCAAGAGCGATCTGGACGACCTGCTCTCCGACCGGGAGAAGCTCAACCAGGGCCTGGAGCTGATGATCGACAGCCCGGCGGTCGGCTGGGGCGTGCAGATCGACCGGGTCGAGATCAAGGACGTCTCCCTGCCCGACACGATGAAGCGCTCCATGGCGCGGCAGGCCGAGGCCGACCGCGAGCGGCGGGCCCGGATCATCAACGCCGACGCCGAGCTGCAGGCGTCGAGGAAGCTCGCCGAGGCGGCGGAGCAGATGTCCGAGCAGCCCGCCGCCCTGCAACTGCGCCTGCTGCAGACGGTGGTGGCGGTGGCCGCGGAGAAGAACTCGACGCTGGTCCTGCCCTTCCCGGTGGAGCTGCTGCGGTTCCTGGAGAAGGCCCAGGAGCGGCCCGTCGGGTGATGACGACCGGTGACACGTGCTACGCGCGTGGTTCCCGGGACTCCCGGCAGGTGATAGACACAGCGGGGTCACAGTCCTGTCCGCCAGCAGGAAGGTTGCCCCATGTCCGCAACACGACGTCAGGTGCTCGCCCGCTCCGGTGCGCTCGGAGCCGGCATCGCCTTCACCGGCGCCCTCTCCGAACTCTTCGCGGGCACCGCCGCCGCACAGTCCCTCGGCCACACCGGGTACGGCCCCCTGGTGCCCGACCCCGACGGTCTGCTCGACCTGCCGAAAGGATTCCGCTACCGGGTCCTGTCCCGTGAGGGCGACCAGCTGCGCTCCGGCGAGGGCCCGGTCCCGTCCAACCACGACGGCATGGCGGCCTTTCCCGGCAGACAGGGCCGCGTCCACCTCGTCCGCAACCACGAGAACCGCGCCACCGGCAGGGTCCCCGTCCCCACGGTCCAGGGCCTGACGTACGACCCGGCGGGCAAGGGCGGCTGTACGGCGCTGACCCTGGACTCCCGCAACCGCGTCCTCGACGAGCGGGTGGCGATCGCCGGGACGGCCGTCAACTGCGCGGGCGGTCCCACCCCGTGGCACACCTGGCTGACCTGCGAGGAGACCGAGGACAAGGCGGGCACCAACGGCTACACCAAGGACCACGGCTTCATCTTCGAGGTCGACCCGGTGGACCCGCACCGCACCGGCGCGGTGCCGCTGACCGCGATGGGCCGCTTCCAGCACGAGGCGATCGCCGTGGACCCGAAGCGGGGCGTCGTGTACGAGACGGAGGACGCCTTCCAGCGGCCCTTCGGGCTCTTCTACCGCTTCCTGCCCGAGAAGCCGCTGGGCGGCACGGGCTCGCTGCGCGCGGGCGGCCGGCTCCAGGCGATGCGCGTGCCCGGCGTGCCCGACCTGTCCTCGATCCAGGAGACGGGCGCCGAGTTCGACGGCATCGAGTGGGTCGACGTACCCGACCCGCTGGCCACCTCGACGCCGATCCGCCACCAGGACTTCGGGCGGGGCGGCATCACCCACGCGCAGAAGCTGGAGGGCTGTTACTGGGGCGGGCGCAGCGTGTACTTCGTGTCGTCCTTCGCCCGCAGCGCCGAGGGCTCGGCGGGCGACCACTACGGCCAGATCTGGCGCTACGACCCGGACCGCCGCCGCCTGACCCTGGTGATCGTCTTCGGCCCGGACACCGACGTGCAGCTGCCCGGCGAGTCCCCGGACAACATCTGTCTGGCACCGAGCGGCGGCCTCATGGTCTGCGAGGACGGCGACGGCGCCCAGCACGTCTTCGGGGTGACCCGGCGCGGCGAGGTCTACGCAATGGCCCGCGGGCGGCAGAACATCGGCACGGCCGAGGAGCCCGAATGGGGCGAGTTCGCCGGGGTCACGTTCTCACCCGACGGCGACACCATGTACGTCAACTGCTACACCCCGGGGACGACCTTCGCGGTGACCGGCCCCTGGCGCAGGTGAGGACGGTGTGAACGCGGGGTACCCGGCGCCGCATGACGGAGAACGCGCAGGTCAGCGGCTCGTACTGGCTGGAAACGGCGCCGGGTGCCCCTCGCCCGCCCCTGACGGAGGACATCGAGGCCGACGTCGCGGTGATCGGCGGCGGGATCGCCGGGCTGAGCACGGCGTTCGAGCTGGCGCGGGCCGGACGGAGCGTGGCGGTGCTGGAGGCCGGGCGGATCGCCGCGAGCGTCACCGGTCACACCACCGCCAAGGTGTCCGTCCTGCACACGCTGGTCTACGACAGGCTCCGCCGCACCCGGGGTCCCGAGGGCGCCCGGCTGTACGCGCGCTCGCAGACGGAGGCGGTCGAGCACGCCGCCGCCCTGGTGGACGAGCTGGGCGTCGACTGCGAGTGGGAGACCCGCGACGCGTACACGTACGTGTGCGACGCGGACCGGGTGGACGAGCTGCGGGCCGAGGCGGCGGCCGCCGCGGAGGCGGGGCTGCCGGCGTCGTTCGTGACCGGGACCGGGCTGCCGTTCCCGGTGGCGGGCGCCGTACGGGTGACCGGGCAGGCGCAGTTCCATCCGCGCAAGTACCTGCTGGCCCTCGCCGACGCGCTGGAGTCGCTCGGCGGGCGGATCTTCGAGCGGACCACCGTGCGGGGTCTGGACGAGGGCGAGCCGTGCCGGGTGTCGACCGAGGAGGGGGCGACGGTGACCGCCCGGGACGTGGTGGTCGCCACCCACTACCCGATCTTCGACCGGGCGCTGCTGTTCGCCCGGCTCTCGCCGCGCCGGGAGCTGGTCGTGGCGGGGCCGGTCGAAGCGGCCCGGGACGTCGACGGCATGTACATCACGCCGGACGAGGGCACCCGGTCGGTGCGCACCGCGCCCCTCGAGGACGGCCGGCGGCTGCTGATCGTCACCGGCCAGCACTTCACGCCCGGCACCGGGGACACCCGCGAGCGGTTCGACCGGCTCTCGGCCTGGGCCCGCGACCGCTTCCCCGGCGTGGACCTCACCCACGCCTGGGCCACGCAGGACATCGACCCCACCGACACCGTGCCCATGGTGGGCCCGCTGCACCAGGGCGCGCGGCACGCGTACGTGGCCACCGGGTTCGGCGGCTGGGGCATGAGCGGCGGTGTCATGGCGGGCCTGCTGCTGAGCGCGCAGATCACCGGCCGGGAGTGTGCCTGGAGCGGGCTGTACGACCCGCGCCGGCTGAAGACGCAGGTGCGTGAGGCGCCGCGGTTCCTGAAGACACAGGCGCAGGTGGCCGGTCACTTCGTCGGGGACCGGCTGAAGCCCGCTCCCCCGGTGGACGCCCTGCCGCCCGGCGAGGGGGCCGTGGTCCGGGTCGACGGCCACCGTCTCGCGGTCCACCGGGACGACGACGGCGCGCTGCACGCGGTCTCCCCGCGCTGCACGCACCTGGGCTGCCTGGTCGACTTCAACCCGGCGGAACGCGCCTGGGAGTGTCCCTGCCACGGCTCGCGGTTCGCCACGGACGGCACGGTGATCCAGGGCCCGGCGACCGAACCGCTGGAGCGGCGGGACATCTGACCGGGTGACCTCTCGGACACGACACGACACATAGTCGTACAAACCGACCACCGCACTCATACGTTCGTGTGGTGATCCTTCTTGTACGCCGTACCACCGCACTGTGCGCCGTCGCCGCCGCCTCCGTCGCCCTCGCCGCCTGCGGGGCCGCCGAATCCCGGCAGGCCCCCCGTCCGGCACCGTCCGCCTCCGCCGGCCCGTCGAAGGCCGCCCCCTCCCGGCCGCCCACCCTCGCGCCGGGTCCGGCGGGCCTCACCCCCGTCTTCGAGCACGGCCCGCGCGCCGACGGCAAGATCGTCGCCCTCACCTTCGACGCGGACATGACCGCGGACGAGGGGCCCCGGGCGGCGGCGGGCGAACGGTTCGACAATCCCCAGCTGATCGCGACCCTGCGGAGGCTGAAGGTGCCGGCCACGGTGTTCATGACCGGGCGCTGGGCCGAGGAGTACCCGGACGAGGCCCGCTCCCTCGGCCTGGACCCGCAGTTCGAGATCGCCAACCACTCCTACAGCCACTACGCCTACACGGACGACTGCTACGGCCTGCCGACCGTGCCCCGGGAGCGGATGCGGTCGGACGTGGAGCGGGCGTACACGGCGTTCGCGAAGGCCGGGGTGCCGGATCCGATGCCCTACTTCCGTTTCCCGGGCGGCTGTTACGACAGGACGGCCCTCGGGGAACTGGCCCCCGCGGGCGTCACCGCCGTGCAGTGGGACGTGGTGAGCGGGGACGCGTTCGCGACGGACGCCGACGCGGTGGCCCGGCAGGTGCTGGACGGCGTACGGCCCGGTTCGGTCGTCGTCATGCACTGCACCCGCAGTGCCGCCCCGGTGACCGAGCGGGCGGTGCGCACGATCGTGCCCGGTCTGCGCGAGCGGGGCTACCGCTTCGTGAAGGTGTCCGAGCTGATCGACGCGGCGGGCGGGCGGCGCTGACCGTCCTACGCTGGAGGCATGAGCAGCGACGAGGACTACTGTCTGATCGACGCGACCCGGCCGCCCGAGGCGGACGGACCGCCGTACGCGGAGTGCGTGCTGTGCCGGGAGCCGACGGAGCACCCGGAGTCGTACAAGGGGATCACCCTCTGCCCGCGGTGCGAATGGCAGGAGGCCCAGCGGACCGCCTGCTCCGGGTGACCCCGGCCCGGCCGGCACGCGACGCGTGGGGGCCGTCCCCTCGCCCGCGGGCGGGTTGGCAGACTGGTGGGCGTGAGCAATGAGCCGACGACGCCCGTCCCCGACAGTCCCTTCCGCGCCGAGCCCGGCGACCGCGACCTGGCGCCGCAGTTCGTGCTGCCGCTGGTCGTCCGCATCGAGCGGGCGGCGCCGCCGGCCCGTACGGACGCTCTGGAGACCGCGGCGCGCGCGGTGCTGGTGATGCTCGCGGACGAGCGGTCGACGGGCGACGGCGAGTGGGCCGAGGCCGTGCGTGACTGGCAGGACGCCCGGATCCGCAAGGTGGTGCGGCGGGCGCGCGGCGCCGAGTGGCGGCGGGCCGAGGCGCTGCCCGGCATCACGGTCACCGGGAAGGCGGCCGAGGTACGGGTCTTCCCGCCGGTCCCGCTGGACGGCTGGCCCAAGGACCTGGCCCGCCTCCAGGTCTCCGGCACCGACCTCGACGACCCGGAGCCCCCGGCCGGCGCCGACCCGTCGGCCCCCGTGCTGTGGATGAACCCGGACCTGGACATGTCGGCCGGCAAGGCGATGGCCCAGGCCGGCCACGGCGCCCAGCTCGCCTGGTGGGAACTGGACGACGCGGAACGCGCCGCCTGGCGGGAGGCGGGCTTCCCCCTCGCGGTGCGCACCGCGGACCCCGCCCGCTGGCCCGGTCTCACGACGGGCGGGCTGCCGGTGGTCCGGGACGCCGGGTTCACGGAGATCGCGCCGGGCTCGTGCACGGTGGTGGCGGATCATCCGGCGCTGCGGTGAGACGCCCCGACCAGCCCCGCCGGGACCCCGTCAGCGGGTGCGGCCCGGCGGGCTCCAGCCGCGGGTGAGGAGGTCGAAGACCGTCTCCACGGCGGCCCGCGGGTCCTCGCGGCCGCGGGCCAGGGCGGGGACCTCCAGGACGTAGCGGGCGAGGGCCGCGCAGGCGAGGTCGTCGCGGTCGACGCCGAGGTCCTCGGCGATGGCCGCGGCGAGGGCGTTGGCGTGCCGGGTCCACATGCGCTCGGCGTAGGCGCTCAGTTCGGGCGTGGAGTCCACCAGCCGGCTGAACTCCGCCCGCTGCGGGTGTGCCTCGATCGGCAGCCACGTGTCCAGGACGTGCCGCCGGAGGGCGTCGGGGACGCTCTCGCCGTCGGGACGCTGCCGCACGGCGGCGACCAGCCGGGTCTCCCGGTCCTGCTCCTGGTCGAAGACCAGTGCCTCCTTCCCGGGGAAGTGCTTGAACACCGTCGTGGTCGACACGTCGGCCGCGTCGGCGATGTCCCGGATGCTCACGTGGTCGTAGCCGCGCTCCAGGAAGAGACGCAGGGCGGCGTCGGCGATCGCTTGCCGGGTGGCCGCCTTCTTGCGTTCGCGGCGGCCGACAGGGGGCTCGGTCATGGGGTGAGCATATCCGGCGGTTGCACCACAACAAAGATTGTCTCGATAAATAAGTTGAGTCATTGCACTTTTGTATCTAGCCTGACGTCGAGAAGGGCAGCCCGCCCTTCGTCGACCCCGAGGAAGCAGCCATGACCTCCCCAGCACCCACCCGCGCCCGCATCAGCATCATCGGAGCCGGCCCCGGCGGCCTGACCTGCGCCCGGATCCTCCAGCGGCACGGCATCGCGGTCACCGTCCACGACCGCGACCCGGGCCCGGACGCCCGCGACCAGGGCGGCACCCTGGACCTGCACGCCGACAACGGCCAGATCGCGCTGAAGGAAGCCGGCCTGCTCCAGGAGTTCTTCGACCTGGCCCGCCCCGAAGGGCAGGAGATGCGCCAGCTGAACCCGGACGGCGAGGTCCTCTTCCACCACGTCCCGGAGGACGGCGAGCTCTTCAAACCGGAGATCAACCGCGGCCATCTGCGCGACCTGCTGCTGAACTCCCTGCGGCCGGGGACCGTACGGTGGGGCCGCGCCCTCGAGTCGGTCGGCGGGCCGTCCTGCGGGCCGCGCACGCTGCACTGGACCGACGGCACGACCAGCGAGGCCGACCTGGTCATCGGCGCGGACGGAGCCTTCTCCCGGGTCCGCCCGGCCGTGTCCCCCGCGGTGCCGCAGTACAGCGGGGTGAGCTTCCTGGAGGCGTGGTACTCCGACGTCGACCACCGGCACCCCGACATCGCCCGTCTGGTCGGACCGGGCAGCGCCGCCGCGGCCGACGGTGAGCGCGGCATGTTCGCCCAGCGCAACACCGGCGACCACATCCGCCTCTACCTGATCAGGCGCGTCCCGCTCGGCTGGCTCGGCGAGCGCGGCCTCGCCCCCGACGACACCGACGGCATCCGCGCCCTCCTCCTCGACGAGTACGCGCACTGGGCGCCCGGGCTGCGCCGGCTGATCAGCGACAACGACGGGCACTACGTCGACCGCCCGATCTTCGCCCTCCCGGTCCCGCACACCTGGGAGCACGACCCGACCGTCACCCTCCTCGGCGACGCCGCCCACCTCATGCCCCCGCTCGGTGTCGGCGTCAACCTGGCCATGCTCGACGCCGCCGAACTGGCTCTCGCCCTGGCCGGCGCCTCCACCGTCGAGGAGGCCGTCCGCACGTACGAGAGCACCATGCTCCCCCGTTCCACCGAGACCGCGAAGCTCCTCGAAGGCGGCGCCGAGCACCTGCTGTCCGACGAGATACCCGACTTCGCCCGCGCCGACGACGACCGGCCCTGAGCACGACCGCCACCGCGAACCTCAGATATTGCTCTGAACATGCCCGCTCCGGGGTTGGGGCCGGGCGCCCCGGGCCATATCCCCGTCGAACCGACGGGGAGGAGCGGGCCATGGAGCGACTGGGGACCGGCATCGGGTGGCGGCCGGAGATCGCGGACGTCGTGGAGCGGATGCCCGGCATCGACTGGGTCGAGGCCGTGGCCGAGAACCTCTGCCCCGGGCACCTGCCGGAATCCCTGCTGCGGCTGCGCGAGCGCGGCGTCACCGTCGTGCCGCACGGCGTCTCGCTCGGCCTCGGCGGCGCCGAACGGCCCGACGCGGGAAGGCTGGCGGCGCTGGCCGAACGGGCCCAGGTGCTGGGTTCGCCGCTGGTCACCGAGCACATCGCGTTCGTCCGGGCGGGCGGGCCGCTGTCCGCCTCCCCGCGCCTGGAGGCGGGGCACCTGCTGCCGGTGCCCCGCACCCGCGACGCCCTCGACGTGCTGTGCGAGAACGTACGCGTCGCCCAGGACGCCCTGCCCGTACCGCTCGCCGTCGAGAACATCGCCGCGCTGTTCTCCTGGCCCGGCGAGGAGATGACGGAGGGGCAGTTCCTGTACGAGCTGGCCGACCGGACCGGCGTACGGCTGCTCATCGACGTGGCGAACCTCCACACCAACCACGTCAACCGCGGCGAGGACCCGGCCGAGGCGCTGCGCGAACTGCCCCTGGAAGCCCTCGCCTACGTCCACGTCGCGGGCGGCTTCGAGCGCGACGGCGTCTGGCACGACAGCCACGCCCACCCCGTGCCGGGGCCGGTGCTCGACATCCTGACCGACCTCGCCTCGCGCGTGGCACCGCCGGGCGTGCTGCTGGAGCGCGACGAGAACTTCCCCGGGGAGGCCGAACTGCGGGGCGAGGTGGAGGCGATCCGCGCGGCGGTGGAGAAGGGGCGGGCGTCGGGCGCGGTCCTCGCCGGGCCCGCGCCCGCGCCCGCGTCGCGGGAGGAGGCGGGGTCCCCCGCCACCGACGCCGTCCGGCAGCGCCTCGCCCTCGCCCAGTCCGCGCTGCTGTCCGCGCTGGTCGCCGGCGCGCCCGTGCCCGAGGGGTTCGACCGGGTGCGGCTCGGCGTGCAGGCGCGGGCGCTCGCCGGGAAGCGCGCGGACGTGGTCGCGAAGGTCGCGCCGGAGCTGCCGGTGATCCTGGGCACCGGGTACCGGCCCGCCTTCCTCGCGTACGCCCAGGGGCATCCGATGACCGGCGGGTACCGGCGGGACGCGCTGGAGTTCGCCGAGCGGCTGCTGCGGGACGACCGGCCGCGGGACGCCCGCGCGCGACGGGAGTTGCGGCAGTGGTGGCTGGAGCGGTCGGGGCCGGTGCCGCTGCCGGAGCGGCCCGGCGCCCGGTGGGCCCGCGCCACCCGGCGGGTGCTGCTGCGCCGTTGAGCGGACCGCGGACGCCGCCGAGCGGAATGTCACGCACCGACGACGGCGCGTCCCGGTATGTGAAAAGGGCATGGCGCCGGCGTAAGCCCTTGGCATAGAAGTACGGCATGTTCTGGGTCCTTCTCCTGCTGCCGGCCTGGGTCGTGGCCGGCCTGGCGTGCACGCGGCTGTGCCTGGCCGCCGTGCGCGCGGCCGCCTCCGACACCGGGGCCGCGGGCCGTGCGCACGCGCTGACGCTGTACGAGGCGGCGTTCCTGTCCGGCGGCCCTCGGCGGGTCGCCGACCTGACGATGGTGTCCATGGCGCGCCAGCGCCGCCTGCTGCTCGCGCACACCGGCTGGGCGACGGTCGTCGATCCGCGCGGCCGGGACGAGATGGAGCGGTCGGTCATCGGGGCCATAGGACCCGAGGGACAGTCCCGGATAGCGCCGGTGCGGGCGGCCGCCGCCACCGCCGACGCGGTACGGGCGCTGGCGGACCGGCTGGTCGGCGCGGGCCTCGCCGTGCCGGACGGCGCCCGCAGCATCGCGGCCGGGGTCCGGCGGGTGCGGCTCGCCGCGCTGACCGTGTGCGCGCTGGGCGCCGCCGCGCTGGCGCTGCCCGTCCCGGCGGACCTGCCGCGCCACCTGATCGCCCTGTGGTTCGCGCTGCCGCTCGTGCTGACCCTGAGCTCCCTGGCGATCGCGCGGATGGAGGTGCACCCGTACTCGCGCTGGGCCTCCCCGGCCGGACAGCGGCTGCTCGGCACACTCGCCCGGGAGGCCGGCGGCACGGCGGACGAGCGGACGTACCTCACCTCCGTTGCCGTGCGCGGCATCCACGCCATCGGCGAACCGGACCTGCGGGCGGCCTTCGCGCACCGGGAGGAGTACCTCGGAGGGCACCACGAGCGGCAGGGCTGAACCGGGCGCCCCCGAAGTCGCGTGCGGAGCCGACACCCGCGGACGGTGCTTGCCTTGTCCGGCCACCGGACGAAACATCCCTTCTGTCGCCGCCGTGCACCGAAGGGACACCCGATGCGAGCTGCCGCCCTCCTCCCGGCCGCCGGGTCCCTGCTGCTGAGCACCCTCACCACCGCCCCGGCCCAGACGGGCCCGGGGGCACCCGTGAGCCCCGAGGCACGCGGCACGACCGTGGCCGCCGCACGCGCCGCCGAGACCGGCATCGCGTTCGGCAGGTGCCCGGGGGCGGAGGACCTGCCGGCCGCCCTGCGCTGCGGCACCGTCACCGTCCCCCTCGACTACGCGCACCCCGACGGCGAGCAGATCCGGCTCACCGTCAGCCGGATGCGGGCCACGCACAAGGACCCGCGGCACGGTGGGCGCGAGGTGCCGGGGCAGGGCGCCCTGATCCACCAGCCGGGCGGACCGGGCGCCGGCGGGCTGTACGTCCCGCTGGCCGGCCTGATGCCGCAGTGGAAGCGGATCGCGGCGGCGTACGACCTGGTCGGCTACGCCCCGCGCGGCGTCACCCCCTCCGCGCCCCTGTCCTGCCAGGACCCCGGGCACGTCGTCGAGGCGCCCCGGCCCGCCCCCGCACGGCCCTCCGAGGCGTTCAAGAAGGAGCGCGTCGCCGAGGCCGAGGCGTACGCGCGCGGCTGCCGCGAGCGGACGGGCGACGCGCTGCGCCACTACCACTCCCTCAACAACGCCCGCGACCTGGACGTCGTGCGGGCCGCGCTGGGCGAGCGGAAGCTCACCTTCATGGGCACGTCGTACGGCACCTACCTCGGGGCGCTGTACGCGGAGCTGTTCCCCTCGCACGTGCGGCGGATGGTGTTCGACTCACCGGTGAACCCGGATCCGCGGCAGGTCGGGTACCGCAACGGCCTGGACCGCTCGGAGGCGGCCGAGGACCGCTGGCGGGACGTCAGGGAGTGGATCGCCGCGCACGACGACGTGTACGGGCTCGGCCGCACGCCGGGGCGGGTGCAGCGCGGCTACGACAGGGCGAGCGCGCGGCTCGCGCGGCGGCCCGCGGGCGGCACGGTGGGCCCGGCGCAGTTGCACGGGGCGTTCCTGAGGGCGGCGTACGACGACGTCTACTGGCCGTATCGCGCCGAGGCGCTGTCGGCCTATCTGCGGGGGAACCCGCAGCCGCTGATCGACCAGGCGGGACCGTACCCCGAGGAGGAGGCGGCCGGGGCGGAGAACGCCGGCGCGGCGCGCACGGCCGTCGAGTGCAACGACGCGCCCTGGCCGGCCGGGTTCCGCGTGTGGGACCGGGACCACACGCGGCTCGCGCGCCGGGCGCCGTTCGCGACGTGGGACAACGCGTGGACGCACCTGCCGTGCGCTTTCTGGCGGACGTCCCCGCAGCGGCCGCCGGACGTGCGCACGGGGCCGGGCGAGCTGCCGCCGACGCTGGTCCTGGCCGCCGAACGCGACGCGGCCGCGCCCTACGACGGGGCGCTGGAGCTGCACCGGCGGCTGTCGGGCTCGGTGCTGGTGACCGAGCGGGACGCCGGGACGCACGGCGTCGGGGGCGGGACCAACGCCTGCGTCGACGGCCGTCTGGAGGCGTACCTGCTGGACGGACGCCTCCCGGCGCGGGACGCGTCCTGCGCCGGAAGACCGGAACCGCGACCGAGGCCCACGCCGGAGACCTGAGTCCCGGCCCTCCTGCCGGGAACCCGGCCGGGCCGGCCCGGCCACCAGCTCAACGATGTCCTTGCGACGGCCCGTACCGCACCCCCCGGGGGACAACCCCCGGACCCCCGGCCGACCCGACAACCGACACCCGCCGCTCAGGCCAACCCGGCCACCAACTCAGCGATGTCCTTACGACGGCCCGTGTAGAACGGGACCTCCTCGCGGACGTGCATGCGGGCCTCGGAGCCGCGCAGGTGGCGCATGAGGTCGACGATGCGGTCCAGCTCGTCGGCCTCGAAGGCGAGGATCCACTCGTAGTCGCCCAGCGAGAAGGAGGCGACCGTGTTGGCGCGCACGTCCGGGTAGCCACGGGCCATCTTGCCGTGGTCGGCGAGCATGCGGCGGCGGTCCTCGTCGGGCAGCAGGTACCAGTCGTAGGACCGCACGAACGGGTAGACGCTGACGTAGTTGCGCGGCGTCTCGTCGGCGAGGAACGCCGGGATGTGCGAGCGGTTGAACTCGGCGGGGCGGTGCAGCGCCATGTTCGACCAGACCGGCTCCAGCGCGCGGCCCAGCTTGGTGCGGCGGAAGAGGTTGTACGCCTCCTGGAGCTGGTCGCTGGTCTCGGCGTGCCACCAGATCATGAGGTCGGCGTCGGCGCGCATCCCGGAGATGTCGTAGGTGCCGCGGATCGTCACGTCCTTGGCGGCGAGCTGGTCGAACAGCTCCTGGACCTCGTCGGCGTAGCCCGCGCGATCCTCGGGCAGCACGTCCTTGAGCTTGAAGACGGACCAGAGGGTGTAGCGGATGACCTCGTTGAGGTCCTTGGCCAGCTTGCCCTTGTTGGGGATCCGGCCTGCGGCAGCGGTGGAGGCGTCGTCACTCATGGTCCTATTCTCCCGCTCCGCCGTGCAGGCTCTGCACCGGGTGGGCGGTGAGCTGCTCCACACCGTCCGTGTCGCCGTGGAGCTGGTCCACGGCGGCGTAGGCGCTCGCGATGCTCGCCGGGATGCCGACGCCGTCGTAGGCGGCACCGCAGACGGCGAGGCCGGGGAGCTTCGCGACGTGGTCGCGGACACGGGCCACGCGCGCGTGGTGGCCGACGGGGTACTGGGGCAGGCCGTCCTGCCAGCGGGTGACGCGGGTGGCGACCGGCGCGGCGGCCAGGCCGGTGGCCTCCTCCAGGTCGTGCCGGGACACGGCGACGAGCCCGTCGTCGTCGCGGCCGAGGATCTCCGTCTCGCCGTACCGGCCCACCGAGGTGCGCAGGACGACCAGGTCCGGGTTCTCGTCGGCGATCCAGCCCCACTTGCGGGAGGCGAAGGTGGACGCCTTGATGGTGCGCCCGTCGACCGGCGGCACGAGGAAGCCGCTGCCCTCGGGGAGCGCGGCGGCGTCGGAACGGCGGTAGGCGAGGGTGATCAGGGCCATCGAGGCGTACTCCACCGCGGACAGCTCGGCCGCGGCGGCGGGTGCCTCGGCGCGCAGCAGCTCGGCGGCGGGGCGGGCGGGCACGGCGACGACGACCGCGCCGGCGTGCAGCACCCGGTCGCCGGCGACGATCCGCCAGCCGTCCGGGGCGGTGCGGCGCAGCTCCGTCACGGGTGCCCCGGTGACGATCTCGCCGCCCCGCGCCCGCACCGACTCCGCGACCGCGAGCGGCAGGGTGCCGACGCCGCCCTCGATGCCCATGAACACCGGGCCGCTCGGCGGGGAGGTGGCCGTGCGGCCCTGGAGGGCGCGCACCGCCTCGGTGAGGGAGGTGTGGGTGCGGGCGGCCTCGAAGAGCTGGGGGACGGCCGAGCGCAGCGAGATGCGGTACGCGTCGCCCGCGTAGACCCCGCCCAGCAGCGGCTCGACGAGCCGGTCGACGACCTCGCGGCCCAGGCGCGCCGCCACGTACTCCCCCACCGCCACGTCGTCGCCGACCTCGGTGCGGGGCAGCTCGGCGTCGCGCTCGATGCGGGCGAGGCCCTCCGGCGACAGCACGCCGGCCAGGGCGGCGGCGGTGCCGGGGACGCCCATGACGTGGCCCTTGGGCATGGGGCGCAGGGCGCCGCGGGTCCACAGCGAGGCCGACGCGGTGGCCGGCGGCTGGAGGCGGTCGACGAGTCCGACGTCGCGGGCGAGACCGACGGCCTCGGGGCGGCGGGCCAGCATCGACTCGGCGCCGAGGTCGACCCGGACCCCGGCGATCTCGCCGGGCAGCAGCTTGCCGCCGACGCGGCCGGAGGCCTCCAGCACGGTCACGCGGGCCCCGCGCTCCAGCAGCCGGTGGGCGGCGGCCAGGCCGGCGATACCGGCCCCGATGACGACGACGTGCCCCGTGTCCGCGGGTGTCGTGCCCGCCGGGATCTCGCTTGCGCACATGCCCCCCAGCCTCTCAGACCCCACCGTCGGGGGGACCGTCGGGCCGGGTGCCGCGTGATCAGCTGTGAGTCCGGACCGTGACCACTTCGGGACCGTTCCGCGCCGTCGCCCGGGCCCCTCGCGGCGTCATAGGGACGACAGACGACACCGACCCCAGGGGGCCCTGTGCGTACACCACCTTCCCTGCGAGCCGTCCCGGCCGCGACCGCCGTCCTGCTGGCCGCGGTCCTCACGCTCACCGGATGCAGTGCCGGCACCGACGACTCCGGCGGCGCGAGCGACGCCAAGGCGGCCGCCCCGGCGAACGACGGCAACGGCAAGGGCGCGGCGGGCGCGGAGTCGGACCGCTCCGGGGCGACCGCGCCGCCGAAGGCCGCCGCGAGCCGCATCATCCGCACCGCCTCCCTGACGGTCCAGGTCAAGAGCGTTCCCAAGGCGCTGGAGGAGGCGCGCACCGCGGCCGAGGAGGCGGGCGGTTACGTCGGCGACGAGACCACCAGCCGGGACGGGGACGGCCGTGAACGGACCCGGCTCGTCCTGCGCGTGCCCGTCGACGCGTACCAGGACGTCCTGTCCGGACTGGAGGGCGCCGGCAAGCTCCTGGAGCGCAACGCGAAGGCGGAGGACGTCACCGACCAGGTCGTGGACGTCGAGAGCCGCATCACCTCGCAGCGCGCCAGCGTGGCCCGGGTGCGCGAGCTGATGGACCGCGCCACCAAGCTGAGCGACGTGGTGGCGCTGGAGGGCGAACTGAGCTCCCGTCAGGCCGAGCTGGAGTCGCTGCTCGCCCGGCAGGCGTCCCTGAAGGACCGCACCAATCTGGCCACCATCACCCTCTCCCTGTCCGAGACGCCGGTGAGGAAAGAGGCGGCGAAGGACGACGATCCGGGGTTCACGGACGCGCTGGCGGGCGGCTGGGACGCGTTCGTGACGATGCTGCGCTGGGTGGCGATGGTGTTCGGCGCGGTCCTGCCGTTCGCCGCGGTGGCGGCGCTGCTCGTGCTGCTGTGGCTGCGGGTGGTGCGGCCCCGGCTGCCGCGCCGTCCCGAGACCCCGCCGGTGCCGACGGCGGTCGGCCCGCTGCCGACGGCCCGGCCGGTACCGGGGAACACGCCCGCCGGAGGGACGGGCGAGGAGGGCTGAAATGCCGCGCTCCCGTAGCGTGTTCGCATGAGCATGAGCGGTGCGGGCAGGGCGAGTGGTGCGGGCAGGCCGAGCGGTGCGGGCGGTGCGCGGGAGCGGCTGGTCGTGATCGGCGGCGACGCCGCGGGGATGTCAGCGGCGTCGCAGGCGCGCCGGCTGAAGGGCCCGGACGAGCTGGAGATCGTCGCGTTCGAACGCGGCCACTTCAGCTCGTTCTCGGCGTGCGGCATCCCCTACTGGGTCGGCGGTGACGTCCCCGAACGGGACCGGCTGATCGCCCGTACGCCCGAGGAGCACCGTTCGCGCGGCATCGACCTGCGGATGCGCACCGAGGTGACGGAGATCGACGTCGACGGCGGGCGGGTGCGCGCGCGTGACGTCGATTCGGGCGCGGAGAGCTGGACGCCGTACGACAAGCTCGTGATCGCGACCGGCGCCCGCCCGATCCGCCCCGACATGCCGGGGGCCGACGCGCCCGGCGTGCACGGGGTGCAGTCCCTGGACGACGGGCAGGCGCTGCTCGACACGCTGGCCCGCACGCGGGGCCGGCACGCGGTGGTCGTCGGGGCCGGGTACATCGGCGTGGAGATGGCCGAGGCGCTCATCAACCGCGGTTACGAGGTGACGGTCGTCAACCGCGGCCGGGAACCGATGTCCACGCTCGACCCGGACATGGGCCGGATGGTGCACGAGGCGCTGGAGGGCCTCGGCATCACCATGGTGAACGACGCCGAGGTCACCAAGGTGCTGACGGGGGACGACGGCCGGGTCCGGGCGGTGGCCACCGAGGACGCCGAGTACCCGGCGGACGTGGTGGTGCTCGGCATCGGCGTGCGCCCCGAGACCTCGCTCGCCGCCCGGGCCGGTCTGCCGCTCGGCGCCCACGGCGGGCTGCTGACCGACCTGGCGATGCGCGTGCGCGGGCACGAGAACATCTGGGCCGGCGGCGACTGCGTGGAGGTGCTCGACCTGGTCTCCGGTCAGGAGCGGCACATTCCGCTGGGCACGCACGCCAACAAGCACGGGCAGGTCATCGGCACCAACGCGGGCGGCGGTTACGCCACGTTCCCGGGTGTGGTCGGCACGGCGGTCAGCAAGGTCTGCGACCTGGAGATCGCGCGGACCGGGCTGCGCGAGAAGGACGCGCTGCGGGCGGGGCTGCGGTTCGTGTCGGTCACCGTCGAGTCGACCAGCCGCGCCGGGTACTACCCGGGCGCCTCCCCCATGACGGTGAAGATGCTCGCCGAGCGGCGCACCGGACGGCTGCTCGGTGTGCAGATCGTCGGTCGTGAGGGCGCGGGCAAGCGGGTCGACATCGCCGCGGTGGCCCTCACGGCCGGGATGACGGTGGAGCGGATGACCGCCCTGGACCTGGGGTACGCGCCGCCGTTCTCCCCGGTGTGGGACCCGGTGCTGGTGGCGGCCCGCAAGGCGGCGCGGGCGGTGGAGGAGCGGCGCTGAGGACCGCCTGCCCTCACCGTGCCGCCGCTCCGTTCGCCCACCGCCCGGTCCTCGCGTCGCCCCGCGTCCCGCCTTTCCCGGACCGCGGGCGGTCGAGAGGACCCACTCACCCACGGACGGGGGCGTTCAGGGGACGTGCCGATTCATCGGCCGCCAGGCGGGCAGTAGTGTCCCGTGGTCATCCCCGTCCATGACGTGAACCCGGCGCGCCGCACGCCCTGGGTGACGTATGCCCTGATCCTCGCGAACGTCCTGGTGTTCCTGTTCACCCCCGGCATGACCGGTTCCGTGACGGGCGAGGGCAGTCTCGCGCAGATGTGCCATCTCCAGGCGTTCCTGGACCACTACGCGGCGGTGCCCCAGGAGTTGCTGCAGCACCGGTTGCCCCGGCTGGTGCCGACCGGCGAGACCGGGGTGGGCCCGCGGGGGCCGGGGTGTGTGATCGGTCCGCCGGACTACGACAAGTCGCCCGAGCTGAGCGTCCTGACGGCGATGTTCCTGCACGGCGGCTGGCCGCACCTGCTGGGCAACATGCTCTTCCTGTGGATCTTCGGCAACAACGTCGAGGACCGCATGGGCCATCTGCGCTACCTGCTGTTCTACGGCGTGTGCGGCTACGCGTCCGCGTACGGATTCGCCCTCACGAACCCCTCCTCCACCACCCCCCTGATCGGCGCCTCCGGGGCGATCGCCGGCGTCCTCGGCGCGTACCTGGTGCTGTACCCGAGGGCCCGCGTCTGGGTCCTCGTCCCCTTCCTGATCTTCCTGCCCCTGCGCCTGCCGGCCTGGATCGTGCTGGGCCTGTGGTTCGTCCTCCAGGCGTTCTACTCCGCCGGCCAGGGCGTCTCCGACGCCGGCACCGTCGCCTACATGGCCCACGTCGTCGGCTTCGCGGCCGGCATGCTCCTCGCCTGGCCCCTCAAACCCGGCACTCCCCCACCCCCGGAGCCGCGCGGCATCCTCTTCGGACGGCGGGCCCGGCGGGCCCCGTAGGAGCCTTCCGGGTAAGCGGCAACACGGAGAACGATCGAGAAAGTTCGCAATTGCACTGATGCAATCCGACATCGGTCCGCCGTTCATTGAGCGATTCAACCATCCGCATGCCTTGCCAGCACTTTGCCTCTATGGCAGGGCTTACGCTGGCCAGAGGCCGAGTTGCCTGATGGGCCAACAGCTGATGACGGAAGCCCATGAGGGCTTCTTGAAGCCCGGCGCGGGAGGCCCGGCGAGGAACACCGCCGCCCACGATCCCGCCTTCGCGCGTTTCCCCTCACTACGTGAAGAGCCCACCCTCTATGGACGATGTCCCGTAAATGCTCCGGGACATGCCGGTTGACCTGCTCGTTTGCCTGTCATCCGGTAACCGACTCCAACACGTCGGACCAGCAACCGACTTCAGTCATGCCCTCCACGCCGGGACAACGACAATCGCCAGCTCAGGAGACGATCCGCTGCTGGAGTATCAGTTCCGTACTTCGCGGGTGACTGGAACGGCTGTTTGTGACTGAGCACTTCAGACGGCCACTACGCAGCCCACTTGGCCACTCGGACGCTCAGCTCGCACCATCAGGACATTGAGCGTGAGACTGGGCACGGACTCTGATAACCTGCGATCTTCGCCGGTCGCCCGGGCGGAGTCCCCCGGCAGGTCTTCATGTCTTGCTCCGAGCAGCTCATGACAGTTCTCGATGTCCTGGATCGCACCTTCGCCTCAGAAGAGCCCTTCCTCGTCGCAGGGTGCACGTACTGCTACGCCGAGCAGGACCTCGCCGAACTCTCCGGGCCGCTGCACCTCGTACCCGACAACCTGGTGTCCTCGGTCGCCGCAGAGGTACCCGATCATTGGGACGACTTCCCGCGTCTCTACCGCCGCCTCGTCCCGCGCATCATCCGCCCCCTCGTCACCGGCCGGCTCCACGTCGACGAGGAGCTCATCGCCTCCCGTCTGGTTCAGGCGGGCTGGACCACCTGGGAGGCGCCCTTGACCGAGGCTCTTCGCGACGTCTGGTCCGCCTGGTGGCAGAGCACTCTGCACACCCATCCCAGCCCGGTGCCCGCCAGGGAAGCCCTCAGCGTCATCACCGTCGCCACCGACAGCCTGCGTCCTTGGCTGGACATATGGACCGCGACCCATACCCCGGCTGCCGATACGCACCTGGCAGACCTCGTTGACGACGTGATGTTCGAGTCCGAGATCACCGACCTACGCATGGGCTTCTACGGTGAGTACCACGCCACTGCCGAGCTGCTGGGCTGGCTTCTCACCGATGTACGCGACCGCGTCACCGACGCGCGTCTCGACGACCCCTTCTTCCCAGAACACCTCCGGACAACTGCTCAGCACCTCCAGCTGACCGGGTCCGCCACCAGCACGCTTCAAGACGTTGGTTCCAACGAATCGTCAGCTCAAGACCGCGGGGTGGGTAGCTCACGAAGCGGATCGCCGCCATCGACGAAGAGCCGGGTGTCTGCCTTGGTCGCCAGGGCAATGCGCCGGAGCGCCCGCTGACCAGCCTCGGGATGTCGCCCGTCGAGGGCACCGACACGAACGGCGAACACGAGGTCGTACGGCTCCTCGTGAGCCTGCAGGACGAAGTCTTCGGCGGCGACCTGGCGAACACTCATGCGCCCGGACTTGATCTCGTCTGCCGCGGCTGCTCGCGCCTGGGCGATGGCGGTAGCGGACCTGTCGATGGCCAGAATGTAACCAGTGTCCGGCCGGGCTGCCACCGCTCGTGCCGCCACCCCAGGCCCGCATCCGATTTCGAGGACACGGGTGTGCGGCTGGCGGGGAAGCGCGTTCACGATCGCAGCCGGACGAGGCGGCACACGCGTAGGCACGAGTGAGGGACAGCCACGATCGGCCGATGCGTACGTTTGGCAGGGGAACCTGCGACATTGCCCTATAGCTGTCCGTCACACCCGCATGGTTGCCGAGACGATGGCGCTCAAGGCGGATGGCGCCGAGATGCACGGCCTCGTAGATCCGCGCCCGGAGCACGGCGCTGGAAGAGGCATCCTTCGGGCCATAGGCTTCCAGAACGCGCTCCTCCCGTCCTGCTTTGCCGCCGCCATACGGATGGTCCAGTCTGCCGCCGGGTCGCCCCACAGGGTGCGGTCGAAGTCGAGTACGAGCCTGTCCGGGCCGACGATGGTGTCGTCGGCCCGGGTTCGTGTCTGAGCCCTGCCGGCCTGCCCGAGGGGGCGGAGTCCGCGTCAGGCTCGGAACGGGCCGCTGACCTCGTAGGTGATGCCGCCGGAGGAGCTGCCGGTGGTGCCGCGCTGACTGGAGAAGTACAGGCGTCTGCCGTCGGGAGAGAAGGCTGGGCCGCAGATCTCGGACGACGACTGGCCGATGATGCGCAAGAACGGTGCCACGACGCCTTCACGGGTGATCACGCAGATGTCCATGCTGCCGCCGTCCTCGGCGACGAAGAGGTCACCGCCCGTGGTGCCGGTGATGTTGTCGACCCCGGTCAGCGGGGGTGTGCCGTTGGTGACGAGGGAGTCGTCGTAGGCCAGTTCGTAGGTGCTGGAGTCGAGGTTGAGCTGCCAGAGCCGGTTGTCGCCCTTGGTGGTGAAGTAGGCCTTGTTGTTGGCGTAGTAGCAGCCTTCTCCGCCGCTGAAGCGCTTGGCGCCGGACACCTGATTGCGGGTGGCGGTGGACGAGCCGGAGGGGTCGGGCACATTCGCCCAGGTGAACGAGCCCGATGTCGAGGTGCCTGCTTTCAGGACCTGGAGTGTGCCGGAGGACAGGTTGCCCCAGGTAGAGGGCACGAAGCGATAGAGGCAGCCGTCTGGCTCGTCCTCCGTCAGGTAGATCACCTTGTGGATCGGGTCGGCGGCGGCCGCCTCGTGGTTGAAGCGGCCCATGGCGCTGTGGCGGACGGGGGACTTTGCGCCCCACGGGTCGGTCTCGTAGACGTAGCCGCGGCTGACCTCCTCGCAGGAGAGCCAGGTGTTCCATGGGGTCTTGCCACCTGCGCAGTTGCGGTTGGTGTTGGACAGGATGCGGTAGGCGGAGACGATCGAACCGGAGGAGTCGAACTTGACCGCGCTCGCGCCGCCGGTCGAGGCAACCTCCGAGTTGGAGACGTAGATCCAGCCGGTGCCGTCCGCGTAGCAGGCGCCGCCGTCGGGAGCCGGGTGCCAGGTGTAGGACGTGGAGCCGACCCGCTGGCCGGACCTCGCTATCACCCGGCTGGTGAATCCACTGGGCAGTTGGATGCCGTTGGCGTCTGCGGTTCCCAGCGGCCCGTACGGGCCGGCACCGGGCTGTGCGGGGGCCGCCGAGGCAGCCCCTTGCCAGAGGGTGAAGCTGAGGGCGGTGGTGGAGGTGCCTGCGACCACTGCACGCAGGAAATTGCGACGTTCCATTCGGCACTCCAAGGTCATTGGTGATGTCGGCGCATCACAGCGAGGACTGCGGACCGTTCCTCCGGCCCGGCTGACCGCACCGAAGGGAGGTCCGCCGGGACCGGCCGGGGCGAGGGATGGTCTTCGAACCGGCCTGGAGGCATCGGCTGGCCCGGAGCGGGGCGAGGCTCGAGGCCGGCCAGTGGGGGCTGTCGGCTCAGAGCGACGGCGTGTACAGAAGACGGTTGGGTGATCCGCTGGTGTTCGTCACCTTGCCGGTGGTGGCCTCGGACATCAGGGCGGAGGTGGTCTGGGCCGGGGAGGCGGAAGCGTTGCGGGACAGGTACAGCGCTGCCGCGCCGGTCACGTGCGGAGTGGCCATCGATGTTCCGGTCATCGTGGCGGTGCCGGTGTCGCTGCTGCTGCTGAGCGAGCGGACCGAGGAGCCGGGGGCGAATATGTCGACGCAGGAACCGTAGTTGGAACTCGACCACCGGGCGTCACTGCTCGTGGTGGCGGCCACTGTGATCGCCTCCGGCAACCGGGCCGGGGACTGCTCGCAGGCGCTGGTGTCGTTGTTGCCGGCGGAGACCGCGACCGTCACTCCGGCTCGGATCATGCCCTTCACCGCGTCGTCCTTGGCGAAGCTCGGGCTGCCGCCGATGCTGACGTTCGCCACGGCCGGGCGGTTCGCGTGTTGGGCCACCCAGTCGTATCCGGCGATGACGTCGGAACTGGTTCCGCTGTTCTCGCAGTTGAGGACGCGGACGGCAACCAGGGAGACCTCCTTGGCGACGCCATAGGTTCGGCTGCCCACGGTCCCGGCGACGTGAGTGCCATGCCCATGACAATCACTGGCGGAGGAGTCGTTGTCCACGAAGTCGTAGCCGTAGGAGGCCCGGCCGCCGAAGTCCTGATGGCTGATCCGGATACCGGAGTCGATGATGTACGCGGTCACACCGCTGCCCGTCCTCGCGTACGAGTAGGTGGTGCTCAGAGGCAGCGAGCGCTGGTCCACCCGGTCCAGACCCCAGGCCGCGTCGTTCTGTGTGGTGTCGCCGTGGACGAGGCGGTCCTGCTCCACGTATGCGACGGCCGGATCGGCGGCCAGACGCTGTGCCTGGTCCGTGGCGGCACTCAGCGTGAAGCCGTCCAGTGCTGTGCTGAACTTCCGGTGCGCCTTTCCTCCGTAGCGCTGGGTCAGCGCGTGGGCGATGGTGGTGACCTGCTGGTGTCCACGGTCGTGGGCGGAATCCTCGAGGACGACGATGTATCTGCCGTCGATCCCGTCCGGTGCGTTCCCCGCGCGTATCTCCCCATGAACTATGGGCGCTGACGCAGCGTTGGGGATCACGACCGCGGTGATGGCGAGCACCGCGCACGCGGCGACGGCGGCTCTGGTCCATGTCATGGCACTGCCTCCATCCAGGGTGTCGGCCACGGGGACGGCCGGCGTTGAGGGGCGGCCGTAGTTCTAGCAGGAGGGAGCCGGACCGGACGGCACCTCCGTGCCCGTGGCACCCCTGTGCCACGGACGCACCGCTCGGTCGTGAGCGCGCACCTTCGCCGAGCGTGCCTGCTGTTCACGCCTGCCGGCTCACAGCCATCCCCGCTCGCGCGCCCGCAGCGCCAACTGGAAGCGGGACGTGGCCCCGGCCTTGGCCATCAAAAGCTCCAGCCGCCGGTAGAAAGTCCGCCTGCTGATGCCGATCTCCCGAACGATGTGGACGTCGCTCACCCCCGCCGCCAGAAGAGTGAGGATGCGTCGTTCCACGGGGTGCAGCGCGGTGGCCGGGACGAGCCCCATGCCGCGGTGCGGCAGCGGCAGGGCCCGCTCCCAGACGGACTCGAACAGGGCGGACAGCGCTGACAGCAGCCCACCGGACCGGACCAGCAGCAGCGCGAGGTTGACATCGGCCTCCGCCAGAGACGAAGACACCAGCGCCAGGTCGTCATCCACCAGTGTCAATTTCACCGGCACCACCTCGACGAAGCGCGCCTGCTCACCGGATTCCAGGCAGGGCTCGACATTGGCCGTGAAGTTCCCGGCGTGCTCCAAGGAGGCCCGCGAGTACACGGTGCGGTGGGCGACCCCACGGGCAAGCAACGCGACCGTCTGATCCGTCCCCAGGCGGGCGGGGCGGAAGTAGGGCGGCGAGTCGAGCATCCGGATTTCCCTGCGAGCCCCGTTCAGCGCCTCGTTGATCCGGTGCTCGATGGCATCTGCACCGGTGACGCACTCGACCGCCGATCCCGCTGCCGCACTCAGCTTTTGCCGCCGGAACCCCTGATACGCCCCGCAGGCCGCCAACCGCGCCCGGTCCACCTCGGCGGTGCGCAGCCGCGCGAGGATCTCCAGGCTGGTTGCCGGAGGCATCGGTACTATCGGGCCACCAACGCTGCCAGGAGCCTCCACCAGCCCGAGCGTCACCAGCCCTTCGCATGCCGACGCAAGCCGCTCGCCGTCCTTGTCGCCGTCGAACAACCCCGCCCGGGCATCCAGCGGCTCCGGCGGACGCGTCAGCAACTCGGCGTAGAGAGCAGCCTCGTCGGATGACAGTCCGAGGACGGTGAGCTGGCTCGGCAGGGAACGCGGGTCACGCGGCATTCGCGGCACCATAGTGCCATCGACATGGCTGTGTCACCGGCGCCGCAGGACGCTCGGTTCAGCTTCTGCGAGGGTGTGGGCTTTACGGCTGACGCGGGTGGCACCCGCGGGCAAGGTTGCGGCCGGCCGCGCCCATCGGGCGGATCACCCGCAGGGCACAGTTCGGGAGTCAGTCATGCGTGCGGCCGCCATGTCGGCTCAGGAGAGGTGTTTCAGGGGCGCGAAGACCATCGAGTTCACAGGGCGACAGCGCGCCACGATCACCTTGGCCATCCCATGCATCGGGTGTGAAACTGGTGCCAAAAGGGGAAATGAGTCGATCTTGGCGAGGAGAACGGTTCGGCTATGCCGTGCGCCCCCGGCTCCCGATGTCCGAGGCAAACAGGAGGCACACAGACTGATGGGGGGCTCTATCGCCAGAGAGCGCGGCTTCGGTCGATCTGCCGCGAGGCGGTCGCGGTGGGGACGATGCCGGAGACCCACCCTGTGGCGCCTGCCTCGAGCGCGCTCAGGCCGGTGGCCGCGTTGATCGCATGGCGTGCCAGGTCGTTGCACGGGTGGCCGCTGAGCGTGTCGTGCAGGCCGCCGTCCGCGGTGAAGCCCGCCTCGTGCAGCGCTCCGGATACGTGACCGAAGGTGCCCCACCTGCGTCCGCCGGCGATGTCCAGGCCGGCCCGGTTGTCGTCGAGATCGGCATACAGCAGCTCGATCTGGTCGGGGTTCTTGAACACGGTCACCGCGGGCTGCTCGGGGGTGCACAGTTCGAGGAGAACACAGTGGCCGGCGCCGATCAGGCCGGTGCCGCCGCTGGTCTCGATCACGGTGCTCCACGCTGGTTCGATGGGGCCCGCCACGAGGAGGATCCCGTCTTCCTCGTCCCCTTCCTGATCTTCCTGCCCCTGCGCCTGCCGGCCTGGATCGTGCTGGGCCTGTGGTTCGTCCTCCAGGCGTTCTACTCCGCCGGCCAGGGCGTCTCCGACGCCGGCACCGTCGCCTACATGGCCCACGTCGTCGGCTTCGCGGCCGGCATGCTCCTCGCCTGGCCCCTCAAACCCGGCACTCCCCCACCCCCGGAGCCGCGCGGCGTCCTCTTCGGACGGCGGGCCCCGTAGGGGCGCTGTGTCAGCGGGAGGCCGTCTGCTTGCGGATGCCCGGACCGGCCAGCAGCGCGTACAGCGCGGCCGAGACGAGCATGCCGACGGGCACGGAGAGGTCGAGGTCGCCGAGGGCGGCGCCGAGCGGTCCGATCCAGGCGGTGGTCGAGAGGAACAGGGCGGTGGCGACCGCGCCGGCGACGACGGAGATCAGGCCGGGGCCGCCGAAGCCGCCGGTGTACCAGAACTTCCCGCCGGGGCGCTCGTCGAACAGGTCGCGTCCGTCGTAGCGATTGCGGCGAAGCGCGATGTCGGCCACGTACACGGCCATCGTGGGGGCGGAGATCACGAGCAGGAACTGGAGCATCAGGTTGATCGCGTCGATCAGGCTCGACGACAGCACGAGGACGATCGTGAAGGCCGTGCCGAGCACGCCGATGAGGATCGCCGAGGGTATCCGCCGGATCGGCACGCCGATGGACTGCAGCGCCATGCTGGCGGTGTACGTGGTCATGCCGTTGAGCGCGATCGTGTTCACGATGACCCCGAGGACGAAGACCGGGGCGAGCCAGGACGGCAGCTTCTCCAGCAGCGAGTACTCGATGCCGCTCTCGAGGCTCTCGGCCCCCACGGTGCCGCCGAGGACGATCCCGAACGCGGTGATGGGCATGCCGGGGAACAGATTGCCCAGGGTGGTGGCGCCGATGATGCGCGACGGCTTCGTGTCACGCGGCAGGTAGCGGGCCATGTCGGCGCTGTTGCTGAACGAGAGCGGGGAGGAGGAGAGCAGCGCGAAGGCGATCGTGAGGCTGGACCACAGCGGCAGGCCGCTCAGCGGCTCGGGCTGTGCGAAGCCCCAGTCGATCGAGGGGGCGATGAACCCCAGGACCGCGGCGAAGATCACGGACAGCGCGATCGCGATGCCCATGTAGGCGCGCAGGATCAGGCCGTGCCCGTAGATGGCGACGAGCACGGTGATCGCGGCGGTGACGACGGCGACGAGGATGAGCGCGGCCGTGCGGTCGGGAAAGCCCCACCGCATGAGGAGCTCGGCGCCCATGAAGGCGGCGGCGACCCAGTTCAGGGCGAGGAACACGCCGGAGATGAACCACCCGTAGAAGGCGACCACGATCTTGTTGCCGCGGATGCCGTAGATCGCGCGCTGGATCACCGAGCCGGAGGTGCCGGCCGCGGGACCGGAGATCGCCACGATGCCGGGCAGGGCCGCCAGGACCGAGGAGGCGAGCAGCACGAGCAGCCCCTGCCAGATCTCGAGGCCGAGGACGATCGTCAACGACGCCCCCACGGTGAGGTTCAGCACACTGACGTTGGGCGCCGACCAGACGAAGAAGAGGTCGCGCGCCTTCCCGTGCCGCTCGCCGTCCTCGACGATCTCGATGCCGCGGGTTTCGGGGGCGGTCGCCGTGTCGAGGAACTCGTGTCGGGGCGGGCTGGACTCCCGCTGCGGGTTGTCGGAAGCGGCAGATGTCTCGGACATGGTGTGCCTTCCAGCAAGATTCTCCGGTCCGCGCCGATGCGGGTGAGCGGGGACGCAGTGAATCGGGTGACAGGGATCCCGGGTGAGGTCGGGGGCCTCAGCGGTCGCTTCCCGCGGGTGCGCGGTAGGCGGCGTCGCCGTGGACGAGGGTGAGCAGGACGGAGGCGGACAGCAGGTCGTCGGCCGGCCGGGAGAGCGGATCGAGATCGAGCACCGCGGCGTTGGCGTAGAACCCGGGGGCGATGCGCCCGTACGCATCGTCGATCCGCCCGGCGAACGCCGCTCCGCTGGTGGCGGCGGCGAGCGCCTGCGCGGCGGTGAACGCGCGCTCGGGGTGGTACGGCGCCCGCTCGGGGTCGAGCGTCGAGCGGCCGGACATCGCGATGAACAGGTTGTGCAGCGCCTCGTGCGGCGCCGTGGGGGCGTCCGTGCCGAGCGCGAGCGGCACCTCGGCATCGCGGAACCAGTTCCACGGGAATCCGTCCTCGGCGCGCCGGTCGCCGAGGACGGCCGTCCAGTTGTCGAGGATCGCCGGATCGCAGTGCACCGGCTGCATCGAGGCGACGACGCCGTGCGCGCGCATCCGGGCGACCGTCTCCGGGGCCACCGACTCGAGGTGCTCGATACGGGGGCGGCGCGACGCGTCCGCGCCGTTCGCTTGTTCGCACGCGACGACGATGTCGACCGCGAGCGCGCTCGCCGCGTCGCCGATCGCGTGCATCGCGAGCTGCAGGCCCGCTCGGTCCGCGGCGATCGCGACCGGCATCACCGCTTCACGGTTCCAGATCGGATCCGCGTTCGTCCCGTCGGCGTAAGGACGCACCATGGCCGCGGTGCACGCGTCGATCACGCCGTCGAGGATGAGCTTGATGCCGGAGATCCGCAGCCACGGCGTGCCGTCGGCGGCGAACTCGTCGCGCAGCCGCACGGCCCGCTCCACCTGCGCGAGATCGGCGGCGGCGTCGCCGGTCGAACCGATCAGCCAATGCGCGGACACGGGGAACGGCAGACGGCCGTCCCGGTCCAGCAGACGGCGCAGTGCGGTCAGGGCGCTCTCACCCATCCCCATGTCCACGGCCCCGGTCACCCCGGCCTTGAGATAGGCATCGAACGCGCGTGCCAGGAACGCGTCATGCTCATGGTCCGTGGCGACGCTTTCGAGGTACGGCAGCACGAGGTCCAACGCCGCCGTCTCGAGGAGGAAACCGGTCGGCTCCCCGTGCGCATCGCGCACCACCTCGCCGCCGATCGGATCGGCGGTGTCGCGGTCGACGCCTACGGCCCGCAGCGCCGCCGAGTTCACCCACGTCGAATGCAGGTCGTTCGCGTCGAGGAACACCGGGATGTCGTCGATCACCGCGTCGATCATCGCCGCGGTCGGCTGCGAGACGCCCTCGGGCAGCGCGTCGAACAGCCAGCCCACCCCTTCGATCCGCACGGCGTCCGGGTTCTCGCGACGGGCCTCCAGGAGCCGCTGCTGGATCTGCTCGACGGTCGCACAATCGCGCAACTGCACCTTCCCCTGCGCGTGGCCGAACATCGACAGGTGCGCGTGCGCCTCGATCACTCCGGGCATCGCGAACGCCCCGCCGAGGTCCACCTCGGTGGCGTCCGCACCCGCCGCCGCCCGCACCTCGTCCGCGGAGCCGACGGCGAGGAACCGCTCGCCACGCACCGCGAAGGCCTCGTGGCGCGGACCGTCGACGAGCCCGTCGAAGACGACGGCGTTGACGTAGACAGTGCTCTCGGGCATGTGCGGATCCTCTTTGATCGAATGCGGACCGTTCCGATGCGAGTCGGTCGGGCGGCGGTTCTCGGTCACCGGAATGGGCAAGCGTCGGACGCT
The DNA here is from genome assembly GCF_044764905.1 of Streptomyces sp. NPDC093586. NCBI lineage: Bacteria > Bacillati > Actinomycetota > Actinomycetes > Kitasatosporales > Streptomycetaceae > Streptomyces > Streptomyces sp. NPDC093586. The sequence goes on along the minus strand of NZ_JBIWJA010000019.1, from coordinate 113,558 downwards.
CACCACGAGGTGCGGGCGTGTGGTGCTCTTCGCGGAGTTGTCCGCCAGGACATCGGCGCGATGTGCGCCCGGATCGAGCACGACCGCCGCCGGGTTCGCCCAGCGCTGCCCCTCCGGGAACCTCATGTCGAGGACGCGGGTGACGGCCGGCTCCCCCGCGTTCGTGACGACCGCTATTGATTGGGTGGTCAACAGCCCGGCCGAAAGTAGTAGGGTGCCCGCACCATGTCAACAGTCGATCGACCACGTGCCCGCAGAAAGTCCCCGCAGGAACGGGCCGCCGATATCCTCGCCGCGGCGTACTCTCTCGCCGTCGAGGCCGGAATCGGTGCCTTGACGCTGCGTGCGGTGGCCGCCCGCGCGGGAGTCGCTCCCGCACTCGTCGCGCACTACATCGACAGCATGGACCGCCTCGTCGCCGACACCTTCCAACGGATCGTCGCCGACGAACGCCGGGAAGTGGCCGCCCTCGTCGCGTCGTCCGACAGCGCCGCGGCGAGCATGGACGCCCTCCTGGACACGATGATCGACCCGAGCCGGGACGACGTCACCCTGGTCTGGGTCGAAGCCTGGGCCCACGGCCTGCGCAACGAGGCCCTCGCGAACGCCGTCCGCACGGAGATGGACGCCTGGCAGGAACTGATTCTCGCCGTGATCCAGCGCGGCACGGCATCCGGCGAGTTCCATCCCCCCGACCCCGGCGCCGCCGCCTGGCAGATCCTGGGAATGGTCGACGGGCTGAACGCGCAGAGCCTCGTCCGCTGGGGCGACTCCCAGAGCCGCGGCTCCATGCTCCACGCCGCCGTCGCCGGCGTCCTCGGCACGAAGTGAGCCCCGGCCCGCGCCGGCTCGAGGCGGTCGGCACGACGGCGCCTGCATGCCGGTGAGCGTCAACTGCCGTACGGGCCGGTGGGTATGCTCCGGGTCGGACTGGTCGACGGCTTGGGGGGACCGATGACGGCGGGGGACGGCCCGGCGCTGGGCGAAGGCCGGATCAAGCATCTCGAGCTGATCCAGATGACCGTGGCCCGGATGGGCAACAACTCGTTCCTGATCAAGGGCTGGTCGCTGACGGTCACCGGCGCGCTGCTCGCGTTCGCCGTCCGCACCGAGGACCGGGCCCTCGCGCTGGTCAGTCTGGTGCCGGTCCTGGCGTTCTGGCTCCTGGACGGCTACTTCATGTACCGCGAACGCCTGTACCGGCGCCTGTACGACCGGGTGCGGCGTCCGGAGGTGGCGGTGGAGCCGTTCGCGATGGACGTGGACGCGGGCCGCGAACGCGCGGGGGCGGTGAAGGCGGCGTTCTCGCCCACCCCGGTCTGCTTCTACGGGGGACTCTTCCTCGCCCAGGTCGTCGCCCTGCTGTTCGCCGCCTGACCCACGGGCGCGTCACGGGCTCCGGGCGCCCGGCCGGACGTGCGTGACGGCCCGTCATCCGCGCGCGGCGCCCGCCGCCGGCCCCGTCGGGCCGGGACGCGCGCCGCGCGGGTGGTGCGTGGGGTCAGCGGGCGGTCCGGGTGTGGACGTACTCCACGAGCCGGGTCAGCGCGTCCGGCTCGGTGGACGGCAGGACGCCGTGACCGAGGTTGAAGACGTGGCCCTCCAGGCCCGCCGCCGCGTCGAGGACCTCGTCGGCCTTGGCCTCGACCGCCTGCGGGGAGGAGAAGAGGACGGCGGGGTCCAGGTTCCCCTGGAGCGCCTTGCCGGGGCCGACGCGGCGGGCGGCCTCGTCCAGCGGGACGCGCCAGTCGACGCCGACGACGTCCGCACCGGCCGCACCCATGTCGCCGAGGAGCTCGCCGGTGCCCACACCGAAGTGGATGCGCGGCACGCCGTACCCGGCGACGGCCTCGAAGACCTTGCGGGAGGCGGGCTGCACGAAGCGGCGGTAGTCCGCGGGGGCGAGGGCGCCGACCCAGGAGTCGAAGAGCTGGACGGCGCTCGCGCCCGCCTCGATCTGCACCGTGAGGAAGGCGGCCGTGATGTCGGCGAGCCGGTCCAGCAGGTCGGCCCACAGCTGCGGGTCGCCGTACATGAGCGCCTTGGTGTGCTCGTGGTTGCGGGACGGGCCGCCCTCCACGAGGTAGCTCGCGAGGGTGAACGGGGCGCCCGCGAAGCCGATCAGCGGGGTCGCGCCGAGCTCCCGGGTGAGCAGGCCGTACGCCTCGGTGACGTAGGAGACGTCCTCGGGGGTCAGGTCGCGCAGCCGCTCCAGGTCCTCGCGGGTGCGGATCGGCTTCTCGATCACCGGGCCGACACCCGGCTTGATGTCGAGGTCGATGCCGATGGCCTTGAGCGGGACGACGATGTCGCTGAAGTAGATCGCCGCGTCCACGCCGTGCCGGCGCACGGGCTGGAGGGTGATCTCGGCGACCAGTTCCGGCCGCATGCAGGACTCGAGCATCGGGATGCCCTCGCGCACCTTGAGGTACTCCGGCAGCGAGCGCCCGGCCTGCCGCATGAACCACACGGGCGTGTGCGGCACCGGCTCACGCCGGCACGCCTTGAGGAAAGCGGAGTCGTACGTGGCGGTCGGCTGCTTGCCCGCGGGGCTCTGGTTGGCACTCACAGCGGCAAGTCTCGCATGCCCCCGGGACCGCCCCGGCTCTCGGGTGCGGGCACGCCGGGCCGGGGCGCGCACACCCGCACCGGGGGCCCGGCGCGCCCCCGCGGGACCGCGGGATCCGGACATCGCGCCCGCACGCGGGTGTCCCTCCCTGCGCCGGGACGCCGTTCCGCTTAATCTTCCCCGCATGGCTGCGGCTCAGGGACGACTGTCGGACGACGCTGGCGGAATGGACGAACCGAAGGACACCAAGGAGGGCGGGCGGCAACCGGGCGGTGCGGCACCGCCGCCGTTCACGGCCGCCGTCGACGCGCTCCAGACCGCGCGGCTGCGGCCGCAGGTCGAGGTGGAGCCGACCCGTGCGCCGCAGCGCCTCGCGCCGTACGCGTACGCGCTGGAGGCCGCGGTCGTCGACGGCGACGAGGACCTGGCCGACGGGCGTCTGGTGCTGCTGCACGATCCGGCCGGGCACGACGCCTGGCGGGGCACCTTCCGGCTGGTCACCCTGGTGCGCGCCGAACTGGAGCCGGAGATGGCCGCGGACCCGCTGCTGCCGGAGGTGTGCTGGTCCTGGCTCACGGGCGCCCTCCAGGCACGCGGCCTGGCCTACGGCGAGCCCAGCGGCACCGTCACGCGGGCGAGTTCGCACTACTTCGGCGGGCTGTCGACGCGTCCGTCCGCCTCGCAGATCGAGATCCGCGCGTCCTGGACGCCCCGCGAGGGCCTGGGCGGGGTGCCTGACACCGCCGCCCACCTCGCGTCGTGGTGCGACCTGCTGGCCCAGGTCGCCGGACTGCCGCCGGCCGGTCCGGGCGACGCGTCGATCGTCACGCTGCCGCAGCGGCGCGGACCGCACTCCCGTTAGGCCCTGTCGTCAGACTCCCGTCCGCCCGGCGCCGCCCTGCACGCTCTCCCAGAGGGGGTGCCCCCACTCGCCGCACCGGCCCCTGACCCGAGTACGTCCCGTACGAGGGTCAGGGGCCGGCACTCCTCCAGCCTCCGGCCGGGGTGACCCCCGGAGCACGCACCTGACGCCGCCAGACCCGCCCTCCGGGCGGACGACGGGAGTTTGACGACAGGACCTGGGACCGCGATTCCGTCAGGACCGTGGTCCTGCCAGGAGCGTGGTCACGGTGGTCCCGTCAGGGCCGTGGCCCCGTCATCAGGACCGCACTGCCACCAGGAGCCGGCGCACGGCCGGTCACGCCGTGGACGCCCGCGCACCGAACCTTCGGTCACTTTGTCGATACGGCCACTTTCGGCCTCGTATCGACAGAGATTGAAACCGTTCGATCTTCGAATGATCGACCGCGTGTCCGAATTGCTCGGATTGTTACTCACCAGATCGTGATCATTCCCTAAAGGCGGACGGGTTCGTTGCCGAAGACGACTGTGACCTTGAAAGCACGGTTCGTCCCGGCTTCACCCCCCACGGAGCCGGTCCCGTCCCCACACCCCAGGAGGCCTGGTGTCCGTTCTCCTCGAGCAGCCCGCAAGCCTGGTCGCCTACCGCCCGAACAAGCCGACCGCCATGGTGGTCGTGGCCGACCCGCGCGTCCGTTCCACCGTCACCCGCCATCTCTGGGCGCTCGGTGTGCGCGACGTCATCGAGGCCTCGTCCGTCGCGGAGGCTCGTCCCCGCATCGGCAACCCCCGCGACATCTGCGTCGCGGACGTCCATCTCCCCGACGGCTCCGGCCTCACCCTGCTGTCCGAGACCCGCGCCGCGGGCTGGCCCAACGGGCTCGCCCTGTCCGCCGCCGACGACATCGGCGCCGTCCGCAACGCCCTCGCCGGCGGCGTCAAGGGCTACGTCGTCACCGGCACCCGCACCAACATCGGGCTCCCCACCCGGCCCGGTGCCGCACCCATCGGCGGCGCCGCCGCCCGACTGCACCGCCGCCCCCCGGGCGCCCCGAGCCACCCGGGCGGCTACCGCGAGCTCTCCGGCCGCGAGGTCGAGGTGCTGCGACTGGTCGCGGAGGGCCAGTCGAACAAGGCGATCGGCGTCTCCATGGGCCTGTCCGCCCTGACCGTCAAGAGCCACCTGGCCCGCATCGCCCGCAAGCTCGGCACGGGTGACCGCGCCGGCATGGTGGCGGTCGCCCTGCGGACCGGCATCATCCACTGACCGCCCCGATCCCCGCCCGCTCCCCGGCCGCATCCTCCATGAGCCCGAACTTTCACTGACCTGTCCGGTTTACGACCCCCCGGCGCCCGCCGACGGAACGTTCCGTCGGCGGGCGCCGCGCATACACCGATACCCTTGACCGGTGACCGACGCCCACGAAACCGCAGCAGACCATTCACTGCGAACCACCGGAGGCGCCCCTCCGGACGACGCCGGATCTTCTGTGAGTCAGGCGCCGACACCCTTGCTCGAACCGCGCGAGGGCGTTCCGCCGGTGATCGCCGACGCGGCCGCCCTCGCCGAGGTGACCGCCGCCTTCGCCGCCGGCAGCGGCCCCGTCGCCGTCGACGCCGAGCGCGCCTCCGGCTACCGCTACGGCCAGCGCGCCTACCTGGTGCAGCTGCGCCGCCAGGGCGCGGGCACCGCGCTCATCGACCCCGTGGCCTGCCCCGACCTGTCGGAGCTGGGCGCGGCGATCTCCGACGCCGAGTGGGTGCTGCACGCGGCCACCCAGGACCTGCCCTGCCTGCGGGACATAGGGATGGTCCCCACCCGCCTGTTCGACACCGAGCTGGCCGGGCGACTCGCCGGCTTCCCCCGGGTCGGCCTCGGCGCGATGGTCGAGAACGTACTGGGCTTCGTCCTGGAGAAGGGCCACTCGGCCGTCGACTGGTCGACCCGCCCGCTGCCCGAGCCGTGGCTGCGCTACGCCGCCCTCGACGTCGAGCTCCTCGTCGACCTGCGCGACGCGCTGGAGAAGGAGCTGGACCGGCAGGGCAAGCTGGAGTGGGCCCGGCAGGAGTTCGACGCGATCGCCTCGGCCCCGCCGGCCGAGCCCCGCAAGGAGCCGTGGCGCCGCACGTCCGGCATGCACAAGGTGCGCCGGCGCCGGCAGCTCGCCGTCGTCCGGGAGCTGTGGCAGGCCCGGGACCGGATCGCCCAGCGCCGGGACGTCTCCCCCGGCAAGGTGCTCGGGGACGCGGCCATCGTGGAGGCCGCGCTCGCCCTGCCGGCCAACGTGCACGCGCTCGGGGCGCTCGCCGGCTTCGGGCGGGTGAACCGCCGGCAGCTGGAGCAGTGGCAGGCCGCGGTCGACCGGGCCAAGGACCTCACGGAGTCGCAGCTGCCCCAGCCGGGCCAGCCGGTGACCGGTCCGCCGCCGCCGCGCGCCTGGGCCGACAAGGACCCGGCCGCCGCCGCCCGGCTGTCCGCGGCGCGGGCGGGCGTGACGGCGCTGGCCGAGGAACTGAACATGCCGCAGGAGAACCTGATCACCCCGGACACCGTGCGCAGGGTCTGCTGGGAGCCGCCGAAGCCTGCCGACCGGGACTCCGTGGCCGCGGCCCTCACCGCGCACGGCGCCCGGCCATGGCAGGTGGAGCAGGTGACGCCGGTCCTGGTGGCGGCCCTGGCCCAGGAGACGGAGCAGGCCTGACGGACGCGGCGGCGCGCGGGGCCGCTCCGACGGCACCCCACTCCTGCGGACGCCGACGCCGGCGTGTCATCGCCGGCCCGGGACGACTCACGGCGGTGCCGACGGGCCGCCCGTCGGCGACGAGCCGTGCCGCCCTCACCCCGTCGGCACCGCCGGCGGGGTGAGGTCCGTCCGGCTCCGGGTGTGACGTTCACCGCTTGGGCCGGGGGGACTGGGCAGCTACGTTACTCATAAGTAGCATGGGCCTGAGCGCACGCTCAGCGTGCCGCAGCAGTGCAGTGCCATCCCGCACCCTGGAGGAGAGCCATCGTGCCTCGTACCGTCAGGGACGTCGTCTTCGTAGACGGCGTCCGCACCCCGTTCGGCAAGGCGGGCCCGAAGGGCATCTACCACGAGACCCGCGCCGACGACCTGGTCGTGAAGGCGATCCGGGAGCTGCTGCGCCGCAACCCCGGTCTCGACCCCAAGAAGATCGACGAGGTCGCCGTCGCCGCGACCACGCAGATCGGCGACCAGGGCCTGACCATCGGCCGCACCGCCGGCATCCTCGCGGGCCTGCCCACCTCGGTCCCGGGCTACTCGATCGACCGCATGTGCGCGGGCGCCCTGACCGCCGTCACCACGGTGGCCGGCTCGGTCGCCTTCGGCGCGTACGACGTCGCCATCGCGGGCGGTGTCGAGCACATGGGCCGCCACCCGATGGGCGAGGGCGTGGACCCGAACCCGCGGTTCGTCAGCGAGAAGCTGGTCGACGAGTCCGCCCTGTTCATGGGCATGACCGCCGAGAACCTGCACGACCGCTACCCGAGCATCACCAAGCGGCGCGCCGACGAGTACGCCGTGCGCTCCCAGGAGAAGGCCGCCAAGGCGTACGCCAACGGCCAGATCCAGGCCGACCTGGTGCCGGTCTCGGTGCGCCGCACCAACGCAGAGGGCGGCGAGACGGGCTGGGGTCTGGTCACCGCCGACGAGCCGATGCGCCCGGGCACCACGCTGGAGAACCTGGCGAACCTGAAGACGCCGTTCCGCGTGCACGGCCGGGTCACCGCGGGCAACGCGGCCGGTCTGAACGACGGCGCCACCGCCTCCCTCATCGCCAGCGAGGACTTCGCCCGCGAGAACAACCTCCCGGTCAAGATGCGCCTCGTCTCGTACGCCTTCGCGGGCGTCGAGCCCGAGGTCATGGGCTACGGCCCGATCCCGGCCACCGAGAAGGCCCTCGCGCAGGCGGGCCTGTCGATCTCCGACATCGGCCTGTTCGAGATCAACGAGGCCTTCGCCGTCCAGGTCCTCGCGTTCCTGGAGCACTACGGCATCGCCGACGACGACGCCCGCGTCAACCAGTACGGCGGCGCCATCGCCTTCGGCCACCCGCTCGCCTCCTCCGGCGTCCGCCTGATGACGCAGCTGGCCCGCCAGTTCGAGGAGCAGCCGCACGTCCGCTACGGCCTGACCACCATGTGCGTCGGCTTCGGCATGGGCGCGACGGTCATCTGGGAGAACCCGCACTTCGAGGGGGACAAGTGAGCACCACCGCAGAGCTGCTGAAGGGTGCGGCCGAGCTGTTCCCCGGCGAGGTCGTCACGAGCGCGCACGTACGCCACTTCGACCTGCCCCTGGGCGCGGGCCGCTTCGCCCTGATCACCCTGGACAACGGTCACGACCACACCAAGCCGACCACGCTCGGCCCGCAGTCGCTGGCGAACATCGACGCCGCCATCGACCAGGTCGAGAAGGAGGCCGCGGACGGCGACATCGTCGGCGTCGGCGTCACCGGCAAGCCGTTCATCTTCGCGGTCGGCGCCGACCTCAAGGGCGTCGAGCTGCTGAAGCGGCACGAGGACGCGCTGGCCATCGGCAAGGGCGGCCACGATGTCTTCAAGCGGCTGTCCCAGCTGGCCGTGCCGACCTTCGCGTACTACAACGGCGCGGCCATGGGCGGCGGCGTGGAGATCGGCCTGCACTGCGCGTACCGCACCGTGTCGGCGGCGCTCCCGGCGTTCTCCCTGCCCGAGGTCTTCCTCGGCCTGGTCCCCGGCTGGGGCGGCTGCACGCTGCTGCCGAACCTGATCGGCGCGGACAAGGCCGTCTCGGTGATCATCGAGAACAGCCTCAACCAGAACAAGCAGCTCAAGGGCAAGCAGGTCTACGAGCTCGGGATCGCGGACGCGATCTTCGAGGGCGCCGACTTCCTGGAGCAGTCGCTGATCTGGACGGCGTCCGTCCTCAAGGGCGAGATCACCGTCGAGCGTCCGGTGATCGACCGGGGCGAGGCTTGGGACCAGGCGGTCGCGCGCGGCCGGTTCATCGCCGACTCCAAGGTGCACGGCGCGGCCCCGGCCGCCTACCGCGCGCTGGACATCATCGCCGCCGCCAAGAACGGCGACCTCCAGCAGGGCTACGACGCCGAGGACCAGGCCCTGGCCGACCTCATCATGGGCGGCGAACTGCGCTCCGGCATCTACGCGTTCAACCTGGTGCAGAAGCGCGGCAAGCGCCCCGCCGGCGCCCCGGACAAGTCGCTGGCCCGCCCGGTGACGAAGGTCGGCGTCGTCGGCGCGGGCCTGATGGCCAGCCAGCTGGCGCTGCTGTTCCTGCGCCGCCTGGAGGTCCCGGTCGTCCTCACGGACATCGACCAGGAGCGCGTCGACAAGGGCGTGGGCTACGTCCACGCCGAGATCGACAAGCTGCTCGGCAAGGGCCGGATCAACCAGGACAAGGCCAACCGCCTCAAGGCCCTGGTGACCGGCGTCCTGGACAAGGCCGAGGGCTTCGCGGACGCCGACTTCGTCATCGAAGCGGTCTTCGAGGAGATGGGCGTCAAGCAGAAGGTGTTCGCGGAGGTCGAGGCGGTCGCCCCGGCGCACGCGATCCTCGCGACGAACACCTCGTCCCTGTCCGTGTCGGAGATGGCGTCGAAGCTGAAGCACCCCGAGCGGGTCGTCGGCTTCCACTTCTTCAACCCGGTCGCGATCCTGCCGCTGCTGGAGATCGTGCGCGGCGAGCGGACCGACGACGCCTCGCTGGCGACCGCGTTCGCGGTGGCCAAGAAGCTGAAGAAGACGGCCGTTCTCGTCAAGGACGCCCCGGCGTTCGTCGTGAACCGCATCCTGACCCGCTTCATGGGCGAGATCCAGAACGTCATCGACGAGGGCACCCCCGTCGAGGTCGCGGAGAAGGCGGTGGAGCCGCTCGGCCTGCCGATGTCCCCGCTGGTCCTGCTGGAGCTGGTCGGCCCGGCGATCGGCCTGCACGTCTCGGAGACCCTCAACCGGGCCTTCCCGGACCGCTTCACGGTCTCCCCGAACCTCAAGGCGGTCGTCGAGGCGGGCAAGCGCGGCTTCTACGTCTACGACAGCGGCAAGCCGGAGCTCGACCCGGAGGTCGCCGCGCTGCTGAAGCAGGGCGACACCGTCCTGACCCAGGAGCAGGTCCGCACCCGCGTCCTGGACGCGGTGGCGCAGGAGATCGGCCTGATGCTCGACGAGGGCGTCGTCGCCGAGGCCCAGGACATCGACCTCTGCCTGATCACCGGCGCCGGCTGGCCCTTCCACCTGGGCGGCATCACGCCGTACCTGGACCGCGAGGGCGTGTCGGAGCGGGTGAACGGGAAGCGGTTCCTGGAGCCGGGCGTGGCGTCGGTTCCGGCGTGACGCCGCATCGATCCGGTACGTGAAGAGGGCCCCCGCCGAGGCGGGGGCCCTCTTCCGCGTCGTGCCGGCTCACCGACGGCCGCCGTTCGTCGCGGTGACCGGGGGAAGGCCTCCACGGCGGACACGACCGGCCCGCCGCAGACTCCGCCGTCCGCTCGGGACCGGCGGCGGGGGCCGGGTGCCTTCCTCGCGTCAGACCGTCTGCCACGCCGTGAGCGCCGGGCCCGGCTCGTCCGTGCGGCGGGCCAGCAGGAGCTGTCCCGTCGACGGGGAGAGGGCCGCCGCCACCACTCGGCCGTCGGCGTCCAGGGCGAGGGAGACCTCGGCGTCGGCGGGCAGGTGTGGCCCGGACTCGGTCCACCGGACGTCCGCCGGCTCCTGCTCGGCGGGGTACGCCGCGAAGGCGACCCGGCCGGAGGAGGCGCGCTGGGCCAGCAACGTGCAGTCCTGGCCGTCGAGTTCACAGCGGACGGCCGCCACCGGGCCGGGGCCCGCCGCGGGGAGCAGGGGCACCGGATCGGCCCCGGGGCGCCAGGCGCACAGGGTGCCGGACGTGTCGGTGAAGAAGAGCGTGGTGTTCTCGTCGGAGGTGGCCAGGGCGCGCAGGGTGCCCGGACGGGCCTCGGCCTTCACCGACTCCACCGCGCCGAACACCACGCCGGAACCCGGCTGACGCCAGTGCATGAGCATGCCGGGAGCGGCCGCGTACGCCTGCATGCCCCCGTTCACCCCGGCCAGCGCGACGGGCCCGCCCTCGATCGCCGCCTTGAAGTCGTGCCACGGGCCCCAGCTGCCCTTCTGGCTCTGGGCACGCATGGTGAGACCGCCGCCCTCGCCCTGCACGAAGACGTGCGCCCGGCCGTGGCCGTCGACCGCGACGGCCGGCGGGCTGGTGCGGTCGCCCTTGCCCGCCGGGTGGCCGATGTCGTCCCAGTCCAGCGGGGCCAGCAACGGCTGGAAATGCACGGAGTGCACCAGACTCGACCGGCCGGGCCCCGCGGGCCGCCAGGAGACCAGGTGCACATAGCCGTCGGCCCCCTGCCCGAGCGCGAGGACCGGATGCGGCACCTGCCCCCCGCCCACGATGCGCGGTGCACCCCACGCGCCGCCCGGCACGAGCTCGGCGCGGCACAGGACCGCGTCGGGTGTCACGTGGTAGATGCTGAGGCGGCCGTCACGACCGCGTATGAGCCACTCTCCGATCACAGGCTCACTCTATGCTGCCCGCCCGCGGTCCCCCGCGCGTGGGGTGGGCGTGCGACCCTGGCCCCATGAACGGCAGCGCACCCCTCATCGTGATCGTCGACGGCGCGAACGTCGTGGGGTCCGTGCCCGACGGATGGTGGCGGGACCGGCGGGGGGCCGCGGAGCGGCTGCGTGACCGGCTGGCGGCGGACGGGACGCCGGGACTTTGCGGTCCGGTGGAGATCGTGCTCGTGGTCGAGGGCGCGGCCCGGGGTGTGGACTCCGTGCCCGGTGTACGGGTGGAGGCCGCGCCGGGCAGCGGGGACGACCGCATCGTCGAGCTGGTCGCCGGGGCCGGTGACCGCCCCGTCCTGGTGGTGACGGCGGATCGCGAGCTGCGCCGCCGGGTGACGGAGCTGGGTGCGGAGGTGGCGGGCCCCCGGACGGTCAGGCCGGCCTGACGACCGCCCGTGCAGCGCGTCCGCCGGCCGGCGCCCCGCGCCCGGCCGTATGCCGTCCGGCCCCGTGCGTTCCCGGAAGAGGGCGTACGGGGCCGGTGCGACGCGAGGCGGCGACTACGGCGTGTTGCCGCCCGGCCGCCCGGCCGGGGTGTCCTCGCCGAGGGCCATGCGGCTGTGGGTGCGGCCGTAGAAGAAGTAGACGACGAAGCCGATCGCCATCCAGATGCCGAACCGGACCCAGGTCTCGGCGGGCAGGTTCAGCATCAGCCACAGCGAGGCGGCCACCGACACGATCGGCAGCAGCGGGACCAGCGGGGTACGGAAGGCGCGCGGCAGGTCGGGGCGGGTACGACGCAGAATGATCACGCTGATCGCGACGACGACGAAGGCGAAGAGGGTACCGATGTTCACCAGCTCGGCGAGCTCGCTCAGGCTGGTGAAACCCGCGACGATGGCGATGATCACACCGAGCAGGATGGTCGGCCGGTACGGGGTCCGGAACCTCGGGTGGACCACGGAGAAGAAGCGCGGCAGCAGTCCGTCGCGGCTCATCGCGAAGAACACCCGGGTCTGGCCGAGCAGCAGGATCATGCAGACCGTGGTCAGGCCGACGGCGGCACCGAAACTGATCACGCCGGAGAAGAAGGGGTGTCCGGTGGCCTTGAACGCGTCGGAGAGCGGGGCGTCGACGGAGAGCTTCGTGTAGTGCTGCATGCCGGTGACGACGATCGAGACGGCGACGTACAGGATGGTGCAGATGAACAGGGAGCCGAGGATGCCGCGGGGCATGTCGCGCTGCGGGTTCCTGGTCTCCTCGGCGGCCGTGGCGACGATGTCGAAACCGATGAAGGCGAAGAAGACGACGGAGGCGGCGGTGAAGATTCCCATCACGCCGAAGTTGGACGGCGCCCACCCGAACATCAGCTGGATCAGCGGGGAGTGCAGCCCCCCGCCCGCCTCGACGGGTTGCGCCTTCGGGACGAAGGGGTCGTAGTTGGCGCCGTTGACGAAGAAGGCGCCCGCGATGATCACGATGAGGACGACGATCACCTTGACGGCGACGACGACGGTGGTGATGCGGGCCGACAGCTTCATGCCGAGGACGAGGATGCCGGTGAGCACCAGCACCAGCCCGGCGGCGAGGATGTCGAAGCCGAATCCGTCGGCACCCTCCCGGCCGCCGAGGACCTCGGGGAACTGCCAGCCGGCGTTCTCCAGGAACGAGCGGATGTAGCCCGACCAGCCGACGGCCACCACCGCCGTGCCGAGCGCGAACTCCAGGACCAGGTCCCAGCCGATGATCCAGGCGGGCAGTTCACCGAGCGAGGCGTAGGAGAAGGTGTACGCGGAGCCGGCCACCGGGACCGTGGAGGCGAACTCGGCGTAGCACAGCGCGGCGAGCGCGCACACGACGCCGGCGACGACGAAGGCCAGGGCGACCGCGGGCCCGGCGTTGTTCTTGGCGACCGTGCCGGTCAGCACGAAGATGCCGGTGCCGATGATGACACCGACACCGAAGACGGTCAGATCCAGCGCGGACAGGGATTTCTTGAGCGCGTGCTCCGGTTCCTCCGTGTCCTGGATGGACTGCTCGATGTTCTTGGTCCTGAAGAGACTGCTGCTCACGGGTACCTCCGACGCTTGTCGGCCTCGACATGATCGTGAGGGGGCGTAGTGCGTATGCCCGGGCGTGAGCGGATTCACGCGGATGGGCAGGTTTCGCCACCGCAACGAGTGGAGAACCTGCCCATCCGGCCCTGCGTCAGTCGCGCGCGGCCTCCACCGGGTCCACCTCGGCGTCCGTGCGCTCGTAGCGCCCGTCGAGCTTGGCGACCAGGCCGGTGACCTGGCGGGCGATGTCCGGCGCGGTGAGCCCGATCTCGGCCAGGACCTCGGCGCGCGAGGCGTGGTCGAGGAAGCGCGGCGGGATGCCGAAGTCGCGCAGCGGCACGTCGACGCCCGCGTCGCGCAGGGCCTGGGCGATCGCGGAGCCGACACCGCCGACCCGGGAGTTGTCCTCGACGGTGACGACCACGCGGTGGCGCTCGGCGAGCGGGGCCATGGCCTCGTCGACGGGCTTGACCCAGCGCGGGTCGACCACGGTGGTGGTGATGCCCTGCTTGCCCAGCATGTCGGCGACCTCCAGGCACATCGGCGCGAGGGCGCCGACGGAGACCAGCAGGACGTCCGGGGTGTCGGTGCCGGGGGCGCGCAGCACGTCCATGCCGCCGACGCGGCCGACGGCGGGCACGGCGGGGCCGACGGCGCCCTTGGAGAAGCGGACCACGGTCGGCGCGTCGTCCACCTCGACGGCCTCGCGCAGCTGGGCGCGGACCTGGTCGGCGTCGCGCGGGGCGGCGAGCCGCAGACCGGGGACGACCTGGAGGATCGACATGTCCCACATGCCGTTGTGGGAGGCGCCGTCGGTGCCGGTGACACCGGCGCGGTCGAGCACGAAGGTGACGCCGCACTTGTGCAGGGCGACGTCCATGAGGACCTGGTCGAAGGCGCGGTTGAGGAAGGTGGCGTACACGGCGAAGACCGGGTGGACGCCGGCGTGGGCGAGGCCGGCCGCGGAGACGGCGCCGTGCTGCTCGGCGATGCCGACGTCGTAGACGCGGTCGGGGAAGGCCTTGGCGAACTTGTCGAGGCCGACCGGCTGGAGCATCGCGGCGGTGATGGCGACGACGTCCTCGCGCTCCTCGCCGATCCTGACCATCTCGTCGCCGAAGACGGACGTCCAGTCGGCGCCGGAGGTGGAGATGGGCAGGCCCGTGTCGGGGTGGATCCTGCCGACGGCGTGGAAGCGGTCGGCCTCGTCCGCCAGGGCGGGCTGGTAGCCGCGGCCCTTCTCGGTGAGGCAGTGCACGATGACGGGGCCGCCGAAGCGCTTGGCGCGGGTGAGGGCGGACTCCAGGGCCTCGATGTCGTGGCCGTCGATGGGGCCGACGTACTTCAGGCCGAGGTCCTCGAACATGCCCTGCGGGGCGATGAAGTCCTTCAGGCCCTTCTTCGCGCCGTGCAGGGTGTCGTAGAGGGGACGGCCGACGACCGGGGTGCGCTCCAGGAGCTCCTTGGTGCGGGCCAGGAAGCGCTCGTAGCCGTCGGTGGTGCGCAGGGTCGCCAGGTGGTTGGCGAGGCCGCCGATGGTGGGCGCGTAGGAGCGCTCGTTGTCGTTGACGACGATGACGAGGGGACGGTCCTTGGCCGCGGCGATGTTGTTCAGCGCCTCCCAGGCCATGCCGCCGGTGAGCGCGCCGTCGCCGATGACCGCGACGACGTGCCGGTCGTCGCGTCCCAGGACCTGGTTGGCCTTGGCGATGCCGTCGGCCCAGCCGAGGACGGTGGAGGCGTGACTGTTCTCGATGACGTCGTGCTCGGACTCGGCCTGCGAGGGGTAGCCGGACAGGCCGCCCTTCATCTTCAGCCTCGAGAAGTCCTGGCGGCCGGTGAGCAGCTTGTGCACGTAGGACTGGTGTCCGGTGTCCCAGAGCACCTTGTCGGTCGGGGAGTCGAAGACGCGGTGCAGGGCGAGGGTGAGTTCCACCACGCCGAGGTTGGGGCCGAGGTGGCCGCCGGTCTTGGAGACGGCGTCGACGAGGAAGGTCCGGATCTCCTCTGCCAGCCGGCCCAGCTCTTCCAGGCTGAGCCGGTCCAGATCGCGCGGTCCCGTGATGCGGGTCAGCAGCGGCACCCGTGCCTCCTTGAAGTAGAGCTGTTGCCGGGCTCGACGAGTCTAATGTTCCGCCCAGGGCACCGGTCATCGGGAGTGCCGTCCATTTGTCGCAGTTTCGTTCGTGGAACCGGCACAGCCTGTGCGTACGTGCGGCCGGGGAACGTCCGGCCGGGCCGTACCGCTCAGCGCGCGGCCCCGTCGCGCGCCACCACGTGCCGCAGGCCCTCCTCGGTGACCCTGGTGTGTCCCAGCCGGTCGAGGAGCTCGAACAGGGGCACCGCGACCCGCCGCGAGGTGCCGAGCACCTGGCGACCGGCGCTGAGCGTGAACGGCTGCGGCAGCCGGGCCAGGCGGGCGAGTGCGAGCGGCACGGCATCGGGGTGCACGTACACGCTCTGGTCCAGGCGGCGAAGCCGCCCGCGGTCGGCCGCGGCGCGCAGGTGGAAGCGGGTGAGCCCGAGCGCGTCCAGCTCGGGCCGGTCCGGGGCGTCGAACGGGTCGGCACGCAGCCGCGCGTACACCGCGTCGAGCGCGCTCGCGATCCGGTCGGCCTGCGCGGGCCGGGCGCCCGCCCCGCGCAGGCCCGCGCCGTCCCGTACCAGGCCCAGCTCGTCGGCCGCCGCGCTCAGCAGAGCGCCGTCGACGAGGCCGCTCGCCCGGAGCGCGGCCTCGCGCGGCAGAGCCGGGGCGTCCGGCCGCGCGGCGGCGCGTGCCCGTACGGCCTCGGTGAGTCGTGCCGTGCGCTCGCGCCACCAGTCGGCGTCGACGCACCACCCGGCGATCTCCCGTGTCCCCCGCGGTGCGGGCGCGTCCGGTGCCATGTGTCCGGTCCGGGTCAGGGCCGTGCGCCGTACCGCGCCGCGCCGCGCGATCTCCGCGGCGGCGTCGGGCCGGTCGGGGCGGGCGGCGAGGTCCGCGTGGCGGCGGGCGGCGGCGCCCCGCCGGGACAGCGGCGGCGGTTCCAGGTCGAGGACGACGAGGCCGGCGACGATCCGCTGCTGCCCCGGGTCCCGCAGCAGCGCCCGCTCCCCCACGTCGAGGGGCAGGTCGCGCTCCGCCCGGATCCGCGCCGTTCCCTCGCCCAGGCGGCGTACGCGGACGGGGACGGCAGCGGACCCCACGTGCAGGATCAGCCGGCTCGCCCGGCAGTCGGCGAGCCGGTCGACCCGCGCGTCGAACTCCCTGGTGCCCGCCCACCAGCCGGGGGCCACCAGGGCGTCGCCGCGGCGGATGCCGTCACGGGGCGTCCCGCGCAGGTTCACGGCGACCCGGGCGACGGCGTCGGCCCGTTCGACGCTCCGGCCGAGACTCTGCACCTGCCGGACGCGGACCGGCTCCCCGCGGGACCAGAGCAGCAGTTCGTCGCCGCGGGCGATGCTGCCGCGGCCCAGGGTGCCCGTCACGACGGTTCCGGCGCCGCGCACCGTGAAGACGCGGTCCACCCACAGCCGGGTGCGCGGGGTGGGGGACGGGGCCGGCAGCCGCGCGGCCAGGCGGGCGAGCGCGCCGCGCAGTTCGGGCAGGCCCGCGCCGGTCGGTGCGCTGGTGACGACGGCCTCCAGAGCGGCCAGCGGGGTGCCGGCCAGCCGGTCCCTGGCCTCCTCGACGGCGAGGTCGCCGTCGCCGAGGTCGGCGCGGGTGACGACGAGGACACCGTCGCGCACGCCGAACGCGCTCAGTGCCTCAACGTGTTCCTGGGTCTGCCGGCTCCAGCCCTCGTCGGCGGCGATCACGAGCAGTGCGGCGGGTACCGGGCCGACGCCCGCCAGCATGTTGGAGACGAACTTCTGGTGACCGGGCACGTCGACGAAGGTCACCGTCTCGCCGGTGGGCAGCGACGTCCAGGCGTAGCCGAGGTCGATGGTCATGCCGCGCCGCTTCTCCTCGGCCCAGCGGTCGGGTTCCATTCCGGTCAGGGCGCGGACCAGGGTCGACTTGCCGTGGTCGACATGGCCCGCGGTGGCCACGACGTGCACGGCCGCCTCACCCCGCCGGGCAGGTGCCGGGGCACCCGGCGTCCCGGGCCGCGGCCACGGCCGCCGTGAACAGGTCGTCGTCCCGTTCCTCGGGGACGCAGCGCAGGTCGAGCAGGAGCGCGCCCCTGGTGGTGCGCCCCACGACGCTGGGGCGGCCCCGGCGCAGCGGGTCGGCGAGGTCCGCGCAGACCCGCACGGCCCAGCCCGGCAGCCGCTGCCCCGGGGCGCCGCCGCCTCCGACGGCGCCGTCGTGCGGGACGACGGCGGCGGTGACGCCGCGGGCGGTGAGCCGGTCCACGAGCACGGTGCTGCGCGCCCGCAGCCGTACGGGGTCGGTGTGCAGGGCGCGGTGCACGGGCGGTTCGGGGCCGCGCAGGGTCGCCTCCAGGGCGGCGAGGGTGAGCTTGTCGACGCGCAGGGCGCGGGCCAGCGGGTGACGGCGCAGGCGTTCGACCAGGGCCGCGGTGCCGAGCAGCAGTCCTGCCTGCGGGCCGCCGAGGAGTTTGTCGCCGCTGGCGGTGACGAGGGCGGCGCCCTGGCGCAGCCAGGTGGTGGCGTCCGGCTCGTCGGGCAGCAGCGGGTCGGGACGCAGCAGGCCCGAGCCGATGTCACCGACCACGGGCACCCCGAGGCCGGCCAGGTCGGTGACCGCAACGGCCGAAGTGAAGCCCTCGACACGGAAGTTGGACGGGTGGATCTTGAGGATGCAGGCGGTGTCGGGGCCGAGGGCGTCGCGGTAGTCGGCGAGGTGGGTGCGGTTGGTGGTGCCGACCTCGCGCAGCCGGGCGCCGGTGCTGACCAGCAGGTCGGGCAGCCGGAACCCGTCACCGATCTCGATGAGTTCGCCGCGGCTGACCACGATCTCGCGGCCCTGTGCCAGCACCGTGGCCGCCAGGGCGAGCGCGGCGGCGCCGTTGTTGACGACGTGGGCGTCGCCCGCGTCCGGCACGGCGGCGCGCAGCGCGTCCAGGGCGCCCCTGCCACGCCGGTCGCGCCGCCCGCTGTCGATGTCGTACTCGACGTCGACGTGTCCGGCGGCGGCGTCCACCGCCGCGCGGGCCTGCGCGGACAGGGGGGCGCGGCCGAGGTTGGTGTGCAGGACGATGCCGGTCGCGTTGAGGACGGGGCGCAGGGACATGGCGTGCTCGGGCAGCAGCGCGACGGCTGCGTCGGCGATCTGCTCGGGCGGCACCTCGGCGGCGCGCACCCGGTCCTGGGCCCGGTGCACGGCCTGCTTGACGAGGGCGGGGCCGAGCCGGCGTGCGGCCTCCACGAGCCGGGGCTCGGCGAGCACGGCGTCGGTGCGGGGCACGCGCCGGTGGGCCGGTGCGGGGGTGCGGGGCGCCATGGGTCAGCCGACCGTCACGAAGTGGTCGCCGCGCGGGGCGAGATGGCCGATGACGGGCGCGCCGGGGATCTCCCCGGCGACGAGGAGGCCTCCGGAGGTCTGGGCGTCGGCGAGCAGCAGCCGTTCCTCCTCGCCGACGGCGGGCCCGAAGCGGGTGTGCGGGGCGACCCAGTCGAGATTGCGCCGGGTACCGCCGCTGACGTGGCCGTCGCGCACGGCCTCGCGGGCTCCGTCGAGGTAGGGGACGGCGGCCGGGTCGAGGACGGCCGTGACGCCGCTGGCCCGGGCCAGTTTGTAGAGGTGGCCGAGGAGCCCGAAGCCGGTGACGTCGGTGGCACAGACGGCGCCCGCGGCGAGGGCGGCGCGCGAGGCGGCGGCGTTGAGCGTGGTCATGGCCGCCACCGCCGCGGGGAAGCGCTCACCGGTCGCCTTGTGCCGGGTGTTCAGTACACCGATGCCGAGCGGCTTGGTCAGCGACAGCGGCATCCCGGGGCGGCCCGCGTCGTTGCGCAGCAGTCGCTCGGGGTCGGCCTGCCCGGTGACGGCGAGCCCGTACTTGGGTTCCGGGTCGTCGATGCTGTGCCCGCCGGCGAGATGGCAGCCGGCCTCGGCGGCCGTGTCGGCGCCGCCGCGCAGCACCTCGGCGGCCAGTTCCATCGGCAGGGTCTCGCGCGGCCAGGCCAGCAGGTTGACGGCGACGACGGGGGTGCCGCCCATCGCGTAGACGTCGGACAGCGCGTTGGCCGCGGCGATCCGGCCCCAGTCGTAGGCGTCGTCGACGACGGGGCCGAAGAAGTCGGTGGTCATGACGAGGGTGCCGGTGGCGGTGGTGACCACGGCGGCGTCGTCGCCGTTCTCGGTGCCGACCAACAGCTCGCCCAGGGGCCGCGGGCCACTCGTGCCGGCCGGGACGGCGGCCATGACGGTCTCCAGCTCACCGGGCGGGATCTTGCAGGCGCAGCCGCCGCCGCGCGCGTACTGGGTGAGCCGGATCGTTGTCGCGCTGTTCAACACCGTTTTCCTGTCTGTGCGTTGTGCGTTTCCGTGCATACGTACTCAGGTGCCGGTCCCGGTCGGCGTGTGACGTAAGGTGTCCGCGGAGGCGTCAGGGTTCCTGGTGGGCCTCCCCGCCTTCAAAGCGGGAGGGGCGGAGCAGCTCCGCCCGGCGGGTTCGATTCCCGTCCGCCTCCGCCGGGTGCGCCGGGGCGCGCGGCTGGTCGCCGTGCGCCCCGGCGTGAATCCGTCAGACCAGCAGCCGGCCCATGTCCTTGGCCGTCGGCTGGACCTTGATGCTCTCGCCGTCGCCGAAGACGCGGACCGGCTCGCTGCTGCGGGTCATCGACCCGGCCGCGACCATGCGGACCGCCGGGTCGATGTCCAGGCGGTCGTCCGCGGTGAGCCGGTGGACGGCGAAGACCTCCTGCGGTGATCCGTCCGACGCGACGCCGAGCGCCACGTACACGAGGCGGGTACCGTCCGTCTTCTCGTCGACGAACGCCACCCCCCTGTCGGTGGGAGTACGAGTCATCGTGCGTTTTCCTTCCGAGCCGAAGTGGATGCGCCGGCCGCCGCGTCGTCGTGCGTCCGCTCGTGGAGCGGATCGATGTCGGCGACCGTCGCCTCGAACAGCACGTTCTTCCAGTCGCCCCTGTACGGGAACAGGCCACTGGTGGTGCGGATCCCCAGCTTCGACGGAACGCGGGAGGCGCGGATGTGGCTCTGCGCCTCCCCCATCGCGTACATGCTCTCCAGCGTCCGCCAGAGAGTCACGCTGAGGACCGTGCGGTCTTTCCAGAGCACGACCGGTGCGGCGCCCACGAACCCGGGGGCGACGCGCCGGACCTCTCTCTTGATGCGCATGTGCATGAGCAGCACGACGACCACGTTCAGCGCCGTGCGGCATTCGAAGCGGGTGAGGGCGATGTGCCCCCGGGAGTCCCGGGCCGTGGTGTAACTGTTCATTGCCAGGCCGTCCAGACCGTGTAGGCACCCAGGAGCACGAGACCGAGACCGGCCGCGCGCCGCATCCACGGGAACCAGGGCCGTACGCGGTCTCCGAACTGGGTGAGGGGAACAAGGGACCAGGTGACGCTGCGCACCGTCACGGCCGCCACCCCCACCAGCGCCATGCCGACGAGCAGCAGCGGCGAGGATCCGGGGTGCAGCAGCACGGCTGCCGCGAGCACACCCCAGGTCAGGGAGGTCGACTTCTGTGTGGTGAACAGCAGGCCGAGATCGAAGCCCCAGGTCAGACCGAGCATGCCGGGCGGCATGGTCCGGACGTGTTCCTGCGGCACCTGCCGCCAGATGTGCGGCGTACGGTTCGCCAGGTCGGCGACGCCGAACACCACCAGGGCCACTGCGGTGATCGTCCGACGCCATGACGTGTCGGCGACCAGGGCGACGCCCTGCCCGAGCACGTACACGGCCAGGGACATGAGGCCCGCGGCAATGACCTCTCCCACCGCCAGACTCACGAGGAACCGGCTACCACTCGATCCGCTTCGCTTCAGCATCGGGCCGGCGACCCCGGCCATCGACTGGCCTCAAGGGCTGAAGACTTGCAGGATCGCCGCGACGCCGGCGATCACGAGCCAGGTCACCATGCGGTGTTGACTCCTTCGTGTCCAGGTCGGGGACGCGGGGCGCCCTCGGACCGCATCGTTCAGTGGTGAACCGTCCGGTGGCGACCGGTCAGTTGTAACGGCACTCGAAGGCCGACTTGACGTTGCCGGGCGTCTCGCAGCAGCTGCAGTGCAGGGTGCCGCTCATCGAACAGCTCCACAGGTAGCCGAGGTGGGCACGGCAGTACGTCATCGTGGTGTAGCCCGACGTGCCCGGCGGGTGGGCGAGGTTGCAGCAGTTGTCGCTGTCGGCCGCGGCGGGCGACGCGGAGCTGAAGACTCCTGCGGCGGCCACGAGTCCGCTGGCCCCGAGGCCGCCGAGTACGCGGCGCCTGCCGAGCCGGAGCTTCGGCTCGGCAGCGTCGGCGCCGGCCGTTCTGCGGGCAAAACGCATGCGGATGCTCCTGTTCTTCTTCCGGACATGGATTCTTCTTCTGGGTTCGGGATCCGCGGCGGCCGCCGCGGACCACGTCGGTGGGCGCGTACGCGCGTCAGGCAGCGGCGCGGGCGGTGCCGGCCGGACGCACCTCGCGCAGCAGGTCGGCGACGGAGGTGAAGAGGTACCCCTCGCTCAGCACGCCGTTGTCGAAGACGAGCGCGGTCGGGCTCTGGGTCACGGAGAAGGAGCCCGCGACCCAGCCGCCCCGCTCGTCGACGTACGTGGGGATGTCCGTCAGCCCGTTGCGCCGGGCGAACTCCTCGCCGTCCGCCCGTTCGGCGCAGGAGATCGCGACGCCGACCGTGCCCGCCATGCCCGCGAGGGCACCCTCGGATATCTGCGTGGCGACCTTGGCACAGGTGGCGCAGACGGTGCTCAGCACGAGGACGACGACGCGGGATCCGGTGTCCAGGGCCCTGAGGGGCTCGGGCCAGTCGTCCACCACGGCGCCGAGGCGGTACTCCTCCAGCGGGGAGACCGCCGTCGAGGCGGCCGGGGCGGCGCCCGTGGTGCGGGCCGCGAGTTCGCCCATCATCGCGAAGAGCAGGACGACGGCAGCGGTCAGAAGCAGCAGTGCGCAGGCCAGAACGATCGTCATCAGGCAGATCCCCATCTGCGAAGGAAGGAGCGGTAGGCGGTCGCCGCGGCCGCCCGGTGCGTGACCAGGAGCCAGCCGCTGGAGACGGCGGAGGTGAGTGTGGCCGCGGTCGCGGCCGAGCCGGCGTCGGGCGTGGCGAGGAGGCCTACAAGTGCCACCGCGGCGAAGGCCAGACCGGTGATCATGTTGGCGGCGCCGAGCGGCTTGTCGTTGTCCACGCCGAAGCAGCCGCACGGGCGGTCGCTGCCGCGGAGCCGGCCCGCCGCGCCGAGTGCGGCGAAGGAGAGACCGAGCACGGCGACGGCCCCGTATCCGACGGGGCGGGCGGTCGGGGACACCAGCAGGACGAGCGTGGCCAGTTCGAGTAACGCGACCAGGCGGACGACGCCGTCAGGCGGCCGTAGTCGTCCCCCCGCGAGCTCCTGGAGAGCCGAGGCCGCGACGGCGGGGCCGACGATTTTCGCCGCGGCCGCCCGGAGAAGAACAGCGGCCACTCCGGCATTCACTAAAGACATGGACATGCCAAATTGCGACAAAATGGCTCCCTGCCACGCAGTGCACGATATTCCCACCGGACTTCGATGCGGGCGCTCCCGACACATTCGGAATAACGCGCCCCTGGAGGACCGGCATGAATCATCATGCCCACGGCAAACAGGGGAGTCAATGAGTTATCGAGCACCCTCCCCACCCGAAATCCCGCCTTCCGTCCTCATGTTTATTTCTTCGGAAAAAGGGCCCCGGGGCGGCCGGAACTGCGATAGACGAGTCCCCCGACATACACAAAGAGGGTGCCCGGCGTCGTCTTGACACCGGGCACCCTCTGTCAGAGGAGACCGTCAGGCACGGCCTGCCGAACGCTGGGTCCTGCGGGTGACCGCGTCGATGACGACGGTCGCCAGCAGCACGCCACCGGTGATCATGTACTGGACCGGCGAGGCGATGCCCTGCAGGGCGAGGCCGTACTGGATCGAGATGATGACCATCACACCGAGCAGCGCGTCCCAGGTGCGGCCGCGGCCGCCGAAGAGGGACGTGCCGCCGATCACGGCCGCGGCGATGACGTTCATCAGGAACTCGCCGGTGCCCGCGCCCTGGTTGGCGGAGGCGATCTTCGAGGCGACGAAGAGGCCGCCTATCGCGGCGAAGGTGCCGGCGATCGCGAAGACCGAGATGCGGACGAGGTCCACGTTGATGCCGGCCCTGCGGGACGCCTCGACGCTGCCGCCGAGTGCGTAGATCTTGCGGCCGTAGGCGGTGCGGCGCAGCACGAAGTCCGTGAGCGCCAGGAACGCCAGGAAGATCACCACGGCCAGGGGCAGGCCCTTGTACTGGTTGAAGACGAACGCCACGACGAAGGCCAGCACGGCGAGCAGCACGGTGCGGACGATGATCTCGTTCAGCGGCCGGGACGGCACGCCGGCGGCCGCCCGGCGGCGGTTGTCGAAGAACGCGGCGAGGAAGTACCCCGCGGTCACGACGATCGCCAGGCCGTAGGCGGCGGCCACGTCGCTGAAGTAGTAGCTGGTCAGCTTGGCGACCGCACCGTCGGCGTCCAGGTTGATCGTGCCGTTGCTGCCGAGGATCTGCAGCATGAAGCCCTGCCAGAACAGCAGGCCGGCCAGGGTCACGGCGAAGGCCGGGACGCCGATCTTCGCGAAGATGAAGCCGTGGACGGCGCCGGCCACGGTGCCCGTGAGGACGGCCAGCACCAGGGCCAGTACCTCGTTCATCCCGTGCGTGACGCTCAGCACCGCGAAGGTGGCGCCGGCGACACCGCTGACCGAGCCGACCGACAGGTCGATCTCGCCGAGCAGCAGCACGAAGACGATGCCGACGGCGATCATGCCGGTGCCGACCATGGCGATCGACATGTCGGAGAAGTTGCCGGCGGTGAGGAAGTTGGAGTTCAGGCTGGTGAAGATGGCCCAGATGATCAGCAGGCCGACGACGACCGGGAGGGACCCGAGGTCGCCCGCCTTCATCTTCCGCTTGAACTCACCGACGTAGCCCGCGAATCCCTGCTCGCGCACCAGCAGCCGGGGGTCGACCGTGGGGACCGCGGCGGATGCGGCTTCGGGGTTCTCGACCGTATTGTCCCCGGCGGGGGTGGAGGTCTTGTCGATGCTCACTTCTTGATCTCCCCATTGGTGCGCGCCGCACGACGGGTCACGGCGTTGTCCGTGGCGCCCGTGATGGCGGAGATGATCTCTTCCTGCGAGGTCGACTTGACCTCGAAGACGCCGTTGTTGCGGCCGAGGCGCAGGACGGCGACCTTGTCGGCGACCGCCTTGACATCGGCCATGTTGTGGCTGATGAGGATGACGGCGTGACCGCGCTCGCGCAGCCGCTCGACCAGGTCGAGGACCTGCGCGGTCTGCTCGACACCGAGGGCGGCGGTGGGCTCGTCGAGGATGACCAGCTTGGGCTCGCCGAGCATGGAGCGGGCGATCGCCACGACCTGGCGCTGACCGCCGGAGAGCGAGGCGATCGGGATGCGGACGCTGGGGATGCGGATGGACAGCGTGTCCAGCAGCTCGCGGGAGCGGCGCTCCATCTCCACCTCGTCCAGGACGCCGCGCTTGCGCAGCTCCCGGCCGAGGTAGAGGTTGCCGACGACGTCGATGTTGTCGCACAGCGCGAGGTCCTGGTAGACGGTCGCGATGCCGAGGTTCTGGGCGTCGTTCGGCTTGTTGATGGTGACGGCCTTGCCGTCCCACTCGATGACGCCTTCATCGATGGGGTGCACGCCGGCGATCGTCTTGACCAGCGTGGACTTTCCGGCGCCGTTGTCGCCCACCAGGGCGACCACCTCACCGGCGTGGACCTCAAGCTCTACATCGGTGAGCGCCTGGACGGCACCGAATCGCTTGGAGACCCCGCGCAACGCCAGCACGGGCGTAGCGGACACGTGAACCATCTCCTTCGCCGCCTGACCCGGCGGGAGGTTGTGCAGAAAGACTGGGTGGGTGGGCGGGGGATGCCCGCCGGGTGTTCCGTCCGGCACCCCGCTTAGCTTGCGGGGCTGATGGGTGCGGGGCGCCGGAGGAAGCTGCGTGCAGCCGGTCCCGTACGCGCTCACGGCGGTACGGGAAGCGGGGCCGCCTACTTCAGGCCGGCCTTGTCGCAGGCGGCCTTGTACTTGTCCGAGCAGATCTCGTCGAGGGTGTAGAAACCCTCCTTGATGACGGTGTCCTTGATGTTGTCCTTGGTCAGCGAGACGACCGGGATGAGCACCGTCGGGACGCCCTTGGTGGTGGCGCTGTCGACCTTGGTCTTGGCGATGGAGTCCACACCCTTGCCCTGGGCGAGGGCGACGGCCATCTCGGCGGCGACCGTGGCCTCCTGCGGGTAGGACTTGTAGACGCTCATGTACTGCTCACCGGTGAGGATGCGCTGCACGCCCGCGAGTTCGGCGTCCTGGCCCGTGATCGGGATGTTGTTGATGCCGGCGGCCTTCAGGGCGGTGTTGATGCCGCCCGCCATGCCGTCGTTGGCGGAGTAGACGCCGATGATCTTGTCCTTGCCGAGGGCGGAGATGGCGCCCTCCATGTTGGCGTTGGCGTTCTCCGGCTTCCACTCCTTGGTGTCGTAGGAGCGGCCGATGTTCACCTTGTCCTTGAGGACGGAGAGTGCGCCCTCCTTGAACTGGGCGGCGTTCGGGTCCGTGGAGGAACCGTTCATCATGACGATCTGGCCGCTCTTGGCCTTGTCGCCCAGCGCCTTCAGCAGGGCCTCGCCCTGGGTCTTGCCGACGGTCACGTTGTCGAACGAGGTGTAGGCGTCGATCGGGCCCTCGGCGAGGCGGTCGTAGGCGACGACCTTGATGCCCTGGTCCTTGGCCTTCTTGATCGAGCTGGCGATGGACTTGGAGTTCACCGCGTCCACGATCAGCACGTCGACCTTGTTGGTCACCATCGTGTCGACCTGCTGCGACTGCAGCGTGGGGTCCTGCTTGGCGTTGGCGTAGACGACCTCGCCCTTGTTGTTCGTGAGCTCCTTGACCTTCTTCTCGATCAAGGGCTTGTCGAACTTCTCGTACCGCGCGTTCTGGTTCTCCGGAAGGAGCAGACCGACCTTGATGTCGTCGCCCTTCTTGGCGGCGGAACCGGACGAGTCGCTCTTGTCGCCGGACTCCTTGGCGCTGCCGCAGGCGGCGAGCGAGGCGGCCATCGCGGTGGCGGCAACGGCGACGGCGGCACGACGCATACGCGTGTTCACTTCAGAAACCTCCCTGACGAGGCCGCGTCGTTGCGGCCGAGGTGGCTGGAAGTCAACTCGGCCACACGTGCGACGTCAAGAAGTAAATCCTTAACGAGATGGCAACGGTGCCATCCGTTCTCTAAGTGAAGGCAGGGGTCGCCACGGACAGGGCGCCGGCCGCACTTCCGTCCAAAAGCGTCGAATCGCCCATCTCGCTGAGGGCCAGGGCGAGCGCGCCGAGGACCTCCGCACGCCCCCCAAGTGCCCCGGGGAGAACGGAGAGTTGGCGCGCCGCACTGGGGATGGCGTAGCGGCCGACGGACTCCCTTATCGGGCCGAGCACCAGCTCACCGGCCTCGGCGAGATCGCCGCCGAGGACCACACGGCTCGGGTTGAGCAGGTTGCAGAGATTGGCGACCCCGCTGCCGATGTGGCGGCCGACGTCGGCGATCACCCGGCGGCAGCCCGGGTCGCCGTCCCGCGCCAGCCGCACGACGCCTTCCATCGTCAGGTCCGTGCCGTGGCTCGGCTGGAGCAGCGGGAGCACGTAGCGCGCGGACGCGAAGGTCTCCAGGCAGCCGCGGTTCCCGCAGCGGCAGACGGGACCGGCCTCGTCCAGCGTGATGTGTCCGATCTCACCCGCGGTGCCGCCCGGCCCGCGGTAGATCTTGCCGCTGATCACCAGACCGGCTCCGACGCCGCTGGCGACCTTGATGTACGCCAGGTCGCGCACGCCCCGGCCGCTGCCCCAGACCAGCTCGCCGAGGGCGCCGAGGTTGGCGTCGTTGTCCACGTGCACGGGCACGCCGAGCCGCCCCCGCAGCTCCTCGGCGGGCCGGGTGCCGCCCCAGCCGGGCAGGATGGCGGTCGAGCCCAGCGTCCCGGACTCCACGTCGATCGGGCCGGGCACGCCGAGACCCACGCCCGCGATCTTGGACCGGTCGACGCCGGTGGCCTCGATCAACCGGCTGACCAGCTGTTCCGCGCGGTCGAAGCCCTGCGCCGCGGACGCGTCGACGTCCAGCGGCTCGGACTCCTCGGCGAGTACCTGGTGGGCCAGGTTCCCGACCGCGACACGCAGGTGCGTGTGCCCGAAGTCGACGCCGATGACGATGCCGGCGTCCCCGCTCAGCGAGACGCTGCGGGCCCGGCGGCCGCCCGCCGAGGTGGGCGTGACCTCGACGGTCCCGCCGTCCTTCAGTTCCCGGACGATGTTCGAGACGGTCGCCGCGGACAGACCCGTCGTCCTCGCGATCTCCGCCTGCGTGAGCGACCCGGCGAGCCGTACCGCTCGTACGACCCGTTCCAGGTTGGCTCGGTGCAGCGACGACTGCGACCCGGGAGTCTCCACGACGACCTCCTGCGCACGGGACCGCTTCGATGAGGCCCCGTCTATGTCCAACTAGTGAACTCTAAGCTGAGCCGTTCGGGTCGCCTCCCGTCAAGAGGTTGAACCGCATCCGGGTGCCCCGCACACGCACACGTATGCCGCCCCCGGATTCCGGGAGCGGCATGCGCGAGGGCCGGGGCGGGGTTACTTCAGGGCGCCCGCCGTGAGGCCCTGGACCACCTGGCGCTGGAAGACGATGTACGCGGCGAGCACCGGCAGCATGGCCATCACCAGGCCCGCGAACAGTCCGGACCAGTCGCCCTTGTAGCCCTGGCTGACCGCGAGTTGGACCAGGCCCTGGGTGAGGACGTGCTTGTCCGGGTCGGTGTTCAGCACGGTGGGCAGCATGTACTGGTTCCACTGCCCGAGGAAGTTGAAGATCCCCACGCTGATCAGGCCGGGCTTGGCCATCGGCAGCATGACCTGGAAGAACGTCCGGGTGTGGGAGGCCCCGTCCACGAACGCCGCCTCCGCCACCGAACTCGGCAGGGTCCGGAAGAACCCGGTCAGGAAGAACACCGTGAAGGGCAGCGAGTAGGCGATGTAGACGAGGATCAGCCCGTGGATGGTGTTCAGCAGCCCCATGTTGTCCACCACGTAGAACAACGGGACCAGCGCGAGCATGATCGGGAAGCTCATGCCGCCGATGAACAGGTAGTAGATGAACCGGTTGCCCGGGAAGTCGAACCGGGCGAGCACGTAGGCCGCCATGGAGCCGAGCACCAGGGTGCCGACGAGCGAGCCGCCGACCACCAGGACGGTGTTGAGGAAGTAGTCGCTCATGTGGGCCTGGGACCAGGCCCGCGACCAGTTGTCGAAGTGCAGCCTGTCGGGCAGCGACCAGGGCGAGCCGAAGATGGAGGCGTCGTCCTTGAAGGAGGTCATCACCGCCCACACCAGCGGCATCCCGACCATGATCGCCCAGATGACGAGGACGCCGTGGGAGAAGACGTTGAGGGTGGTGCCCTCCTTCTTCGCCCCGGTCGGTCCGCCGGGCGGGAGCTCGGTCTTGCGGACGGCAGCGCCGGACTCGGCCGGCACGGGCGCGGGGGTCTCGGTCGTCTTCATGATCAGTACTCCAGCCGCTCGCGCCGGCCCAGTCGCATCACGACGGCGGCGAAGGCCAGCGTGACGACGAGCAGGGCGACGCCGATCGTGGTGGCGTAGGCGGCCTGACCGTCACGGAACGCCTTCTGGTACACGTACAGGACCATGACGGTGGTCGAGTAGTCGGGGCCGCCGGGGCCGGTCGTCATGATCTGTACGACCGCGAACGACTCGGCGCCGAGCGCGAGGATGCCCATGTAGACCCAGCCGGACTGCACGGTGTCCCACAGCAGCGGCAGGGTGACCTTGAAGAAGGTCGTCGCGCGGTTCGCCCCGTCCAGCAGCGCGGCCTCGTACAGCTCTCCCGGGATGGAGGCCATGCCCGCGGAGAACAGGACCACGAAGAAGCCGACCGTGGACCAGACGAGCACCGCCATCACGCACCACAGGGCCAGGTTCGGATCGCCCAGCCACAGCGGCTGGACCGAGCCGAGGCCGACGCCCCGCAGCAGCGAGTTGATCGCGCCGCTGTCCGGGTTGTACGCGAACGCGAACAGCAGGGCGACGATCGCGATGGACAGCACCTGCGGGAAGAAGTAGACGATCTTGTAGAAGCCGGAGCCGCGGACACCGGTGATCGCCGGCCCGCCGCGGCGGCGGCGTCCGCCCACATTGATCATGAAGGCGAAGAACAGCGCCAGGCCGAGGGTCACCAGCGGCACCAGCAGGGCGAACATCACGCTGTGCTGCAACGACTTCCAGAAGATGTCGTCGTCGAGCATCCGTGAGTAGTTGTCGAAGCCGACCATCTCGAACTCGGGACTCAGTCCCGTCCAGTTCGTGAACGAGTAGTAGATGGACTGGACGAACGGCCAGACGACGAAGAGCGCGTACAGTCCCAGGGGGACCGCCAGGAACCCCACGATGAACCGGTACTTGCCGTGCTGCATTGCTACCGACCCCGATCTGCGCGCGGGTGGCGCCGCCGGGGCCCGGCCGGCAACGGGGTTGCGGCCGGGCCCTGGTGACGCGCCCTCACTGGTGCTTGTAGTGCTTGATCGAATCGTCCTTGGCGGCCTCGTCGGCGTAGCCCTGGATCTTCTTGACGGCCTCGGCCGGGGTGAGCCGGCCGGCCATCATCTCGCCGAGCCCGCCGACGCCGATCTTCTCCTTCTGGAGCTGCACGTACCAGTCCTGCAGACGCGGGTTCACCACGTTCTCGCCGGCCAGTTCCAGCGCCGCCACACCGGACTTGAGGCCCGGGGTCAGCTCGATGCCCTCGGTCCCGCCGTTGAGGGCGGTCAGCGACTTCACCTTGGACGTGAAGTTCTTCGAGGACGCCTCGCTCAGCATGATGCGCAACTGCTCCATGCCGCCGGCGCCGTTGGCCGCCTTGGCCGGGACGACGAAGGGCTCGCCGCCGGAGGCCCAGATGGTGCCGAACGGCATCTTGTCGGAGGAGTCGATGCCGGGCGGGGCCGAGACGGAGAGCTGGAAGTCCGCGGGGATGACCTTCGCGGACTCGTTCTCCACCCAGGAGCCGTTCGGGATGAACAGCGCGTCGCCCTTGGCCCACGCGGTCTGCGACTGGATGTGGTCCAGGCCCGGGGTGCCCTTGAGGACGTAACCCTTCTTGTAGAGCTCGTAGTAGGCCTCGAAGACGGTCTTGACCGCCGGGTGCTTCCAGGCGTTCGGCTCGAGGTTGTCGATGGCGTCGAGCACCTCGACACCGCCGACCTTGGCGATCATCGGGTACATCGAGAAGGGCAGGTAGTACGGGTACTTGCCGGCGTAGGTCCAGCCGGCCATGCCCTTCTTCTTCGCCTTCTCGCAGACGGCGAGCATCTCGTCCCAGGTCTTCGGGTACTCGGCGTCGAGGGAGTCCAGGGCCTTCTGGGAGTACCAGTTGCCGTACACCGTGTAGGCGTAGTACAGGATCCAGACCTTCTCGCCGTCGAACTGGCCCATCTCCACGATGCCGGGGCGCAGCGTGTCGCGGACCTTCTTGTTCGGGTCGTCGTAGGAGGGGGCGTCCAGCAGCGGGGTGAGGTCGGCGAGCTGGTTCTTGCCGACGAGGACGCCCATGTCCATCTGTTCGGCACCGGAGTTGTCGACGAGGTCGGGCGGGTTGCCGCCGTTGAAGCGCGGCTGCAGCGTGGACTGGATCTTCTGGGTGGCGGCGAACTTCACCTTGGCCTTGGGGAAGTTCTGCTCGTAGAGCTTGACGGCGTCCTCGGCGTACTCCTTGCCGAAGCCGCCGTCGAAGAGCACGAACTCCATCTGGGCGGTCTCGTTGACGGCCAGGGGGTTCTTGGCGGTCTTCTTGCCGGACTCGGCCTTCTTCTGGTCGTCCCCGCCGCCGCTCGCGCAGGCGGACAGGACGCTCATGGCCGGCACGGAGATCAGGCCGAGCGCGGCGGACCGCTTGATCAGATCGCGGCGGCCGACGCCCGTTCGGTTGTTCTCGGCGGAAGTGGATCCCATGCTCAAGTCCTCGCCTTCTCCAGGACTCAGGCGGTGAACCGGATCCTCCCCGGCACCGCGATCGGGTCACGCTGGGTCGTGCAGGAAGTGCGGGTACTGCTCTGCGGGCGCCTTTGGTGGTGTGCTTTCGCGGTTCCCCCACGGATCTCCCGATGGCCGACAGGTATAGTCCACTTCCGGTCGACGGAGCAAGATCGAATGCATGGTTCCCGGCACGTCTTTTCCGAGTTGAGACCTGGCGGAAATATGAGCGGCCGGTGCGCTCCCGGAAGGAAATCCCACGGGCATCGCATCCGCACGCCACAGTCAACGCCCTTGACATCACTGGCCCCTTCACGCGCTACTGTTCCTTGCGCTGCGAATCTGACAACGTTGTCCGTTCCCCCGGAAAGCACTTCCGGGGACGCAGGGAGGGTGCTGGAACATGCGGTACGGAGTTCGGCACAGATGGGGTCCGGCGGTCGTGCTGACGACCGCCTTCGCACTGGCGGTGGGCGCACAGGGGGCCGCGGTCGCGCTGCCCTCGGCGCCCACCGCCCCCGACCGGGAGTTCGCGTCCTCCTTCGAGGCGGACGACCCGGCTCCGGACTGGACCGACACGGTGGAGACCGCCCCGGACGGCGGCAAGCGGGCCGCGGGCGTCGACGGCGGGTACAGCACGGGCATACCCGGCAACGTCACCGGCCACGTCACCGGCGTACGGGCGAGCGCCGAGAACACCGGCGGCGGCGAGGTGAAGGAGAACCTCGTCGACAACGAGCCGGGCACCAAGTGGCTGACCTTCGCGAAGACCGGCTGGGCCGAGTTCGACCTGGACGAGCCGGCGAGGATCACGAAGTACGCGCTCACCTCGGCCAACGACCACGCCGAACGCGACCCGGCGGACTGGACGCTCCAGGGCTCGGCGGACGGCAGGAACTGGCGGACGCTCGACAGCCGCTCCGGAGAGTCCTTCGGCGAACGGTTCCGGACGAAGACGTACGATCTCGCCCAGCCGGCCGAGTACCGGCACTTCCGGCTGGACGTCACGAAGAACAACGGCGGGGACATCCTCCAGCTCGCCGACGTGCAGCTGTCCACCGGCGGCAGCGACACGCCCGTCCCCGAGGACATGCTCTCCCACGTCGACAAGGGCCCCTCCGGCTCACCGACGGCCAAGGCGGGCGCCGGCTTCACCGGCAAGCGGGCCCTGCGCTACGCGGGCCGGCACACGGCCGGCGGGCGGGCCTACTCGTACAACAAGGTCTTCGACGTCGATGTGAAGGTCGACCGCCGCACCGAGCTGTCGTACAAGATCTTCCCGTCGATGGCCGACGGCGACCTCGACTACGACGCCACCAACGTCTCCGTCGACCTCGCCTTCACCGACGGCACCTACCTCAGCGACCTCGGGGCGACCGACAGCCACGGCTTCCCGCTGACACCGCGCGGACAGGGCGGGTCGAAGGTGCTGTACGTCAACCAGTGGAACGCCGTCGAGTCGGGCATCGGCTCGGTCGCCGCCGGCAAGACCGTCGACCGGATCCTGGTGGCGTACGACTCCCCCGAGGGACCGGCGAAGTTCCGGGGCTGGCTGGACGACGTGGCCATCGGACCGGCCGAGCCCGAGCGGCCCGAGGCCCATCTGTCCGACTACGCGCTGACCACGCGCGGCACCCACTCCAGCGGCAGCTTCTCGCGCGGCAACAACTTCCCCGCGACGGCCGTCCCGCACGGCTTCAACTTCTGGACGCCGGTGACCAACGCCGGGACGACCAGCTGGATCTACGAATACGCGCGCGGCAACAACGACGACAACCTGCCCACCCTGCAGGCGTTCGCCGCGAGCCACGAACCGAGCCCGTGGATGGGCGACCGGCAGACCTTCCAGGTGATGCCGTCGGCCGCCGCCGGCACTCCGGACACCGGCCGGGACGCCCGTGAGCTGGCCTTCCGGCACGAGAACGAGACCGCACGGCCGTACTACTACGGGGTGCGGTTCGAGAACGGCCTCAAGGCCGAGATGGCGCCGGCCGACCACGCCGCGATGATGCGCTTCACCTACCCCGGCGACGACGCGAGCGTCATCTTCGACAACGTCGAGGACAAGGGCGGCCTGACGCTGGACAAGGAGAACGGCACCTTCACCGGCTACTCGGACGTCAGGTCCGGCGGCTCGGCGGGCGCCACCCGCCTCTTCGTCTACGGCGAGTTCGACAGCAAGGTCACCGGCGGCGACTCCAGCGGCGTCAAGGGCCACCTGCGCTTCGACGCCGGCCGGGACCGCACCGTGACGCTGCGCATCGCGACCTCGCTGATCGGCGTCGACCAGGCGAAGGACAACCTGCGCCAGGAGATCCCGGAGCGGGCCTCCTTCGACAAGGTCAAGCGGGACGCCCAGAGGCAGTGGGACCGCATCCTCGGCAAGGTCGAGGTGGAGGGCGCCACGCGGGACCAGCTGACCACCCTGTACTCCAGCCTCTACCGGCTGTACCTGTACCCGAACGCGGGCCACGAGAAGGTCGGCGGGACGTACAAGTACGCCTCCCCGTTCTCCAAGGCGGTCAAGGAGAACACACCGACGGAGACGGGCGCCAAGGTCGTGGACGGCAAGGTGTACGTCAACAACGGCTTCTGGGACACCTACCGGACCACCTGGCCGGCGTACTCCTTCCTCACCCCCGCCAAGGCCGGTGAGCTGGTCGACGGGTTCGTGCAGCACTACAAGGACGGTGGCTGGACCTCGCGCTGGTCCTCTCCCGGCTACGCCGACCTGATGACCGGCACGTCCAGCGACGTCGCCTTCGCCGACGCGTACGTCAAGGGCGTCGGCTTCGACGCGAAGGCGGCGTACGACGCGGCCGTGAAGAACGCCACCGTCGTGCCGCCGTCCTCGGGCGTGGGCCGCAAGGGCATGGCGACCTCGCCGTTCCTCGGCTACACCTCCACCGAGACGCACGAGGGCCTCTCCTGGGCGCTGGAGGGCTACCTCAACGACTACGGCATCGCGAAGATGGGCGAGAAGCTCTACCGCGAGACCGGCGAGAAGCGCTACCAGGAGGAATCCGCCTACTTCCTGAACCGCGCCCGGGACTACGTCAACCTGTTCGACGCGAAGGCCGGTTTCTTCCAGGGCAAGGACGCGTCGGGCAAGTGGCGGGTCGACTCGGAGAAGTACGACCCGCGCGTGTGGGGCCACGACTACACCGAGACCAACGGCTGGGGCTACGCCTTCACCGCCCCGCAGGACAGCCGCGGTCTGGCCAACCTGTACGGCGGCCGGGGCGGCCTCGCCGACAAGCTCGACGAGTACCTCGCCACGCCCGAGACCGCCTCGCCCGAGCTGAAGGGCTCCTACGACGGCGTCATCCACGAGATGACCGAGGCGCGGGACGTCCGGATGGGCATGTACGGGCACTCCAACCAGGTCGCCCACCACGCCCTGTACATGTACGACGCGGCCGGGCAGCCGTACAAGACGCAGAAGAACGTCCGCGAGGTGCTCCAGCGGCTCTACACCGGCAGCGAGATCGGGCAGGGCTACCACGGCGACGAGGACAACGGCGAGCAGTCGGCCTGGTTCCTCTTCTCCTCCCTGGGCTTCTACCCGCTGGTGATGGGCAGCGGCGAGTACGCCATCGGCTCCCCGCTGTTCACCAAGGCGACCGTCCACCTGGAGAACGGGCGGAAGCTGGTCGTCAAGGCACCGAGGAACAGCCCGAAGAACGTCTACGTGCAGGGTCTGAAGGTCGACGGCAAGCGCTGGACGTCCACTTCGCTCCCCCACTCGCTGATCGCCGGGGGCGGTGTCCTGGAGTTCGACATGGGCGCGAAGCCGTCGGCGTGGGGCACCGGCAAGGACGCGGCGCCGGTGTCGATCACCCGGGACGACCGGGTGCCGACGCCGCGCGCGGACGTCCTCGCGGGTGACGGCGCCCTGTTCGACGACACCTCGGCGACGGGCGCCGCCGTGACCTCGGTCGACCTGCCGGTGTCCGGGAAGGCCTCGAAGGCGCTCCAGTACACCCTGACCTCCTCGGCGGACCGGACGAAGGCCCCCACCGGCTGGAAGCTCCAGGGGTCCTCCGACGGCGCGACGTGGCGCACCCTGGACCAGCGCTCCGGCGAGTCCTTCGCCTGGGACCGGCAGACCAGGGCGTTCTCGGTGAGGTCGCCGGGCACGTACGCGAAGTACCGCCTCGTCCTCGATGGCGAGCACACGCTGGCGGAGGTGGAACTGCTGGCGTGAGCCGGACGCGGGGGTGGCGGGTCCGGGCTCGTGGCCTGAACCCGCCACCCCCGCGTGTCGCCCCGTTCCCCGGACGTGACGGATGCACCAGAATGGGCGGGCGTCACCGGCCGGCGCCGGACGGCGCACGGTCATCGCGCGGTCGTCGGAGGGGGAGCACGTGCGGACGAGCATCGGCAAGCGGTTCACGGGACTGGCCACGGGGGCGCTGCTGGCGACGGGGGCCCTGGTCGCGACGGCCGCGCCGGCCCAGGCCTACGATCCCGATCCCGCCGTCGCCACGTACTACCGCGACACCGGCACCTGCCCGTGCAGCGGCGGCAGTCTCACCGACCCGTTCGACGGCACCTCCTTCGCGCAGGACGCGGGCGGCACCGCCGTCAAGATGGAGCTGACCGCCGCGGGTTCGTTCGTCGGCAAGGTCGAGTTCCACCCGAACGACGAGAAGCTCTGGGTCTACGACACCAGGAACGACGGCGACACCTTCTACGCGGCCGTCGGCTACTCGTCCGGCGGCTCGTACCACGACCTGGGCACCTTCTCCGCGCCGGGGACCTCTCAGACCGTGGACCTCACGGTGAAGGACTTCGACATCCCGGAGGGCGCGTACGTCGACATCACGCTGTACGACGGGGCCGGCCGCACCGACTACATCGCCGCGGCTCGCGGCACGGGCGCGGCGGTCGCCTGACGCCCGGACGACCCGTGTGACGCCCGGGCCGCCCCGTGGCAACGCCCGAGGGCCGCACCCCCGTCGCCGGGGGTGCGGCCCTCAACCGTTGTGCGCCGCCGCCTAGTTGCGGATCAGGCTGCGCAGCACGTACTGCAGGATGCCGCCGTTGCGGTAGTAGTCGGCCTCGCCGGGGGTGTCGATGCGGACGACCGCGTCGAACTCGACGCCCGTGTCGGTGGTGACCTTCACCGTGCGCGGGGTGGTGCCGTCGTTCAGCTCGGTGACGCCGGAGACGGAGAAGGTCTCCTCGCCGGTCAGGCCGAGGGAGGCCGCGGACTGGCCCTCCGGGAACTGCAGCGGCAGGACGCCCATGCCGATGAGGTTCGAGCGGTGGATGCGCTCGTAGGACTCGGCGATGACGGCCTTGACGCCGAGGAGCGCGGTGCCCTTGGCGGCCCAGTCGCGGGACGAGCCGGAACCGTACTCCTTGCCGGCCAGGACGACGAGCGGGATGCCCTGCTCGATGTAGTTGCGGGAGGCGTCGTAGATGAACGACACCGGACCGCCGTCCTGGGTGAAGTCGCGGGTGTAGCCGCCCTCGGTGCCCGGCGCGATCTGGTTGCGCAGGCGGATGTTGGCGAACGTACCGCGGATCATGATCTCGTGGTTGCCGCGGCGCGAGCCGTAGCTGTTGAAGTCGCGGCGCTCGACGCCGTGCTCCGTGAGGTACTTGCCCGCCGGGGTGTCGGCCTTGATGGCACCGGCCGGGGAGATGTGGTCGGTGGTGACCGAGTCGCCGAGCTTGGCGAGCACCCGGGCGCCGGTGATGTCCTCGACCGGGGCCGGCTCCATGCCCATGCCCTCGAAGTACGGGGGCTTGCGCACGTAGGTGGACTCGGTGTCCCACTCGAAGGTGTCGCCGGTGGGGATCGGCAGCGCCTGCCACTGGGCGTCGCCCGCGAAGACGTCGCTGTAGGACTTGGCGAACATGTCCTCGCCGATGGCGTTGGCGACGACCTCGTTGACCTCGGCCTCGGAGGGCCAGATGTCCTTCAGGAAGACCGGGTTGCCGTCCTGGTCGGCGCCCAGGGCGTCCTTGGTGATGTCCACCTTCATGGAACCGGCGATCGCGTAGGCGACGACCAGCGGCGGGGACGCCAGGTAGTTCATCT
Source organism: Streptomyces sp. NPDC093586 (assembly GCF_044764905.1). Lineage (NCBI taxonomy): Bacteria > Bacillati > Actinomycetota > Actinomycetes > Kitasatosporales > Streptomycetaceae > Streptomyces > Streptomyces sp. NPDC093586. The sequence goes on along the minus strand of NZ_JBIWJA010000019.1, from coordinate 76,269 downwards.
TGACGTCGGGGTTGATGCGGCCCTCGAAGTTCCGGTTGCCGGAGAGGACCGAGGTGACGGCGAGGTCGTGGTCGTTGACGGCCTTGGAGACCTCGTCCGGCAGCGGGCCGGAGTTGCCGATGCAGGTGGTGCAGCCGTAACCGACCAGGTTGAAGCCGACCTTGTCGAGGTACGGGGTCAGGCCCGCCTTCTCGAAGTAGTCGGTGACGACCTTGGAGCCCGGGGCGAGGGTGGTCTTGACCCACGGCTTGCGGGTCAGGCCCTTCTCGACCGCCTTCTTGGCCACCAGGGCGGCGGCGACCATGACGTACGGGTTGGAGGTGTTGGTGCAGGAGGTGATGGCCGCGACCGTCACCGCACCGTGGTCCAGCTCGTAGGTCGTGCCGTCGGGGGCGGTGACCGGGACCGGGTTGGACGGCACGCCGTTGGTGACGGCGGGGGCGTCGGAGGCCGGGAAGGACTCCTGGCCCGCCTCGTCCACGCTGTCGACGTAGTTGCGCACGTCCTGCTTGAACTGCTCGGCGGCGTTGGCGAGGACGATGCGGTCCTGCGGGCGCTTCGGGCCGGCGATGGAGGGCACGACCGTGGAGAGGTCGAGCTCCAGCTTCTCGGAGAAGTCGGGCTCGGCGGCCGGGTCCAGCCAGAGGCCCTGCTCCTTGGCGTACGCCTCGACGAGCGCGACCTGCTGCTCGGAGCGGCCGGTCAGGCGCAGGTAGTTCAGCGTCTCGTCGTCGATCGGGAAGATCGCGGCGGTGGAGCCGAACTCCGGCGACATGTTGCCGATGGTGGCGCGGTTGGCCAGCGACGTGGCGGCGACGCCCTCGCCGTAGAACTCGACGAACTTGCCGACGACGCCGTGCTTGCGCAGCATCTCGGTGATCGTGAGGACGAGGTCGGTGGCGGTGGTGCCGGGCTGCAGCTCGCCGGTGAGCTTGAAGCCGACGACGCGCGGGATCAGCATGGAGACCGGCTGGCCGAGCATGGCGGCCTCGGCCTCGATGCCGCCGACGCCCCAGCCGAGGACGCCGAGGCCGTTGACCATGGTGGTGTGCGAGTCGGTGCCGACCAGGGTGTCGGGGTAGGCCTTGCCGTCGCGGATCATGACGACGCGGGCCAGGTGCTCGATGTTCACCTGGTGGACGATGCCGGTGCCGGGCGGGACGACCTTGAACTCGTCGAAGGCGGTCTGGCCCCAGCGCAGGAACTGGTAGCGCTCCTTGTTGCGGCCGTACTCCAGGTCGACGTTCTGCTTGAAGGCGTCGTTGGTGCCGAACTTGTCGGCGATCACGGAGTGGTCGATGACCAGCTCGGCCGGGGCCAGCGGGTTGATCTTCGCCGGGTCGCCGCCGAGCTCCTTGACGGCCTCGCGCATGGTGGCGAGGTCGACGACGCAGGGCACGCCGGTGAAGTCCTGCATGATCACGCGGGCGGGCGTGAACTGGATCTCCTGCGACGGCTGGGCCTGCGAGTCCCAGCCGCCGAGGGCGCGGATGTGGTCGGCGGTGATGTTCGCGCCGTCCTCGGTGCGGAGCAGGTTCTCCAGCAGCACCTTCAGGCTGTAGGGAAGGCGCGCGGAGCCCTCGACCTTGTCCAGCCGGAAGATCTCGTACGACTCGTCGCCCACCTGCAGCGTGCTGCGGGCGTCGAAGCTGTTCGCCGACACGACAGTCTCCTTCATTGATGTGCGCGTACCACCGCATCCTGCCGCCGCGTCGCCCCGACCGATCCGCTAAGGTAGGGCTAAGTTAGGTAACCCTTACTGTCAGACCCGGTAGCGGCGTGCGGCTGCGGTGCGCCTCGGCAGATATCTCGATGTCGAGATAACTCTAGTACATAGGGGCGGACTGGTCATGCCCGGGCGCGGTGTGGCGTGCACCCCACCCGAGTGACCCGGACGGCCATCTCCACGCCGAACCGGGGTATCCGACGTATGCCGGGCGCTCCCGGCACGACTCGGAAGGGGGCACGATGCCGCTCACGTTCCGCAAGAGCTTCCGGATCCTCCCCGGAGTGCGGCTGAACCTCAACAAACGTTCGTGGTCCATCACGACCGGTGGCCGAAGCGGCCCGCGCCACACGCGCAGCAGCACGGGGCGGCGCACGACGTCGATGGATCTGCCGGGGCCTTTCGGGTGGCGTCGCACGACCACCGCGAAGCGCCGCTGACCCGCTCCTGACGCCGCATCACCCGAACAGACCCCCCTGAGAGGCACCATCTCATATCTGAGATAGCCTCAACCTCATGGCAGACGACTACCTCGTACGCATCGGCAAGCTCATCCGTGACGCCCGGCAGCACCGTGGCTGGACGCAGGCACAGCTCGCGGAGGCGCTCAACACCAGTCAGAGCGCCGTCAACCGCATCGAGCGCGGCAACCAGAACATCAGCCTTGAGATGATCGCCCGTATCGGCGAAGCGCTGGACAGCGAGATCGTCTCCCTGGGCTACGCGGGCCCGATGCACCTGCGCGTGGTCGGCGGCCGCCGCCTGTCCGGCGCCATCGACGTCAAGACCAGCAAGAACGCCTGCGTGGCCCTGCTGTGCGCCTCGCTGCTCAACAAGGGGCGCACGGTGCTGCGCCGGGTCGCCCGCATCGAGGAGGTCTACCGCCTCCTGGAGGTCCTGAACTCCATCGGCGTGCGCACCCGCTGGGTCAACGACGGCACCGACCTGGAGATCGTGCCCCCGGCCGAGCTGGACATGGAGGCCATCGACGCCGAGGCCGCCGTCCGCACCCGCTCCATCATCATGTTCCTGGGCCCGCTGCTGCACCGCATGGACCGCTTCCGGCTGCCCTACGCCGGCGGCTGCGACCTCGGCACGCGCACCATCGAGCCGCACATGATCGCCCTGCGCCGGTTCGGCCTGGACGTCGCCGCGACCGAGGGCCACTACCACGCGGTGGTCGACCGCGGCGTGCGCCCGGACCGCCCGATCGTGCTGACCGAGCGGGGCGACACGGTCACCGAGAACGCGCTCCTCGCGGCCGCCCGGCACGACGGCGTCACCGTCATCCGCAACGCCTCGTCCAACTACATGGTCCAGGACCTGTGCTTCTTCCTGGAGGCCCTGGGCGTCAAGGTCGAGGGCATCGGCACCACCACGCTCACCGTGCACGGCCTGCCGGTCATCGACGTCGACGTGGACTACTCCCCCTCCGAGGACCCGGTGGAGGCGATGAGCCTGCTGGCCGCCGCCGTCGTGACGGAGTCGGAGCTGACGGTGCGTCGCGTCCCCATCGAGTTCCTGGAGATCGAGCTGGCGGTCCTCGAGGAGATGGGCCTCGACCACGACCGCACGCCGGAGTACGTCGCGGACAACGGCCGCACGCGCCTGGTGGACCTCACCGTCCGGCCCTCCAAGCTGGAGGCGCCGATCGACAAGATCCACCCGATGCCGTTCCCCGGCCTGAACATCGACAACGTCCCGTTCTTCGCCGCGATCGCGGCCTCCGCGCAGGGCAAGACCCTCATCCACGACTGGGTCTACGACAACCGCGCCATCTACCTGACCGACCTCAACCGCCTCGGCGGGCGCCTCCAGCTCCTGGACCCCCACCGCGTCCTGGTCGAGGGCCCCACCCGCTGGCGTGCCGCCGAGATGATGTGCCCGCCGGCCCTGCGCCCGGCGGTGGTCGTCCTGCTGGCGATGATGGCGGCGGAGGGCACGTCGGTGCTGCGCAACGTGTACGTCATCAACCGGGGGTACGAGGACCTGGCGGAGCGGCTGAACTCGATCGGGGCGCAGATCGAGATCTTCCGGGACATCTGAACGTCCTCCAGGAAGACGCCGCCGCGCTGTGTCCGGCCTGCGAGGATGCGGAGCAGGAGGGGGCCTGGCGGCACCCGTGGGACTTCTCTGGGACTTTGCACCCGCGCCGGGGCCCGGCCGACCGCGGTCCCGGCCTGACACCGTCCGGCCCGAAGCCGGGCGGAGATCGCGTCAATGGCGGCCCGTGCCGTGCCCCGTGCGCCCGCACGGGGCACGGGGCACGCTTGAGACGGAGGCACATCGCGGACCTTGCAGCCTCGGGGAGCGCGAAGCACAGCTTCGCCCGCACCATCTGGACCTGCCACCGGATGTGGAGGCCTTCCTTTTCGAAGGCGTTCTGCACGAGGGCCTGCGCGACGACCCGCCCTGTCACCTCGACCAGGACCTGCTCCTCCAGCCGTGGTCGGCGAAGGCGGTCCGTCCCACCCGCTCATCGTCGGCCGATCCGGCCCACGAGGTCGTCGGTCAACGGGTACGGCCGTTCAGCGGGAAGAAGCCCCCGGGCCGCGTCTTCGTCACCTGCGACGACCGCCGCGTGCACCTCATGGGCGAGTGGCGTCACGTCCCGGATCGACGTGACCCAGTCGTCCACGTACCGGTCCACCGCCTCGCCCGACAGCCCGATCTGGATGGCACGACGGGGCAACGGATTCAGCCCGAGGTCACGCTCGGGGTCCCACTGGACCCGGACGGGACTGGTCCGCAGCGCTTCCCGCCAAGCGGCTTCGGTGTCGAAGCGGGTGCGGTCGAAATGGCTGAGGCAGGCGTTCGCGAGAGCCCACTCGAAGCCCTCTCTCGTGATCTCGATGGCGAGGACCCGCTCCTGATCGGGCCTGGTCGCCCAACCGCAGCGGTACATCATCCAGAGGAACGACGGCTTGATCCACGTCATGCGCGCCCGTTTGAACGGATCGACGAAGGTGCCTGCCCGGAGGGCGGGCACGGCGATCCGGTCCCCGTACGCCTGGTAGACGGTGATGACCTCGTCGTCGAAGACCGCACGGACCTGGCGCGAGGGCGTCGTGTCGCTCATGCGGACTGTTCCTGCGCCCAGGAGTCGGACTTGGTCACCACCGGATCGGCGACGGAGTCCGCGCCACAGGTGTACAGGAGCCAGCGCAGTTCCTCCCAGGAGAAGAACGGCTCCCCCCACGTGTCCAGCCACAGATTCAGCCGCCCACCGCCGTCGGCGGAGCGCGTGAGGTCCCAGAACGCCCAGCCCCTCGCCTCCAGTTCGGGGTCGAAGCGGGAAAGCCAGTCCTGGATCTCCCAGGGCCCGTCACCGGTCCGCCCGGTGTAACGCGCCCGGCCGTCGACGGCGAACGAATCGGCGGCGGCACCGCCCACGCAGACCTGGACGAACCAGTCGGGAAGGGTGTCCACGCGCACCTCGTCCTCGTCGAAGTCCACGTGCGCGGCAAGGGCGAACACCGCTGCGAAGACCTCGCGCAACCTGCCGGCGTACGCCTCGGGATCGCCGTTCGGATTCACCGCGACATGGACGAGGACAGGGGTGTCGGGGTCGCTTTCGGGCCGTCCGGAAACCCGAGCGAGTTCTCGCTCCACACCCTCGATCCCGTGCAGCACGTTTCCTACTTCCACTCGAAATCCTGAACAATTTCACCAGGCCCGGGAATGATGACTCTGCGCATTTCGTCGATCACCTCTCCGGGCAGTCCGTAGAGGTCAGGCCCCATCGTGGGGTCCGATATCTCCGGGTAATACTTCTTCAGCCGCTTCCACTCCTGTTGGGTGAAGCCCAGCCCTTCCGGCTGTTTCTGCGGCACCGCATTGTGCCGTACCTCTTCGACGAAGCCCTTCGGCACCTCGAACGACACGATCTGGCCGCCGTCACCACGGAATTCAACAGCGTGCTTGATGTCGCCGCTCATGTTGACATAGAGCTGATTGTTTCCGGTGATGGTGACGTTTCCGTTTTCGTCCACGTGCCCACGCTGGCTGAGCGGATGCCGGGTCTGCTTCCGGTAGACAGTGACGGTGCACTCGTCCGGAGCCAGACCCAGGTGGTCGGACCAGGTGAGCGGATTGCGCACGTACGCCGTGGGGTTGGGCGCCGGGGCGAGGCCCCGTGGATCGGGCGTCAGGCACCGGGCGCTCCCGGGATCGTAGGTGCGGAAGACGTTGTGGCGCAGCCCTGATTCCGGGTCGAAGTACTGGCCCGGAAAGCGCAGCGGGGTGCAGGCGGTCGCATCGCTGTTCCAGGTCGTCTGCCCACACACCGTCGCACGGGTCCACCAGGCGACGGCGCCGCGCTCGTCGACGAGCGCGGTGGGTGCCCCCACCAGGTCCGTCACGATCGTGAAGAAACGACTGTCGATCTCTTCCTGGGACGTGGAGAGGAGACGTTCCGTCCGTACCACAGGGTGCAGATCCCGGTGGTCCCAGGTGAGGGCGACCGAGCCGGACCTCCCCCGGGAGACCGTGGTCTGCTCGCACAGTGCCGAGCCCTCCCAGGTGAAGGTGGTCTCCTCGTCGACCTCGCCGTCCACGGTCAGCCGGCGTTTGGCGAGGCGACGCCCCAACGCGTCGTACAGGTACCGCCAGGACGTGCCGTCGGGTGTGGTCAGTCCGATCAGCCGGTCCTCGGCGTCCCAGGTGAAGCGCCATGTGTCCGGCTTGCGGGACAACCGAGTCCTCTGACGCGGCGTCACGCGCCCCTGGGCGTCGTGCTCGTAGCGCGGTCCTCCCGCCGAGACCAGCCTGTTCCGCCCTGTTCCGCCCTGTTCCGCCCTGTTCCGCTGGTACGTGCGACGTCCGGTGGCCACCGCGGCGTCGGGCTGGAAGTCCGGCCACATGGCCTCGGTCTGGTTCCCGGCACCGTCGCAGGCGTACTTCTCCTCCCAGCCGGACGCGGTCACGGCGGTGATCCGTCCCACCGTGTCCAGGGTGAAGTCGTAGCGTCCGTCGCCCGTTTCCAACGCCGCCAGGTGACCGTCCGAGCGGTAGTGATAGCCGCGCCGTCAGACGGTCGAAGGCGCCGTACTCGTACACCGTCCGCCCGCCGTCGGGGGTGGTGTGGGTGAGCACGTTCCCTTCACCGTCGTAGGTCCACTCGTGTTCGCCGCCGTCGGAATCCGTGCGGCGCAGCAGGCGTCCCTCCGTGCTCCAGGTCAGGCGGGTGGCCCGGCCGAGCGGATCGGTGACGGAGACGGGTCGGCCGAAGGCGTCGTACGTGTGGCGGGTGACACCATCGGATGGGGCGACGGACTCCACGGGGAGGCCCGCGGCGTTGCACCGTATCAAGGTGGTGCGGCCCGCCGGATCGGTCGTCGAAGCCACGTGGCCGCGGGCGTCGTAGGTGAACCGGAGCGTGCCGGACGGGCCGGTCTCCGATGTGAGGTTGCCCCGCTCGTCGTACTCCCGCCGGACTCTCGTCCCGTCCGGACGAGTCACCAGGACGGGGAGCCCGAGAAGGTCGTACTCCACGGTGGTGCGCCGGCCGTCCGGGCGCGTGACCGAGGTGACCCGGCCGTGCCCGTCGCACTCGACCGCGGTCGTCCGCCCCAGCGGATCGACCCGGCGGACCAGCCGGTTGAACCTGTCCCGCTCGAAGTACGTCGCCGCACCGTTCGCATCGGTCTCGGCGACGACGTGCGCCCGGGCATCGACGGCGTAACGCCGCACGTGCCCGAGGCCGTTCACGACGGTGGTCGTCCCCGGCTCGTACCGGAAACGGGAGTCGACGTGCCCCTCGCTCCCGGACCGACCGACGCGGCGGTCCTGATCGTCGTAGGTGTAGTCGAAGCGGTGGCCGTTCGTGTCGGTCCACGAGACGATGCGCGCCCTGTCGTCGTATCCGAAACGCAGCGGCTTCCCGGAGGAATCGACGACTTCGGTGAGGTCGCCTTCGTCGTACCCGTCGCCGGGGTTGGATGGGGGGATGCGAAGATCCACGGTTTGGACTCGCGGGTGGGGGACGGCGGCGCTGATATGCGCCGCGGCGGTGGTCCTGCTTCCCGTCGTACGGTTCACGGCTGCGGCGCCGCGTGTCGACATGATGGCCGCGATGACGCTGGCGCTCGTGTGCGGTCTGGGGTGGGTGGAAGCCTCGCGCCGGGCGCCCCCGCCGGAGCCGGGCCCGCCCGCGCCCGGGCTCGACGAGGAACTCCCGCCGATCCCCTCGGCGCTCCCCCGCCCCTTCCCCGTCCCGCTCGGCCCGGCCTTCGCCCTCGTGCTCGCCGCCACCGCCATCGCCTCGGCGTCCCTCGTGGGGCTGCGGCCGGACGGCACCCAGGGCGAGGCGCTCGACGCGATCCAGCGCGCGCAGCCGCGGGTGTCGACGGGGACCGTCGTCCAGGTCGGCGACCGGGAGCCCACCGGCGTCGGCAAGGGCAAGCGGGGCGCCTACCACTACGCCGATCTGCGCGTCGAACTGGCCGACGGCACGGTGCTCGCCGTGGACCGCGGGATCGTCGGCTCGTCGCCGGAGGAGGGAAGGGACGTCCGGGTCCTCCACGCCCCCGGTCGCCCCGAGCTGGGCGGCTGGGTGGACGACGGTGTGGACCTGTCGTCGTACCTCTCGCCCTGGTACGTGCCGCTGGAGGGCGGGACGCTGATGCCGTTCGCGGTTCTCCTGCTCGTGGCGTGCTGGGCGGCCGTCGGCTTCGTGAACTCGGAGCGGGTCTCCGAGCACGGTCCGCGCAGGCTGCTGGCCGAGGACGCGGCGGCGGGGCAGGTGAACGCCGCGTATGTGGAGTGGCTGACCGCGGTCCACGACGCCCGCACCACGCTCGGCGACCGGGCCGGCAGCACCAAGGTGGTCGACAGGGTCTGGCTGAGCGCCGCGGTCGACGGTGACACCGCGGTCGAACTCTGTGTCGACCGCGCCGAGATCCTCCCCCTGACGACGGAGTTCGGCGAGGGGACAGGCCGGCTGGTCTGGGCCCGGCGCTGGACCATGGCGGACGGGAAGAGCATGGTCCCGGCGGTCTTCGTCGCACCTGACGGCCGGACCTTCGCCTGCTCCGTCCCCCGCTCCGGCATCCGCCGCCTGACCGACGCCGCCAGGGTGACGCAGGAGGCGACCACCCCCGGCGCGGCGACCCGGCCCTGGAGAGGTGTCTGCCGCACCTCCCCCGGCATCCGGCTCACGGTCGTCGGGCTGTACGCGGCGGTCGGGGCGTCCCTGCTCCCGGCGCTGACCGGGAACGCCGGCCACCTCACCGGCTATCTCCCGCTCGCCCTCACGCCCGTCGCCGCCGTGCTGACGGCCGTACTCGTGTCCCGCGCATGGCGCCGCACCCTGCCGCTTCCGGGCTGGGACCGGCGGACGAGCCGGGACGCACGCGTGCGCACGTGACAGCACGACCGGTGGCCGGCCGACGAGCGGGCCACCACAGCGGCGGAGCATCCGCCTGCCGGCTCCGGCCCGGATCCGGCAGGCCGAGAACCACGGAACGAAGGAGGGCCGACTGTCCCACAGCACAGCACGACGTGCGGCTCATCAGCCACCGAGAGTCCCCCTGCACGTCATGATGCTCGGCGTCCCCCTGACCGACGCGACAGGCGCGCGCTGACACCAGAACAGCGGTGAGGGCCCGGCCGGCGCGCGCCGGCCGGGCCCTCACCGCATGCCGCACTCCCCGATCGGTGCGAATGGGGCGACACCACCGTGACGCAGGAGCGAATCCTGCTGCTGCGGTCAGTGGACGGCGTAGACCGCCACTCCCGTGCCGCGGAGAAAACCGCCGGTCATCATCAGGGGGACCACCGCCGCTCCGCCGATGTGCAGGAAGTCGGGCAGGCACCGCGCCGGTGCCCCCCTCAGGGCCAGGCAGCAGGGGGTGTACAGCCAGCGAGGGCATTGATCCCCAGGACCCGAAAGGAGATGCCGGCCAGCGCACCCGTCCACACGATCCACACGATCCACAGCAGCAGTGCCTGCCGGTCAGGGGGCAGGAGCACGGCCAAAGGGGTACAGGCTCCGGCGATGATCAGAAAAATGTCGGCGTGGTCGAGGCGACGCAGAACGGCCTCGACCAGCGGCCCTCAGGTGCCCGGGTGGTAGCCGGCGCTCGTCCCGGACAGCAGCCAGGCGGTCACGGAGTACACGGTGCGCGCCAGGACCGAAGCCTTCCTCGGCCTCGCCACCTGCCTGATCGCCCACCGCCACGTCCAGCGCCTTCGTCAGGACCTCCGACAGTCCGTGGATCACCTCCGCAGACTCTCGGGTAACGTCAAAAGCATGAGTCATCCGCATCCTGAACTGAAAGCCGCCCCTCCGCTGCCCGAAGGAGGGCTGAGGGTCGTCGCCCTGGGCGGTCTGGGTGAGATCGGGCGCAACATGACCGTCTTCGAGCACGCCGGCAAGCTGCTCGTCGTCGACTGCGGCGTGCTGTTCCCCGAAGAGACTCAGCCCGGCGTGGACGTGATCCTGCCGGACTTCACGTCGATCCGCGATCGCCTGGACGACATCGTGGCCGTGGTGCTCACCCACGGCCACGAGGACCACATCGGCGGCGTGCCGTATCTGCTGCGAGAGCGCTCCGACATCCCCGTCGTGGGCTCGAAGCTGACACTGGCGTTCCTGGAGGCCAAGCTCAAGGAGCACGGCATCAGACCACGCACGGTGCGGGTCCGTGAGGGAGACCGGCGCGGCTTCGGCCCCTTCGACTGCGAGTTCGTCGCGGTCAACCACTCCATCCCGGACAGTCTCGCCATCGCGATCCGCACGGGGGCCGGACTGGTGCTGCACACGGGTGACTTCAAGATGGACCAGTTCCCGCTGGACGACCGCATCACCGACCTGCGCGCCTTCGCCCGCCTCGGTGAGGAAGGCGTCGATCTCTTCCTCACCGACTCCACCAACGCCGAGGTCCCCGGCTTCACCACCTCCGAGCGCGAACTGAATCCGGCGATCGAGCAGGTCATGCGTACCGCCCCGCGCCGGGTGATCGTCTCCAGCTTCGCCAGTCATGTGCATCGCATCCAGCAGGTCCTGGACGCCGCGCACCAGCACGGCCGGAAGGTCGCCTTCGTGGGCCGCTCCATGGTCCGCAACATGGGCATCGCCCGCGACCTCGGTTACCTGAAGGTTCCCCGCGGCCTGGTCGTCAGTACCAAGGAACTGGAGAAGCTCCCCGACCACAAGATCGCCCTCGTGTGTACCGGATCCCAGGGCGAGCCGATGGCGGCGCTGTCCCGGATGGCCAACCGCGACCATGTGATCCGCATCGGCAAGGACGACACCGTCCTGCTCGCCAGCTCCCTGATCCCCGGCAACGAGAACGCCATCTACCGGGTGATCAACGGGCTGACCCGGTGGGGCGCCCATGTCGTCCACAAGGGCAACGCCAAGGTGCACGTCTCCGGGCACGCCAGCGCCGGTGAACTCGTGTACTGCTACAACATCGTCAAGCCCCGCAATGTCATGCCGGTGCACGGCGAATGGCGCCACCTGCGGGCCAACGCCGACCTTGCCATCCGTACGGGGGTCGATCCCGAGCGGGTGGTCATCGCCGAGGACGGCGTGGTCGTCGACCTCGTGGACGGGCGCGCGTCGATCACCGGCAAGGTGCCCGCGGGCAATGTCTACGTGGACGGCATGGAGGTCGGCGGGGCCACCGAGGCGTCCCTGAAGGACCGCGTCACCCTCGCGGAGGAAGGCGTGGTCACCGTGGTGGTGATCGTCGACGCCGACACGGGCGCCCTCACCGAGCCGCCCGACTTCCTGGCCCGCGGGTTCGTCCACGACGACACCACCTTCGAACCGGTCGTCCCTGTCATCGAGAAGACTCTGGCGACCGCGGCCCAGGAAGGGGTCGGCGATGCGCACCAACTGGAGCAGCTCATCGCCCGCGCCGTGGCGAACTGGGCATTCCGGACGTACCGCCGCCAGCCCCTCATCATCCCCGTCATCATCGACGCCTGATCGCCGCCCCCTCCCCCACTCGGCTCGCCTGCAGGAGAGCACACGCTTACGGGACGCCGCAGTGCGCGCGGTGCCGAGTGGTCGTCAGGTGCTCCGGCGGCTCCAGGTGCCGGACCGAGTTCACACGATGGCCGGTGCGCCGCTCACCCTTCCGGCCTGCCCCGCAGCTGCCGTGCGGGCACGATGAAGGAGTCCCGTTGGTCCTGGAGGACCGTTCCCTCACTTGGTGGCGGGTGTCCACGGCGTGTCCGCCGTAAAACGCTTCCGGAACACCGTTCCGGGACTGGTGAGGGCTGCCGCGACCGCCTCTGCCGGGACCTTGTCGTTCATGGCCCGCCTGGGGACCTTGCGGTAGCCGCAGGATCGGAGGAGATCCGTGGCCGAAGTCCAGCTGTCGGCGGCCACCACCACCTCGTCCAGCGCGTCACATGCGTTGGACGCGTCGACCAGGGCCGCGTACGCGACGACGAGACCCGCGACTCGTTCCTTGGCGGTCATGCCCCCCATAGCCGCTCCCCCTCGGTGTAGATGGTGGGCCGCACGATACAGCTACGCCACCCGCACCCCTGCGTCTGCAACCGCGAGGATGGCCGCACACACCTCGCAGACCATCCGCCGCCCGTCCCGGCCGCGCCTGCCGACGACCGGCCTGTTGCCGTTCCCGTGGGGGCGTACGGAAGCGCGGGAAGACATGCGGTGTTCAAGGCCCCGCACGAGGAAGCCCGCCCGACGCGGGAGCAGTTCGCACCGCTCGTCCGGGGCTCGAAGGGCACGGGAAGGCCTCGCGACCGCACGTCCGGCAGAGGTGCCGGATCCACGCGGTGGCGGACGGTCACGGCGCGTCCCCCGGACGGCTGGCCGGCTTCCGGCTTCCGGGGGACGACGCGTGACCTGCGCGGGCTTCGGCCGTTGACGTGATCAGGGCGTTGTTCCGGCCCGACCGAGCATCCGCGTTCCTCTTGAGGAGGCACCCCCACCATGACCGTTCGTCACATCTGTCGGCGCGCCGCCGTCGTCGCCGCCATGCTGTCCGTCCCCCTGCTGACCGTACAGGCGCCCGCGCACGCGGTGGATCTGCCCCCCTCGTGCCTGTCGGCCATCACCGGGGTCCAGGACAAGTTCCCCGTCCAGCAGTTCACGGTCCCCGACAAGGTCAAGACCACCCTGCTGAACGAGCTGGGCGCGCTGAGCGAGACCGACCAGGAAGCGTTCACGGACCGTGCGTGCACGGCGTGGAACGACTGGGCCACCGCCAACGGGGCGGAGGTCGCACGGTACCTGGACACCACCTACCAGAACACCGACGGCCTGGTGTGCAGGAAGTTCACCACCGCGGCGATGGGAGCGTTCAAGAAGTACGCGCCCACCCTCCCGGCGGAGACCCGGGGCGCGGAGACCGTGGTCAAGAAGGTCTGGAAGAACTCCATGCAGAAGCTCTCCACCGAGGCGACCAACGCCACCTGCCAGCAGTCCTACGACAGCGCGAAGGCCGCCTGGTAACGCGGGCTCCCGGCGGCAGGGGAGCGGGGCGCTCGTCCCGCTCCCCTGCCGCCGGGCAGAGGCCGGCCGGGCCGCAGGACCGCGGCCCGGCCGGTGCGTCGTCGCCCGGCGGCCTCCTCAGGTGAGGCCCCTTGTGTCTGATGATCCCGCTCTCGCACCGGTCGGCCTCCTCGCGGCCCTGGAGCCGGTCGTGGCGCGGCTGCTCGACCGCCACCTCGATGCCGCCAAGCCCTGGTTCCCGCACACCCACACCCCCTGGAGCGAGGCCACCGACTACGACGGCCCGCTGGACGGCGAGCCCTGGCGGGAGGGGCAGTCCGTGATGTCCGCGGCCGTGCGGGACTCCTTCACCGTCGGTCTGCTGACGGAGGACAACCTTCCCAGCCACCACTTCGGGATCGCGACGCTCTTCGGCCGGGACGGCGCCCCCGCGGTGTGACCGTGACCCACCACCGTCGGCCCGGTCCACCCGCCCCGGACCCTGTCCGGCGGCGTCTACGGCTCGCGGGACGGGCGCAGCGCTTCCCGCGGGTCCCGGGCGATGCCGCGGACGACGTCGGGCCACTGGTCGTCATGCAGAAGTGCCGGCCGGGATAGACGCGTGTGCGGAAATAGCCAACGGAACGCGCAGGGTAGTCACCGCTGGTCGCGTTCACCCTCGGGAGTGAGGACCGCGGAGCCGGGCCCGGGTCCGCGGTCCTTGCCCGGGCGGCCGTCCGGCGGGAACCGCCGCCGCCCCTTCCCTCCCCTCCCCGCATCACTCGTTCGGGTCACGGCGGCCGCCCGCCCCGGGACGCGGTACGCCTTGCGCCGCCCGGTCGAGCGAGGTGTCCGGGCGGCCTGCGGGCGGTCGCGGTGACCGGAACGCCCCGACCCGTCCGTGATAGCCAAAGGGCCTTCGGCAGCGCGGGTGAGGGAGGCGTCGATGCGCCGCATCGGAACGATCGTGGTGCGGTACCGCTTCGCGGTGATGTCCGTGTGGCTGGTGCTGGTCGTGGCGAGTCTCGCCGTGCTGTCCGTCCTCCCCCGGGCCCTGCAGCCGCCGGACATCACGGTCGACCGGTCGGCCTCGGCCGCCGCAGCGGACCTGGTCGCCGACCGGTTCCCCGACGTCGGCACGCGGCAGGTGATGCTGGCGTTCGCCTCCCGCACGCTGTCGGCCGACGATCCGGTGTACGGGCGCACCACGCAGGCCGTCACCGCCGCGATGACGAAGCAGCCGCGGGTGGGGGCCGCCCTGCCGGTGCCCCGCACCGAGCGGCAGGACCCCCGCCACGCGTACGTGATGCTCGGCCTCCTCGGCGGCACGGACACCGCCCGGCAGGTGCTGCCGGAACTGGCCGACCGAGCCCGGGAGATCGCCCGCGACCGCTCGGACGGCGCGGTGTCGGTCGCCCTCGTCGGTCTGGATCCCGTCCTGGCGGAACTGGCCCGTGCCACCACCCGGGACGTGGAGTCCGCCGAGGTGTTCACGGTTCCCGCGGCCGCCCTGCTGCTGGCGGTGGGTCTCGGCTCCCTGGGAGCCGCCGCCCTGGTGCTGCTGCTCGCCGGGAGCGCGATCGTCCTCAGCCTCGGCATCCTGACGCTGACCGGTCTGTCCCGGGGCGTGGACGCGACCGCGGTGGCCGTGGTCGCCACCGTCGGACTCGGTGTCGGTCTGGACTACGCACTGCTGCTGTCGCTGCGTCACCGCCGGCGTCGGGCCACCGGGCTGCCGCCCGGCCGGGCCGCCGAACAGGCCACCGCCACCGCCGGTGCCACGGTCCTCCTGGCGGGCACGGCCGTCGTCGCGACCGCCACAGGTCTGCTGCTGACGGACATCGCCTACATGCGGACCCTGGCGCTCGCCGCGGTGCTGGCCGCGTCGACCGCGACCCTCGCCGCGCTCACCCTGATGCCGGCGCTGCTCGCCTCCTGCGACCGGGTCCTGGACTGGGCTCCGATGCCCTGGAAGCGGCCGGGACGGCGCCGCCCGAAGCCCGGCCCCCGTGCCTGGGCGCGCTGGACCGAGCACCTGATGCGGCACCCCGCCCGCTACGCCACCGCCGCGACGCTGCTCCTCCTGCTGGCCGCGCTCCCCGCGCTCGGACTGCGCACGGCGCTGCACTTCGACCGGTCCGTACTCGCCGGCACCGCCGCCGGCGACGGACTGGCCAGGATGGAGGCCGACCGGATCGCGAGCCTCACCCTGGTCGTCCTGCCCCACCCGGTGGGCGCCGGGTCCGTCGACACCCAGGCGCTGTCCGACGCGCTGGACGAGGACCGCCGGGTCTCCCTGGCGGCTCCGATCGACAACGGCCGCGACCTGACCCTGCTGCTGATCGGCGAGGCGCAGGCGCCGGACTCCGCGGCAGCGGCCGCTCTCCAGCAGCGGCTGCGCGAGGACCTGGCACCGCGTCTGCTGCCCGCCGGTCAGCCCGTGCGGTTCGCCGGGCCGTCCGCGACCGTGTACGACCTGGCCGTCGCGGCCGGTGACCGGGTGTGGTGGGTGCTGGCGGTGATCAGCTGCGGCACGTTCGTCCTGACCTTCCTGGTCTTCCGTTCGGTGCTCGTCCCGCTCAAGGCGATCGCGATGAACCTGCTCTGCGTGGGAGCCGCCTTCGGGGTGCTCACCCTGGTCACCCCGGTGCTGGGTTACTCCGCCGTCAGCCCCCTGCTGCCCCTGATCGTCCTCAGTCTGGTGTTCGGCCTGTCGATGGACTACGAGGTCTTCCTCGTCCACCGCATCGCCGAGCGCCACCGGGCCCACGGCGACAACTCGGCGGCCGTGCTGTACGGCCTGCGCCGCACCGCCCTTCCCATCAGCCTGGCCGCGGGCGTGCTCGTCGTGAGCCTCACCGGGCTGCTCAGCACCCACCGTCAGGACCTGCGCCAGCTCGGTTTCGTGGTGATGACCGCCGTCGTGCTCGACGCCACCGTCGTCCGGATGGTGCTGGCGCCCGCCCTGATGCGGCTCATGGGCCGGGCCAACTGGTGGCTGCCCGCCCGGCTCGGGCGTCTGCTGCCCGCCCGGAGCGGCGAGGTGCGCCTTCCCGCACAGGCCGTCGCCGACCCCGCGGGCGACCGTCCTCGAGTGTGCCCCGCGGGCGATGCCCCAGGGCGGCGAGAAGGCAGTGCGCGTCGAGGACGGAGCGGTCGTGGCGGCGCGTGAGCCGACCGTCGCGGTCGCCCCTCGGGGCAGGACGCGACGGGAAACTTCCCAGTGGGCCGGTCTGGCCCCGGCGGTGGCGGTCGGCGGCCCGGTCCGCCGGTCCCGCGACGCTGGAGCACCTGGTGAAGCCGCTCGTCCAGCGCCGGGCTCCTGGGCCGTGTCCCACGCGGTGGCGGCCGTCGTGGGGAGGCGGGCCCGCGCCCGTTTGCGGATGGCCGAAACGGGTGCGGGCCCGCCCCCGGACCAGACGGGCGTCAGCCCCGGACCAGTTTGATGTCCTGTTCGTTCAGGGCGTGGAAGCTCGGCAGCGAGACGATGCCGACCGGGCGCAGTTCCATCAGGGTGGCGCCGACGTGGGCCGTGCCGGGCCGCAGGGCGCGGTAGGGCCTGCCGATGTTGGTCCAGCGGTGCTGGTGGCCGTCGCACACCGCGAGGGTGCCTCCGATGCCGTACTCGACGGTTCTGTCGCCCTGGCTCACGGACGAGCTGACGTACACCGGACCGGTGCCGCCGGAGCAGCGGTAGGTTCCGGAGAGGGTGATGGTGCCGTCCGCGGCGATGCGGCCGGTGGAGTCGACGGTCACCGTCTCGGCGGCGTCGGCCTTCGCGGTCGCGGTGGGGGCGGCCAGCAGGATCAGGGCGGCGCCGGCGGCCGCGGCGAGGGCGGCGGGGCGTAGGGACATGGGAGACCTCCCGGTCGGTCGGAATGAGGGATTCCACTGGTACCGGGCGGGCAACCCGAAGAGAGTGACCCTCACCCCTTCGGTGGCGAGTCCGCGTCGGCCGTCGTGGAACGGTCGCCGTGTCGTCCGGGTGTTGTCACGCTTGGCCGCTGTCCCTTGGCGGCGACTGCCGACGGGGCGCACGGTCGGTCTGTACGGGCGGTCCCACCTCCGGGACGGCCCTCACGACGTGGAGGTGCGCCATGTGTTCCCACCGGCCTTCCTGCCCTGGGGCCGACTCCCCCGCCGCGCACGTCGTCGCCGCCCACCCCGAGCAGGGGTGGAACCTGCTGTGCGACGGCGGCATCGTCTTCGACGACACCGGTGAGCTGCGGCCCGACGGCCGCGCCGTCGGGCCGCACCGGGTGCCCGCCGAGGGTGCGGCGACGGCCGCCTGACCGTCGCGGGCGTCGTCCTCAGGGTTTCTCGGCGATGAACTCCCTCAGCAGGGAGGTGAGGAGTTCCGGCTGGTCCTCGGCGATCAGCGTCCGGCTGTCCTCGACCTCCACCAGCCTGCCCTGCGGGAGGATCTCGGCCAGACGGCGGCCGTGGTCGCGGGGCATCATCAGGTCCTCGAGGGCCCAGACGACCAGTGCGGGCCGGTCGAAGCGCCGCAGCCCCTGGGCGGCCTCCAGCAGTTCGCCGCGCCGGACGTGGGTGTTGTAGTGCCGGAAGTCGCGGCGGATCGCCGGGTCGGTGCGCAGGGGGCGCAGCCAGCCGTCGACGATCGCGTCCGGCACGGGGCGTCTGGTGAGCGCGCCGATCCCGACGGGCAGGCGGCGCAGGGGCTTCAGGCCCAGGGTGCGGACCAGCAGGGGCACGCCGCCGGGCACGCGGCAGGCGAGGCCGATCAGCTTGCCGGGCAGTCCCGGCGGGTAGTTGTCGAAGGCCTCGCACGAGATCAGCACGAGCCGGGCGAGGCGCTCGGGATGCCGGGCCGCCACCGTCTGGGCCCGGCCGCAGTCGCTCTCGACCAGGGTGACGTCGGTCAGGTCGAGGCGGTCGAGGAACTCGGCGATCAGTTCGTTGACGAGGTCCGGCGTGGGCGGGCGGGACAGGGGCCTGCGGTGGGAGCCGTAGGGCAGGGTCGGTGCGATCACCCGGTGGTCGGCACGCAGGCCGGCGGTGACCTCGCGCCAGACGGAGGCGTCGTGGACCAGGCCGTGGAGGAGGACGACGACCGGTCCCTCGCCGCCCGTGTCCTCGTACTCGAGGGTTCCCGCGCTCAGTTCGATGTCCGGCATACCCGAACTCTAGGTCCGGGCAGGGGGCTTACGGCAGTACGGCGAAACCGTCCAGTTCCACCAGCGCCCGTTCGTCCCACAGGCGTACGACCTCCACGACCGCCATCGCCGGGTAGTCGCGGCCGGCGAGCCGGCGCCAGGTGCGGCCGAGGCCGGCGGCGTGGCGGCGGTAGTCGGCGACGTCGGTGGCGTAGACGGTGACGCGGGCCAGGTCCGCGGGGGTGCCGCCGGCGGCGCGCAGGGCGGTGAGGAGGTTGGTGAGGGCCTTCTCGAACTGTTCGGGGAGGGTGTCGCCGGTGATCTTCCCGTCGGTGTCCAGCGCGGTCTGGCCGGCCAGGAGGACGACGCGGGTGCCGGTGGCGACGACGGCGTGGGAGAAGCCGGTGGGCGGGGAGAGGTCGGGCGGGTTCACGCGTTCGGCGGTCATGCTCCGGCCTCCCCGGTCGTGTCCTGTGTGCGGTACAGCTCCTTGGCGATGATGTCGCGCTGCACCTCGCTCGCGCCCTCGTAGACGCGGGGGGCGCGGACCTCGCGGTAGAGGTGTTCGAGGAGGTGGCCGCGTTGCAGGGCGCGGGCGCCGTGCAGCTGGACGGCCTTGTCGACGACGTACTGGGCGGTCTCGGTGGCGAGGAGCTTCGCCATCGCGGCGCGCCGCGGCACGTCCGGCGCGTTCTCGTCGTACGCCGTCGCCGCCGCGTACACCATGAGGCGGGCCGCCTCGGTGCGCAGGGCCATCTCGGCGACCTGGTGGGAGACGGTCTGGAGGTCGCGGAGTCTGCCGCCGAAGGCCTCGCGGGCCGAGGTGTGGGCCAGGGTGGCGTCCAGGGCGGCGCGGGCCATGCCGACGGCGAAGGCGCCGACGCTGGGGCGGAACAGGTTGAGGGTGCCCATGGCGACGCGGAAGCCGCGGTCCGGCTCGCCGAGCACGTCGGCGGCGGTGACGGGCACGGCGTCGAAGGCCAGGGCGCCGATGGGGTGCGGCGAGAGCATGTCGAGGGGGGTGCCGGTGAGGCCGGGACGGTCGGCCGGTACCAGGAAGGCGGTGACGCCGCGGGCGCCGGCGCCGGGGGTGGTGCGGGCGAAGACGGTGTAGAAGTCGGCCTCGGGGGCGTTGGAGATCCAGCACTTCTCGCCGGTGAGCCGCCAGGCGGAACGTCCGTCGGGTTCCGCGGCCAGGGTGGGGGCGGCGGTGTCGTCCGGCCGGGCGTCGCTCCGCGAGCCGCCGCGGCTTCGCACGGAGGCGCCCTGCGCCCCGGCCACGCCCGTGGCGTCCCGCGGTCCTGCCGACCCGGCGCCGTCCGCGACACCCCGCTCCCCGGCCGGCCCGGTCCCGCCCGCCGCGTTCCACGTCCCCGTCGGCTCCGCCCTCAATGTCAGGGCCGCCGCGTCCGAGCCCGCCGCGGGCTCGCTGAGTGCGAAGGCGGCCACCGCGGTGCCGTCGCTCACGCGGGGCAGCCAGCGGGCGCGCTGGGTCTCGGTGCCGTGGGCGTACACCGGATGGGCGCCGAGCCCCTGGAGGGCGAGCGCGGTCTCGGCCTCCGTGCAGGCGTAGGCGAGGGACTCGCGCATCAGGCACAGGTCGAGCGCGCCGGAGGTGAACAGGCGGGCCAGCAGGCCGAGGGCGCCGAGTTCGGCGACGAGGGGACGGTTGACGTGGCCCGGCTCCCCCTTGTCGGCCAAGGGGCGCAGCCGTTCGGCCGCCAGGGTGCGCAGGTGCTCGCACCAGGCGAGTTGTGCCGGTTCGAGCGAGAATGCGGTCATCGCCGGTCCCTTCCCCTGCTCCCCTGCCCACCGGGCCACATCCGAGGTTATCGCGCACCGTTGACTGCCGTCACCAACACGATACGCTCGTTGCGCGAGCCCACCACGACAAAGGGGGCGAACCGCCATGGCAGATCCGCACGCCGCAGATCCGCGCGCCGCAGATCCCCACCACCCGGCACCGCACCGGGCCGGACCGCGCCTCTCCGCCCACGTCGA
Source organism: Streptomyces sp. NPDC093586 (assembly GCF_044764905.1). Lineage (NCBI taxonomy): Bacteria > Bacillati > Actinomycetota > Actinomycetes > Kitasatosporales > Streptomycetaceae > Streptomyces > Streptomyces sp. NPDC093586. The sequence continues at coordinate 56,009 of NZ_JBIWJA010000019.1, read as the reverse complement.
CACGTTCACGCGCGAGCACCTGCCGCCCCCCGACCAGTGGCCCGAACTCTGCTTCGACCTGCCGGAGCTGCGCTACCCGGCCCGGCTGAACTGCGCCGCCGAGCTGCTCACCGGCCCGCCCGACGACCGCACCGTCTTCCGCACCGCGTCCGGGGAGGTCTGGACGTACGGGCAGCTGCGGGCCCGCGTCGACCGGATCGCGCATCTGCTCACTGGCGACCTCGGTGTCGTGCCCGGCAACCGGGTGCTGCTGCGCGGCCCCACCACCCCGTGGCTGGCCGCCTGCTGGCTGGCGGTGCTGAAGGCGGGCGCGGTGGCGGTCACCGTGCTGGCGCAGCAGCGCCCGCACGAGCTGAGCACGATCTGCGGGATCGCCCGCGTGCGGCACGCCCTGTGCGACGTCCGTGCCGTCGACGATCTCGCGAAGGCGGAGGTCCCGGGCCTGCGGATCGCGACGTACGGCGGGGACGCACCCGACGACCTGCTGGTCCGCACGGAAGCCGGCGCCGCGCCGGACGTCCCGTTCCCGGCCGTGGCGACCGCGGCCGACGACGTCGCGCTGATCGCCTTCACCTCGGGCACCACCGGGCGCCCCAAGGGGTGCATGCACTTCCACCGAGACGTGCTCGCCGTCGCCGACACCTTCTCCCGGCACGTCCTGAGGCCGCGCGCGGACGACCTCTTCGCGGGCAGTCCACCGCTCGGCTTCACCTTCGGGCTCGGCGGGCTGGTGATCTTCCCGATGCGGGCCGGGGCGAGCGCGCTGCTGCTCGAACAGGCGGGCCCGAGGCAGCTGTTGCCCGCGATCGCCGAGCACCGGGTGTCGGTGCTGTTCACCGCACCGACGGCCTACCGGGCGATGCTGGACGAGGTGGACGCCTACGACGTGACGTGTCTGCGGCGCTGCGTCTCGGCGGGCGAGAACCTGCCGGCGGCCACCTGGCACTCCTGGCACGAACGCACCGGCCTGCGCATCATCAACGGTATCGGCGCCACCGAACTGCTGCACATCTTCGTCTCGGCGGCCGACGACGCCGTTCGCCCCGGCACCACGGGCGTTCCGGTGCCGGGGTGGCAGGCGCGCGTGCAGGACGAGAACGGCGTGCCCGTACCGGACGGGGAGCCCGGACTGCTGGCGGTGCGCGGCCCTGTCGGCTGCCGCTACCTCGCCGATCCGCGGCAGCGGGAGTACGTGCAGGGCGGCTGGAACGTCACCGGGGACACCTACGTCCGTGATCCCGACGGGTACTTCCGGTACGTGGCACGCGCCGACGACATGATCATCTCCGCCGGGTACAACATCGCCGGGCCGGAGGTGGAGGACGCGCTGCTGCGGCATCCGGACGTGGTGGAGGCGGCGGTGGTGGGCCGGCCCGACGCGGCGCGCGGACAGGTCGTGGTGGCCCACGCGGTGCTGAGGGACGGCGCCGAGCCGGACACCGAGGCCCTGCGCGCGCACCTCCTGTCCGAGCTGGCGCCGTACAAGTGCCCGCGGGAGATCCACTTCCGGGACGCGCTGCCGCGCACGGCGACCGGCAAGCTCCAGCGGTACCGGCTCCTGACCTCCTCCGACGTCCGGGGTGACCAGGGCTGATGCCGACGGCCTAAGATGATCAACGTGTCCGACCAGCACGCGCAGCACACCCCGAGGTCCCTGATCGTCACGCTCTACGGCGCGTACGGCCGTTTCGCGCCGGGCCCGGTGCCCGTCGCCGAGTTGATCCGGCTGCTGGCCGCGGTGGGGGTGGACGCGCCCTCCGTACGATCGTCGGTGTCGCGGCTGAAGCGGCGCGGGCTACTGCTGCCCGCCCGCACGGCGAGCGGCGCGGCCGGATACGAACTGTCCGCCGGGGCACGGCAGTTGCTGGAGGACGGGGACCGGCGCATCTACGCCACCGCGCCCTACGCCGACGAGGGCTGGGTGCTCGCCGTGTTCTCCGTGCCCGAGACGGAGCGGCAGAAACGGCACGTGCTGCGCTCCCGTCTGGCCGGTCTGGGCTTCGGCACCGCCGCCCCCGGGGTGTGGATCGCCCCGGCCCGGCTGTACGAGGAGTCCCGGCACACGCTGGGCCGCCTGGGCCTGGACGCCTACGTGGACTTCTTCCGCGGGGAGCACCTGGGCTTCTCCCCGACCGCCGAGGCGGTGGCGCGGTGGTGGGACCTGGCAGCGATCGCCGAGGCGCACGAGGCGTTCCTCGACCGCCACGCGCGCGTGCTGCACGACTGGGAGCGCCGCCCGGACACCCCGCCCGAGGAGGCGTACCGGGACTACCTCCTGGCCCTGGACTCCTGGCGCCACCTCCCCTACACCGATCCGGGCCTGCCGGCCCGGCTGCTGCCCGCCGACTGGCCCGGCACCCGCTCGGCGGCCGTCTTCCGGGCGCTGCACGAGCGACTCCGGGACGCCGGGGCCGGCTTCGTGGCCCAGGAGCCGGCCTGAGAGGAGCTCCGGCGCACCGGAGCCCACCGCCGTCGCGTGCGATGTGCGCGGCCGGGGACTACGCGTCCCGAGCGGGCCGGTCGCGCAACGCCAGCCGGGGCTTGGGGGCGTCGGTGCGCCCGGTCTGCGGGCGGCGGCTGCCCGCCCGGTACGGCGCCGGCCAGACGGCGCCCGGGCCCGCGTAGCCCTGTTCGGCCGCCGCGTGCAGCGTCCAGTGCGGGTCGTACAGGTGGGGGCGGGCGAGGGCGCACAGGTCGGCGCGTCCGGCCAGGATCAGCGAGTTGACGTCGTCCCAGGAGGAGATCGCGCCGACGGCGATCACCGGGACGCCCGCCTCGTGCCGGATGCGGTCCGCGAAGGGCGTCTGGTACGACCGCCCGAACTCCGGCCGTTCGTCGGACACGACCTGCCCGGTGGACACGTCGATGGCGTCGGCGCCGTGCGCGGCGAAGGCGCGGGCGATCTCCACGGCCTCCTCGGCGCTCGTGCCGCCCTCGGCCCAGTCGGTCGCGGAGATCCGCACGGTCATGGGCCGGTCCCCCGGCCACACGCCGCGTACGGCGTCGAAGACCTCCAGCGGGAAGCGGAGCCGTTTCTCCAGGGTGCCGCCGTAGGCGTCGGTGCGGAGGTTGGTGAGCGGGGAGAGGAAGCCGGAGAGCAGATAGCCGTGGGCGCAGTGCAGTTCGAGCAGATCGAACCCGGCGCGCGCGGCGCGCGCGGCGGCGGACGCGAACTGCTCTCTCACGTCGGTCAGTTGGGCACGGGTCAGCTCGCGCGGGGTCTGGCCGTCCGGCCGGTACGGCAGCGGGGAGGCGGCCACGAGGGGCCAGTTGCCGTCCGGGAGCGGCTCGTCCATGCCCTCCCACATCAGCCGCGTCGAGCCCTTGCGTCCGCTGTGTCCGAGCTGGACGCCGATCGCGGTGCCGGGCGCCTGGGCGTGCGCGAAGTCGGTGATCCGCCGCCATGCCTCGGCCTGCCGTCCGGTGTAGAGGCCGGCGCAGCCGGGGGTGATGCGGCCCTCCGGGCTGACGCACACCATCTCGGTCATCACCAGTCCGGCGCCGCCCAGCGCCCTGGCGCCCAGGTGGACCAGGTGGAAGTCGCCGGGGACGCCGTCGGTGGCGGAGTACATGTCCATCGGGGAGACGACGACGCGGTTGCGCAGGGTCAGGCCGCGCAGCCGGAACGGGGTGAACATCGGGGGTGTGCCGGGCGGGCAGCCGAACTCGCGCTCGACGGACTCGGTGAAGCGGGGGTCGCGCAGCCGCAGGTTGTCGTGGGTGACGCGGCGGCTGCGGGTGAGCAGGTTGAAGGCGAAGCGGCGGGGCGGCTGGTCCAGGTACCGGGCGAGGTCCTCGAACCATTCCAGGCTGGCGCGGGCCGCCCGCTGGGTGGAGGCGACGACGGGGCGCCGCTCCTCCTCGTAGGCGGCCAGGGCCTCCTTGAGCGAGGGCTGCTCGTCCAGGCAGGCGGCGAGCGCGAGGGCGTCCTCGACGGCGAGCTTGGTGCCGGAGCCGATGGAGAAGTGGGCCGTGTGGGCGGCGTCGCCGAGGAGGACGACGTTGCCGTGCGACCAGCGTTCGTTGACGACCGTGCGGAAGGTGGTCCACGCCGACTTGTTGGACCTGAGCGGCCGGCCGCCGAGGGCGTCGGCGAAGATCTCGGCGCAGCGGTCGGCGGATTCGCGCTCGCCCAGCTCGTGGAAGCCGGCCGCCCGCCACACCTCCTCGCGCATCTCGACGATGACGGTGGACGCGGATTCGTCCTGCGGCCCGGAGGGCCTCGTTGAGGGGTGGTGGTCGGGTGACGGGCGGGAGTACGGGTAGCCGTGCAGCTGCATCACGCCGTGCTCGGTCTCGGCGATCTCGAACCGGAAGGCGTCGAAGGGGAAATCGGCGGCCAGCCAGATGTAACGGCAGCGGTGGGCGGTGACGCGCGGGCGGAACACCTCCGCGTAGGCGTCCCGGGTGGTGCTGTGCACCCCGTCGGCGGCGACGACGAGGTCGTAGGCCCGCGCGAGCCGGTCCGGGTGCGGGGCCTCGGTGCGGAAGCGGAGGTCCACGCCGAGGGCGCGGCAGCGGGCGTGCAGGATCTCCAGGAGGCGGCGGCGGCCCAGGGCCGCGAAGCGGTGTCCTCCGGAGGTCTGGCGGGTGCCTCGGTGGACGATGTCGATGTCGTCCCAGCGGACGAAGTCCCTCTGGAGGGCCGCGTAGACCTCCGGGTCGGCGTGTTCGATGCCGCCGAGGGTCTCGTCGGAGAGGACGACACCGAAGCCGAAGGTGTCGTCGGGGGCGTTGCGTTCCCAGACGGTGACCTCGCGGTCGGGGGCGAGGCGTTTGAGGAGGGCGGCGGTGTAGAGGCCGCCGGGGCCTCCGCCGATGATCGCCACGCGCAGGGGGTGGCTCGTGTCCGCCGGCGGGCGCGGCGCCGTCGTGGCCGGTCGCGCCCCGCCCCGGAGCCGCTGATCGGCACCGCCCCGCGCTCCCGGGGTGGGACCGGTCCCCTCGGTCGAGAGCATTCCGCCTACCTCCCTCGCCACTTCGGCGGGCGCTTCTCCGTGAAGGCCGCGTGGAACTCCGCGTAGTCCTCGCCGGTCATCAGGAGCGCCTGGGTCGAGGCGTCCAGTTCCACCGCCGCCGCCAGGGGCATGTCCAGCTCGGCCGTCAGCAGGGCCTTGGTCTGGGCGTACGCCAGGGCCGGGCCGTCGGCGAGGCGGCGGGCGAGGGTGCGGGCGGCCTCGTCGGCGTGGCCCTCGTCGGTGAGCTCGCTGATCAGGCCGATCCGCTCGGCCTCGAGCGCCCGCACCGGTTCGCCGAGCATCAGCAGGCGGGTGGCGTGGCCGAGGCCGACGACCCGGGGCAGCAGGTAGGCGGCGCCCATGTCGCCGCCGGACAGGCCGACGCGGGTGAAGAGGAAGGCGAAGCGGGCGCTGGGGTCGGCGACGCGGAAGTCGGCCGCCAGGGCGAGGACGGCGCCCGCCCCGGCCGCGACGCCGTGCAGCGCGGCGATCACCGGGAACGGGCACTCCCGCACCGCCCGCACCACCTGGCCGGTCATCCGGTTGAAGTCCAGGAGCCGCGCGGTGTCCATGGACAGGGTGGCGCCGATGATCTCGTCGACGTCGCCGCCGGAGCAGAAGCCGCGCCCCTCGCCGGCCAGCACCAGGGCCCGTACGGACCGCTCCCGGGACAGTTCGGCGAGCAGGTCGCGCAGGTCGGCGTAGGCCTCGAAGGTCAGCGCGTTGAGCTTGTCGGGGCGGGCCAGGGTGACGGTGGCGACACCGTCGGTGAGATCGACGCGCAGGTGCCGCCAGTCGGGGGTGCGGGCGGCGGAGCCGGTGAAGGGACTCATGACGGGCGGCCTCCTGGGACGGGCACGGCATCACTGAGCGCTGCCCATCGACGCTATCACTGTTCTGTGACTGTCGTCATGAGTGCGCGATAGGCCAGGTGGGGGTGGGTTACGGACGATCGTCTTCCGTCACATCCGTCACCGGACGTCGACAACGGCGTGACAACGGGAGCACCCGGGCGAGGGCGGACGTTCCCCTGGGTGGGCCGCCCGGTGCCGAGGCCGGAGGTCCCGCGTGGTGCCCGTCGAAGGGCTCCGCCGGGCGGCGCCGTACCATTCATGAGGTTGACAGCAGGACAGGACCGCCTGCTCCAGAACGGACTCGCCGTGCACGATCACCCATCCGCCCCCGCCCTCTGGCGCCTCGCGCTGCCGCACACCACCGCGGCCGTGCCGGTGGCCCGTGCCCTGGTGCGCACGGCCCTGGCCGAGCTGGAGCACACGGCCGACAGCGACACCGCGGAGCTGCTGACGGCCGAGCTGGTCGCCAACGCCGTCGAGCACACCGGCGGCGGGGCGCCGATCGAGCTGGTGGTGGAGCTGCTGCCGACCGGCTGCCAGGTCGAGGTGCACGACCCCGATCCGCGGCCGCCGGGCGACCTCACGCACCCCGGCAAGGAGCCGCCCGACCCCTGGCAGGAGCACGGGCGCGGTCTGCTGCTGATCCGCGCCCTGAGCTCGTCCTGCGGCCACCGCCCCACCGACTCCGGCAAGGCGGTCTGGTTCAGGCTTCCTGGGGTACCCGCTCAGCGGCGTCCTCAGGAGTGAGCGCGGTCCGGGCGAGCCGGGAGTGCCGGCGCCCGTAGGCCGAGTAGACCAGCAGGCCCACCGCGAGGAAGACGGCGAACTGGAGCCAGGTCGTGGCGCCCGTCTCGTAGATCAGGTAGAGGCAGAAGCCGACGCCGAGCAGCGGCGTCACCGGGTACAGCGGGACGCGGAAGGTGCGGGCGAGGCCCGGCTCGCGGCGGCGCAGGGCGATCACCGCGACGTTGACGGCGGCCATCGTGGCCAGGGTGCCGATGGTGCACAGGTTGACCACCGCGTCCAGCGGGGCGAAGGCGGCCGGGAGCGCGAAGACGGTGCCGACGATCAGGGTGCCGGCGACGGGCGTGGCCGTGCGCGGCGAGACCTTCTCGAACACCGGCGGGACGAGTCCGTCGCGGGACATGGACAGCAGGATGCGGGTCTGGCCGTACATCACGGCGAGCACCACCGAGGCGATGGCCACGACCGCGCCGAAGGCGACGACGCCGCCGCCGATCGCCGAGCCGGTGACCCGGTCCACGACGTACGACAGCGCGGCCGGCCGGTCGCCGACCTCGGGCCCGCCGACGGCGCCGATCGCGGCGAGGGCGACCGCGCAGTACAGCAGGGTGACCAGGCCGATGCAGACGAGGATCGCGATCGGGATGTCGCGGCGCGGGTTCTTGGCCTCCTCGCCGGCGGTGGTGATGGCGTCGAAGCCGATGTACGAGAAGAAGGCGGCCGTGGTGCCGGCGCCGATGCCGCCGAGGCCGGCCGGGGAGAACGGGGTGAGGTTGCCGTCCTCGAACGCGGAGAAGCCGATGGCGCAGAAGGCGACGAGGACGGCGAGCTTGAGCACGGCCATCGCGGCGGTGGCCCGGGCGCTCTCGCGCACGCCCCGCACCAGCAGGACGCAGGCCAGGGCGATGACGATCACCGCGGGGAGGTTGACCAGGCCGCCGTCGCCGGGGCCGGCGGAGAGGGCGTGCGGCAGCCGGAGGCCGACGACGCTGTCCAGCAGCTCGTTGACGTACTGGCTCCAGCCGACCGCGACCGCGGACACCGACACGCCGTACTCCAGCAGGAGGCACCAGCCGACCAGGAAGGCCGTGCGTTCGCCGAGGCCGGCGTAGGCGAAGGAGTACGAGGAGCCGGAGACGGGGATCGCGCCGCCCAGCTCGGCGAAGGCGAACGCGGTGAAGACGCAGGTGATCGCGGCGAGCACGAAGGAGACGACGACGGCCGGGCCGGCCGCGGCGACGGAGTCGGACAGGCCGACGAAGATGCCGGTGCCGACGATGGCGCCGACGCCGAAGCAGACGAGCTGGAACAGCCCCATGGTGCGCTTGAGGCCGTGGCCTTCGCGGTCGGCGCCGGATTCGGCGACGAGGAGCGCGGGCGGTTTGATGCGGTGAGCGGGCATTGCGGGTGGTGCTCGTTTCTGGTGGTGCGGGGGCGCGACGGTGGTCGCGGGCCGGCGGCGCGGAAGGGGTGGCTCCGGGCCGCCGGTCAGCCTATCGGTGCTGCTCAGGCGAGGGTGGCGACGAGGACGGCCTTGATGGTGTGCAGCCGGTTCTCCGCCTCGTCGAAGACGACCGAGTGCGCGGACTCGAAGACCTCGTCCGTGACCTCGAGGGAGTCGAGACCGTGGGCCTCGAGGACCTCCTGGCCGACCTTGGTGCCCAGGTCGTGGAAGGCCGGCAGGCAGTGCAGGAACTTCACGTCCGGGTTGCCGGTGGCGCGCAGGACGTCCATGGTCACCGCGTACGGGGACAGCGCGGCGATCCGCTCGGCCCAGACGTCCTTGGGCTCGCCCATGGAGACCCAGACGTCCGTGGCGACGAAGTCGGCACCGCGGACGCCCTCGTCCAGGACCTCGGTGAGGGTGACGCGCGCCCCGCTGGTCTCGGCGAGCTCGCGGGCCTCCTCGACGATCTCCTGGGCGGGCCAGTAGGCCTTCGGGGCGACGATGCGCACGTCCATGCCGAGCAGGGCGCCGGTGACCAGGTAGGAGTTGCCCATGTTGAAGCGGGCGTCGCCGAGGTAGGCGAAGGAGATCTCCGTCAGGGGCTTGGTGCTGTGCTCGGTCATGGTGAGCACGTCGGCGAGCATCTGGGTGGGGTGCCAGTCGTCGGTGAGGCCGTTGTAGACGGGCACCCCGGCGTGGGCGGCCAGCTCCTCGACCTTCCGCTGGCTGTCGCCGCGGTACTCGATGCCGTCGAACATCCGCCCGAGCACGCGGGCGGTGTCCTTCACCGACTCCTTGTGGCCGATCTGCGAGCCCGACGGGTCCAGGTACGTGGTCGAGGCACCCTGGTCGGCGGCGGCGACCTCGAACGCGCAGCGGGTGCGCGTGGAGGTCTTCTCGAAGATCAGCGCGATGTTCCTGCCCCGCAGGTACGGTGTCTCGCTCCCGGCCTTCTTGGCGGCCTTCAGCTCCGCGGCCAGCTCGACCAGGCCGCGGAACTCGTCCGCGGTGAAGTCGGTCTCCTTGAGGAAGTGGCGGCCGGCGAGGGCGGTCGGGACTGTCGCCATGGGGGCGCTCCAGAGGTGCAGGTACAGGGACTCCTGGAAGTCTATACGAACTTCTGAATTTCTATACAGCCTGATCTTCTCTACACGGCCGCGCGTTCCACCGGACAGCTCATGCAGCGCGGTCCGCCCCGGCCCCGGCCCAGCTCGCTGCCCGGGATCTCGATCACCTCGATGCCCTGTTTGCGCAGGTGCGTGTTGGTGGTGGAGTTGCGTTCGTAGGCGACGACGACGCCCGGCTCGACGGCCAGGACGTTGCAGCCGTCGTCCCACTGCTCTCGCTCGGCCGCGTGGACGTCCTGCGTCGCGGTCAGGACGCGGATCTCGCCCAGTCCGAGCGCGGCGGCGATCGCGCGGTGCATGTGCTCGGGCGGATGGTCGGTGACCTTCAGCTCCTTCTCCCCCACGCCCGGCTCGATGGTGTAGGAGCGCAGCATGCCGAGCCCGGCGTACTGGGTGAAGGTGTCGCCGTCGACCATCGTCATCACGGTGTCGAGGTGCATGAAGGCCCGCCGCTTGGGCATGTCGAGGGCCACGATCGTGCGCGCGGAGCCGGCCGCGAACAGCTTGTGGGCGAGCATCTCCACGGCCTGGGGGGTGGTCCGCTCGCTCATGCCGATGAGCACGGCGCCGTTGCCGATGACCAGCACGTCCCCGCCCTCGATGGTGGAGGGGTAGTCGGCCTGCCCCTCGGACCACAGGGGGAACGTCTCGTCGCGGAAGAGCGGATGGTGCCGGTAGATCGCCTCGAAGTGGACCGTCTCGCGCTGCCGGGCGGGCCAGCGCATGGCGTTGATGGAGACGCCGTCGTAGATCCAGGCCGAGGTGTCGCGGGTGAAGAGGTGGTTGGGCAGCGGTCCGAGCAGGAAGTCGTCCAGCTCCATCACGTGGAAGCGCACGGAGGCCGGTTCCGTGTGCGCCTCCAGGAACTCCCGTTTGGTCATCCCGCCGACCAGGGCCTCGGCGAGCTCGGGGGCGGGCAGGGTCTCGAAGGCGGCCCGGAGGTGGTCCGTGGCCAGCACTCCGTACTCCTTCTCGTCGAAGACCCGGTCCAGGACGAGCCGCCGGGCCGCCGGGACCCGAAGGGTCTCGGCGAGCAGGTCGCCGAAGAGGTGCACCTCGACCCCGCGGTCGCGGAGCACGTCGGCGAACCCGTCGTGCTCGGCGCGTGCCCGGCGCACCCAGAGCACGTCGTCGAAGAGAAGGGCGTCCTTGTTGCTGGGGGTGAGCCTTTTGAGCTCGAGATCCGGCCGGTGCAGGATGACGCGGCTGAGCCGCCCGGCCTCGGAGTCGACGTGGAATCCCATGCCTCCATCCTGACCATTCGGGCGCGTGTTCACCCCCCGCTCGCGCGGACCCGTGCGTGTCGGTCCCGGCCGGCCCGTCCGCGGGGCCGGCCGGGAGGGTGTCACAGCCGCGGGTCGACCGGCTCCGACTCCAGCGCCAGGACGCCGAAGACCGCCTCGTGCACCCGCCACAGCGGCTCGCCGTCCGCGAGCCGGTCCAGGGCCTCCAGGCCGAGGGCGTACTCGCGGATCGCCAGGGACCGCTTGTGGTTCAGGAACCGCTGCCGCAGCCGGGCCAGGTTGTCGGGACGCGTGTACTCGGGTCCGTAGATGATCCGCAGGTACTCGCGGCCCCGGCACTTGACGCCGGGCTGCACCAGGCGGCCCTTCTCGTCGCGGACGACGGCCTCGACGGGCTTGACGACCATGCCCTCGCCACCACGGCCGGTCATCTCCAGCCACCAGTCGGTGCCGGCGCGTACCGACTCGGGGTCGCCGGTGTCGACGTACAGCCGCCGGGTGGTCTGCAGCAGGCCGCTGCCGTCGTGCTCGACGAGCCGGTCGATGAGGGCGAGCTGCTCGTCGTGCGGAACGGCGGCCAGGCTGCGGCCCTGCACGGCGAGGATCTGGAACGGGGCCAGGCGGACGCCGTCCAGGCCGTCGGTGCTCCAGCAGTAGCGGCGGTAGGCGTCGGTGAACGCGGCGGCGTCGGCGGAGCGGGCGCGCTGGCGGTCCAGCAGGCCGGAGACGTCGACACCCCGCGCCGCGGCGCTCTCCAGGGCGGCCAGCGCGCTCGGGAACACCGCGCCGGAGGCGGCGCCCACGGCGGCGTACTGGGAGCGCAGCAGCCCGGACGCCTTCAGCGACCACGGCATCAGCTCGGCGTCCAGCAGCAGCCAGTCGGTGGACAGCTCGTCCCACAGGCCGGCCTCGCCGATCGCCGTGCGCAGCCGGTCGAGGATCGCCTCGGTGAGGGAGGCGTCGTCGAGGAAGGGCCGGCCGGTGCGGGTGTAGAGGGACCCGGTGGGTCCGTCCACGCCGAAGCAGGCGCGGGCCGTCTCGGCGTCGCGGCACACCAGGGCCACCGCCCGCGAGCCCATGTGCTTCTCCTCGCACACGACCCGCGCGACCCCGTCGGCCGCGTACTGCGCGAACGCCTCCGTCGGGTGCTCCAGGTAGCCGTCCACCCCCGAGGTGGCGGTCGGCGCCATGGTCGGCGGGAGGTACGGCAGCAGCCGGGGGTCGGTCGCGAAGCGGCTCATGACCTCCAGGGCCGCCGCCCCGTTCTCCTCGCGCACGGTGATGCGGCCCGCGTGCCGGGTCTCCACGACCCGGCGGCCCTGGACGTCCGCCAGGTCCAGCGGCCGGCCGTCGTGCCCGCCGGGCGCCTCGGTGCGCAGCGGCCTGGCCGGCTCGTACCAGACCCGCTCGGCGGGGACGTCGACCAGCTCGCGCTCGGGCCAGCGCAGCGCGGTGAGCCTGCCGCCGAAGACGGCGCCGGTGTCCAGGCAGATGGTGTTGTTGAGCCAGGTGGCCTCGGGGACGGGGGTGTGGCCGTAGACGACGGCCGCGCGGCCCCGGTAGTCCTCCGCCCACGGATAGCGCACGGGCAGCCCGAACTCGTCGGTCTCGCCGGTGGTCTCGCCGTACAGGGCGTGGCTGCGGACCCGGCCGGAGGTGCGGCCGTGGTACTTCTCCGGCAGACCGGCGTGGCAGACCACGAGCCGGCCGCCGTCGAGGACGTAGTGGCTGACCAGGCCGTCGATGAACTCCCGTACCTCGGCGCGGAACTCCTCGCTCTCGCCGTCCATCTGCTCGATGGTCTCGGCGAGTCCGTGGGTGGGCTGGACCTTGCGGCCCTTGAGGTACCGGCCGTACTTGTTCTCGTGGTTGCCGGGCACGCACAGCGCGTTGCCCGACTTCACCATGGCCATCACGCGGCGCAGTACGCCGGGGCTGTCCGGGCCGCGGTCGACGAGGTCGCCGACGAAGACGGCGGTGCGGCCCTCGGGGTGGACGCCGTCGGTGTAGCCGAGCTTGCCGAGCAGGGCCTCCAGCTCGGACGCGCAGCCGTGGATGTCGCCGATGATGTCGAAGGGGCCGGTGAGGTGGGTCAGGTCGTTGAACCGCTTCTCGGTGACGACGGTGGCGTGCTCGACCTCCTCGGTGCCGCGCAGGACGTGCACCTTGCGGAAGCCCTCGCGCTCCAGGTGGCGCAGGGAGCGGCGGAGTTCACGGGTGTGGCGCTGGATGACCCGGCGGGGCATGTCGGCGCGGTCGGTGCGGGCGGCGTTGCGCTCGGCGCAGACCTGCTCGGGCACGTCGAGGACGATGGCGATCGGCAGGACGTCGTGCTTCCTGGCCAGGTCGATGAGCCGGCGCCGGGCGTCCTGCTGCACGTTCGTCGCGTCCACGACGGTGCGGCGGCCGGCGGCGAGCCGCTTGCCGGCGATGTAGTGCAGGACGTCGAAGGCGTCCCGGCTCGCGCTCTGGTCGTTCTCGTCGTCCGCGACCAGCCCTCGGCAGAAGTCGGAGGAGATGACCTCCGTGCGCGTGAAGTGGCGGCGGGCGAAGGTGGACTTGCCGGAGCCGGAGGCGCCGATCAGCACGACGAGGGAGAGGTCGGTGACCGGCAGGGCGCGGGCTCGCACGGTGGTGTCGGTGGTGCCGGGGGTGGTCATGCGGCCTTCGCCTCCTTCTCGTTCGCGGCCTTCGGGGCGCTCGCGGTCTTCGGGTCGCCGGCCGTCCCCGGGCCGTTCGCGGCCAGGGTGAACACGGCCATCTGGGTGGGCGGGCCCACCTCGGGGTCGTCGGGTCCGACGGGGCAAAACCCCACGCCGTAGCCGTGCCGTTCGGCGACCGCGTGCGCCCAGGTGCGGAACTCCTCGCGGGTCCACTCGAAGCGGTGGTCGCGGTGGCGGACGTGGCCGGCCGGGAGGGACTCCCAGCGCACGTTGTACTCCACGTTCGGCGTGGTGACGACGACGGTGCGGGGGCGGGCCGAGCCGAAGACGGCGTACTCCAGCGCGGACAGCCTCGGCGGGTCGACGTGCTCGATCACCTCGCTGAGCACGGCGGCGTCGTAGCCCTTGAGGCGCTTGTCGGTGTAGGCGAGGGAGCCCTGGAGGAGCTGTACGCGCGCGGCCTGCCGCTCGCCCATGCGGTCCAGCTTCAGCCGCCGGGAGGCGATGGTCAGGGCGCGCACCGACACGTCCACACCGACGATCTCCGTGAACCGCGGCTCCTTGAGCAGTTCGCGCACCAGGTGGCCCTCGCCGCAGCCGAGGTCGAGGACGCGGGCGGCGGCGCCGTCCCGCAGCGCGGCGAGGATCGCCTCGCGGCGCTGCACGGCGAGCGGGGTGGGCTTCTCCTCGGTCTCCGGGGCCACCTCCTGCGCGACGGCGTTGTCGATCTCCTCGACGACGCTGTCGTCGGTCTCGGCCAGCCGGACGAGTTCCAGCCGGTCCATCGCCTCGCGGGTCAGCGACCAACGCCGGGACAGGTAGCGGTTGGTGATGAGCCTGACCTCGGGGTGGTGGTACAGCCAGGCTCCGCCGGCCCGCATCAGCTTGTCCACCTCGTCCGGGGCGACCCAGTAGTGCTTGGCGTCGTCCAGCACCGGGAGGAGGACGTAGAGGTGGCGCAGCGCCTCGGACAGGGTGAGCGCGTCCGACTCCAGCGTCAGCCGCACGTACCGGGAGTCGCCCCACTCGGGGAACGCGGTGTCCAGCGGGACGGGCTCCGCGCTCACCGCCCAGCCGAGCGGCTCGAACAGGCGGCGTACCAGGTCGGGGCCGCCGCGGGCGGGCAGTACCGGCACCTCGACACGCAGCGGGAGCGGCTCGGCGGCACGCTCGGGGCGCGCCTTGCACACGCCGCGCAGCGCGCTGGAGAAGACGTTGCTCAGTGCGACGGCGAGGAGGGAGGAGGCCGCGTAGGGCCGATCGTTGACGTACTGCGCGAGTGCCGCGTCGGGGGCGCCGCCCCGGCCCTTGCCCTTGCCGCGCCGGACCAGGGCCACCGGGTCCACCTCCAGCAGCAGCGCCGCCGTGCAGCGCTGTTCCTCCGCCTCGGGGTAGAGCACGTGGGCCGTGCCGAAGGAGGTGGAGAACGCCTGCGCCTTGTCGGGATGCTTGTGCAGCAGGAAGCCGAGGTCGGTCGCGGGGCGCTCGGGGGTACCGGTGGTGGTGAGGGTCAGGAACATGCGGAGGGCCTCTCCGGCTGGACGGACACAACTGTGCCGTCGTACGCGAGAACCCCCAGGAGTACTGATCCTGGGGGCTCGGCAGGACGACGGTCACACCATCCCACAAGGGGGCCGGCCGGCGCCTTCGTTTATCGCGGGGGGTCAGGACAGCTGCGTCTGCACCTGGGAGGAGATCAGCTCCAGGTGGTCCAGGTCGTCGAGGTCGAGGATCTGGAGGTAGATCCGCTGGGCGCCGGCGGCGGCGTAGCGGCCGATCTTGTCGACGACCTCGGCCGGGGAGCCCGCCAGGCCGTTGGCCTTCAGCTCGTCGACCTCACGGCCGATCACGGCGGCGCGGCGGGCGACCTCGGCGTCGTCCTTGCCGACGCAGACGACGAGGGCGTTGGAGTAGGTCAGCGCGTCGGCTCCGCGCCCGGCCTCCTCGGCGGCGGCCCGCACCCGGGCGAACTGGCGCTCGGTGTCCTCGATCGAGGCGAACGGGATGTTGAACTCGTCGGCGTACTGCGCGGCGAGACGCGGGGTGCGGGTGGCGCCGTGGCCGCCGATGAGCACGGGGACCTTCGCCTGCGCGGGCTTGGGCAGCGCGGGCGACCCGGTGAGGTCGTAGAACTTCCCGTGGAAGTCGAAGGTCTTGCCGGCCTCCGTGGCCCACAGGCCGGTGACGATCGCCAGCTGCTCCTCGAGGCGGGCGAACTTCTCCTTCGGGAAGGGGATGCCGTACGCCTTGTGCTCCTCCTCGAACCAGCCGGCGCCCAGGCCCAGCTCGATGCGGCCACCGGACATCTGGTCGACCTGCGCGACCTGGATGGCGAGCACGCCGGGGAGCCGGAAGGTGCCGGCGGTCATGAGCGTGCCGAGCCGGATGCGCTTGGTCTCGCGGGCGAGGCCGGCGAGGGTGATCCAGGCGTCGGTGGGGCCGGGGAGGCCGTCCGCGGAGCCCATGGCGAGGTAGTGGTCGCTGCGGAAGAAGGCGTCGAAGCCGAGGTCCTCGGTGGCCTTCGCGACGGTGAGCAAGGTGTCGTAGGTGGCCCCCTGCTGGGGCTCGGTGAAGATACGGAGTTCCATGCCTTCCATCCTGCCTGGTCGCACGGCGTCCGTCGGACAGGCTCCCGCGTGCCGCGGCGCGTACCCGGTCCTGCCGGGTGAACGGCGTCCGGCCATCCGCCCGGGAGGCCGGGGCTATCCCGCCTCCCGCTCCGGTAACGCCGCGTCCCGGTCCGCCAGTTTGCGCAGCATCTCCCGGACCCGGTCCCGCGACTCGTCCGCCGCGTCGATGGCCTCCATGCACTGCCAGTACACGCCCTCGTCGTCCACCGCGCAGGCGACGCCGACGAGGGCGATGCCGACCTCGCCGAGGAGGGTGCCGAGACACATCAGGGCCTGGCGGGCGTCGCCCAGCTCGGTGAGCCGGGCGGCACGCAGCTCGCCCGGGGCGAGGTCCGGGGTGCGCAGCACTCCGCAGCCGCGGCCCGCCAGTTCGGTCAGTCCCAGAGCCTCGCCGCGCAGTTCGGGCGGTCCGTGGACCGCCAGCCGGCTGCCGATCGCCTGGGCGAGGGCCTGCGCCTGCCACACCTCCGTCAGGATTTCCGGCACCCCGCCGCCGGCGGCCAGGGCACGCCCGCTCGTCACGATGAGCCGCACCGCGTCCATGCGCTGCCCCCGTCTGCTCCGACGCGCCCCGCGGCGCGTCCGCCCGAACTCCGTTGTCCACTACCCAGAGTGAAGGCGTGTGGGACGAAAAGCCAGAGCTGGGCAGAAAATTCGGACAACAATGAGACAACGGACTCGGATATGACTACGAAGAGTGATAGCGGAGTGTATGCCTCCCCTGTGTTCCTCCCCGGCGTCAGTCCCCGTGCTCTTCCGGCTCGCCGTCCGCGGGGAACCGGGACTCGTTGCGGTCGATCTTCGCGTCCAGCGCGGCGAGCGGATCGATGCCGAGCACCTCGCAGAACTGGAGCAGATATGCCAGGACGTCGGCGACCTCGTCCCGGACGCGGTGCGCGGTCCCGGGGTCGTCCATGACGCGGGCCGACTGCTCGGGTGTCAGCCACTGGAAGATCTCGACGAGTTCGGAGGCCTCCACGCTGAGGGCGGCGACCAGGTTCTTCGGGGTGTGGTACGGCTGCCAGTTCCGGGCGGCGGCGAACTCGGCCAGTCTGCGCCGCAGCGCCGCCAGGTCCGGGGAAGGGCGGGGATGATCGGTCACGGCCTCAGGTGTACCACCGAGACCCCCGGTACCGCCGCCGCCCACGAGGCGTCCGCGACGGCGCCGACGAGGCGGATGTGGCCGCGGTCGCACATCCGGGCCGCCAGGTGGAGCAGTTCGGCGCGCTGGCGCACGTCCAGGCCGCGGTCGAGGCCGTCGGCGAGGACGGTGAGCGTCTGCAGCGCGGCGGGCACCTCGCCGGCCGGGTCGACCTCCAGGACGCCGGGGCCGGTGAACAGCACGAGCGCGAGGGCGAGGTAGCGCAGCTCGCCGTAGCCGAGACGCGGGAGTCCGGTGCGGATGCCGTCGCCCCGGTCCAGCAGCGCGCGGACCATCCCGCCGGCGACCGGTTCGGCCAGGACGTCCGCGACCGGGCCGGCGCATCCGGTGCGCACGGCGGCGACGAACCGGGCGTGCCGCCGGCCGCACTCGGCCCGGGTGCGCCACAGCACGTCGGCGAGGTTGTCGCAGCCGCCGAGCAGCCGCCCGGAGCCGGTGGGCACGGGCTCGCGCATCCGGGCGGGGCGCGGGTCGCAGGCGAAGACGGAGCGCAGGGCGACCACCGTCTGCTCGGCCGCCGCCAGTACCCTGCGCTGCCCGTCCGTCTTGCCGGCCACGCGCAGCGGCAGCAGCGGGGTGCCGAGCCGGTCGTCGGGCAGCGGGGCACGCGTGACCGGCGCCGAACCGGCCGTGTGCCAGGCGGCCTGCACGGCACGCCGGCCGGGGTCGCGCAGGGCGGTCTGCAGCAGGACGGTTCCGCCGGCCGTCAGCCGCTCCCCCACGATGCGCAGCTCGGGCTCCGCCTGCACGGCCACGTCGAGGCGCACGGGGCCCTCGGGGCCGTCGACCGTGCAGCCGATGCGGAAGCCACGGCGCCGCTGGGCGTCGGGCCGGGCCCGTTCGGGGACGCAGGCGACCGGGTCGGGGAAGACCGTGCCGAGGTCCGCGCCGCCGCCGAGCCGGGCGAGCGCCTCGTAGGCCCGCAGGGCGCTGGTCTTGCCGCAGCCGCTGGGGCCGGCGAGCAGGGTGAGGGGCTCGAGCGGGATCTCGGCACACCGGTGCCGGGCGAACGCGGACAGCCGCAGTTCCGTGACGCGCGGTCGGTCCGGGTGCGCGGGAGCGGGGACGGGGACGGTGGGCGCCGTCGGCGCGGACGCCGTCGGCGCGGGTGACACGGCCATGTCCGGACCGTAGGGCTCCGCGTTCCGGGCGAACCGTTCCGCCCGGGCGGCGTTCCTACGAACGGGGGACGGGCGCGTCGGACCGGGGCGCGTGTCGCACGCTGGTGCCGGGGCGGTCCCGTGCCGCACCGGTCGCGGCGCACCGCATCGTCCGGCCCCGCTCCGGGACGCCGCCGGTGCGTCCCGGGCGGAACGGCGAGGGGAGCGGACGCCCCGGCGTCACACCGCCTGCGCGGTGCTCTGCCGGGACATGCGCTCCCCTCGACCGGTTCCGGGGACATGCCCGACGGCCGCCGGGTGGCTTCGCCGAAGCGTCCCCGGCCCGGCCCTGGGTGCCGTCACATCCCCGGAACCCCCGCCGCACCCTCCATCAGGCCGTTGACCTCGGTCCCGGCCGGCGTCAGCAGGAACACGTTGCGGTCGACCCGGTGCATGCCGCTGGCCAGGCCGAAGACGACGCCCGTGCTGAAGTCCAGGACGCGCTTGGCGACCTCGGTCTCGGCGTTGGTCAGGTCCAGCAGCACCGGGATGCCGGCCATCAGCGTCTCGGCGACCTCGCGGGCGTCCGCGAAGACGTTGACCCGCAGGACGACGAAACGGCGGCGAGCCTCCGTCTCCGCTTCCGGCATCGCGCGATGGCCGACCGACGACGGCCAGGCGTCGCGCCCGCGCAACGGAACGACCTGGGCGAGCCCTTCCCACTGTTCATCGGTGACGTCGTAGCTGTTCACCGGCTCCCCCGATTCCACTCGCCTTCAATGCGTGCACCAGCCAATTCTTACGCCAACTCACCCGTTCGGCCCAACAGCGACACGATCCGCGCCCGTCCCGGCGCCCACCGCCACCGGCGGTTGCCGCGACCTGCGGCGGGGTACCCGCCGGCTGCCGCACCGCGCGTACGGCCGGTCCGCGGCCGTCGCACCGCACATCTCGATATCTCGCCGAGCCGAGGAGGGCGCCATGGGCACGCTGGATCTGCCCGAACCCGTCGTGCGCGAAGGAGCCCCGCCGCCGGTCGACACGGCCGCGCTCGAGGCGGCCCTGCGCGCACGGGTCGACGGCGAGGTCAGGTTCGACGCGGGGAGCCGGGCCGCGTACTCGACGGACGCCTCCAACTTCCGGCAGACGCCGATCGGCGTGGTCGTCCCGCGCACCCCCGAGGCCGGCGCCGAGGCGGTGGCCGTGGCGCGGGACTTCGGCGCCCCGGTGCTGTCGCGGGGCGGCGGGACCAGCCTGGCCGGGCAGTGCACCAACGCCGGTGTGGTGCTCGACTGGTCGAAGTACTGCACGCGCGTGGAGTCCCTGGACACGGACGCGCGGACCTGCGTGGTGCAGCCCGGGATCGTGCTGGACGACCTCAACCGGCGGCTCGCGCCGCACGGCCTGCGCTTCGGCCCCGAACCCGCCACCCACGCCAACTGCACCCTCGGCGGCATGATCGGCAACAACTCCTGCGGGGCCACCGCGCAGGCGCACGGCAAGGTCGTCGACAACATCGCCCGCCTGGAGGTGCTGCTCTACGACGGCACCCGCTTCTGGTGCGGGGAGACCAGCGACGAGGAGTACGCCGAGATCGAGCGGCAGGGCGATCTGCGGGCGACGGTCTACCGGCGGCTGCGGGCCCTGCGCGACACGTACGCCGACGAGATCCGCCGCCGGTTCCCGGACATCCCCCGCCGGGTCTCGGGCTACAACCTGGACTCGCTGCTGCCTGAGTACGGCTTCGACGTGGCCGGACTGCTGGTGGGCAGCGAGTCGACGCTGGTCACCGTCCTGCGGGCGGAGCTGGAGCTGGTGCCGGTGGTGAAGGAGCGGACCCTGGTGGTGCTGGGGTTCGACAGCATCGACAAGGCCGCCGACGCGGTGCCCGACGTGCTGCCGCACGAGCCGATCGCGCTGGAGGGCGTCGACGCCCGGCTGGTGCGCGACGAGCGGATCAAGCGCCTCAACGAGCAGGCCCTGGCCGAGATGCCCGACGGCGACGCCTACCTGATGGTGCAGTTCGGCGGCGACACCAGGGAGGAGGCGGACGCGCGGGCCCACCGGATGCTGGCGGCGGTGCACCGCTCCGAGCACGACGCCGACTGCGCGTTCATGGACGACCCGGCGCACGAGCAGGACCTGTGGCAGGTCCGCGAGGCCGGGCTGGGCGCCACCGCCCACATCCCCGGCAGGCGCGACACCTTCGAGGGCTGGGAGGACTCGGCGGTGGCGCCCGAGAAGCTCGGCGCCTATCTGCGCCGGCTGCGGGACCTGTTCGAGGAGTTCGGCTATCTCAGCGACACCGGGCCCAGCCTGTACGGCCACTTCGGGCAGGGCTGCGTGCACACCCGCATCCCCTTCGACCTGTACACCGCGGACGGGGTGGCGACGTACCGCCGGTTCATGGAGCGGGCCGCCGACCTGGTCGTCGAGTTCGGCGGGTCGCTGTCCGGCGAGCACGGGGACGGGCAGAGCCGGGGCGAGCTGCTGCCGCGCATGTTCGGCGACGGGCTGGTGGAGGCGTTCGGCCGGCTGAAGGCGGTCTTCGACCCGCTGGACCGGATGAACCCCGGGAAGGTCGTGGCACCGTACCGGCTCGACGAGAACCTGCGCCTGGGCGGCGACTGGGCCCCGTACGAGCCCCGCGACCTGCACTTCCGGTTCCCTCACGACGGTGGGTCGTTCTCCCAGGCCGCCAACCGGTGCGTCGGCGTCGGCAAGTGCCGCCAGCACACCAGCGACGGCACGGTGATGTGCCCGTCGTACCAGGTGACCCGGGAGGAGGAGCACTCGACGCGGGGCCGGGCGCGGCTGCTGTTCGAGATGCTCGACGGGCACGGGGACGCGGCGGTCCGGGACGGCTGGCGCTCGGAGGCGGTCAAGGACGCCCTCGATCTGTGCCTGGCCTGCAAGGGCTGCAGGAAGGACTGTCCGGCGGACGTGGACATGGCCACGTACAAGGCGGAATTCCTGTCCCACCACTACGCGGGCCGTCCCTGGCGCAGGCCCCGCTCCGACTGGTCGATGGGCTGGCTGCCGGTGCTCGCGCGGGTCGTGGGCCGCACCCGGCTCGGGCCGGTCGTCAACGCGCTCACCCACACGCCGGTGCTGTCCCGGGCCGCCGTGGCCGTCGCGGGCCTGGCGGACCGGGAGGTGCCGCTGTTCGCGGAGCGGACGTTCCAGCAGTGGTTCGCCCGGCACGAGCCGGAGGGCGACGGGCGGCGCGGCACCGTGCTGCTGTGGCCGGACACCTTCACCGACCACTTCCACCCGCACATCGGGGAGGCGGCCGTACGGGTGCTGGAGCACGCGGGCTGGCGGGTGGAGCTGCCGGCCGGGCCGCTGTGCTGCGGGCTGACCTGGATCTCCACCGGGCAGCTCGGCACGGCGGAGCGGGTCCTCGCCCGGACCGTGCGCAGCCTGGCCCCGCATGTGCGGGCGGGCGGCCTGGTGGTGGCCCTCGAGCCGAGCTGCACCGCCGTGTTCCGCGCGGACGCGGTGGAGCTGTTCCCCGCCGACCAGGACGTGCGCCGGCTGGCCGAGCGGACGGTGACGCTGTCGGAGCTGCTGACCGAGCACTCCCCCGGCTACGAGCCGCCGCGGGTGCCCGAGCGGTCCGCGAAGGCGCTGGCCCAGGTGCACTGCCACCAGCACGCGGTCCTGGGCTGGGACGCCGACCGCGAGCTGCTGCGCCGGGCCGGGGTGGACGTCGAGCGGCTGGACTCCGGCTGCTGCGGGCTGGCCGGCAACTTCGGCTTCGAACGCGGCCATCTGGACGTCAGCGAGGCCTGCGCGGAGCGGGTGCTGCTGCCGCGGCTGCGGGAGGAGGACGAGGAGACCGTCGTGCTCGCCGACGGGTTCAGCTGCCGCACCCAGATCCACGAGCTCGACAGCGGCGGCCACGAGGGCGTGCACCTGGCGGAGCTGCTGGCCTCGGCGCTGCCCGGCTCCGCCGGGGACACCGGCGTACCGGGCAGCGCGTACGGCACGGCGCCGGGCGCTCGCCCCGCGCCTCCCGGCCGCCGGGCACGGGCGCTGGCCCTCGCCGGCACGGGGCTGGCCGCCGTCGGCGCGGGGACCGCCCTGGTCCGGGGCCTGCGGCACCGCTGAGCGGGCCGGCGACCGGGGGACGCCGGCCCCCGGGCCTCCCGCGGGCCACGCCCCTGCCGCCGTCCGGCGGGCCACGTCTCTGCCGCCATCGTCCCGCGGGCCACGCCCCGCCGCCGCTCCGCGTCCCTCCACGCCCCCGCCACCGCCACGCGAACTCGCACCCCCGCCGCCGCCACACGGGCCCCCACGCCCCGCCGCCGCCCCGTGGGCCGAGCGGGGCCGGATCCGGTCCGCCGTGCGACTGTCCGAGCGGAGCGGCGCCGCCCCGCCGGGAACCCCGTGCGGCCCGGCCCCGACGGGCAGCACGGAGGCCCGCGCCGGTGCGCGGCGCGGAAGCCCCTGCAGCACGTCACCGCTCCGCTCGGCGCCGGGCCGGCGCACCGGGGGTCCGGGAGGGCGCAGCCGTGCCGCTCGGTGCCGGTGCCGGGGCGGGGACCTCAGCCTCTGCCGGTGCCAGTGCCGGTGCCGGTGCCGGTGCCGGTGCCGGTGCCCCGGAGGGTGGTCCGTGGCATGCGGCCCCGGGCCGCCTCGCGTTGACTGGACAGTCAGGAATCGAACCTGTCCGACACGCGACGGGGCCGTCGGGCCGGCGTCGAGAGGTGGGCGGACCGATGGGAGGGCCCGTGACGACTCATCCCCTGCCGCCGCTCGCCGGGCCCGCGCCGGCAGCGCGCCGGCCGGGCCCGTGACGGCGTCCGAGGGCCCGTCGGCCGCACCGGCGAACGCCGTCCCGGCCCGGGCCGAGCAGTCCCTGCGGCGCACCCTGCTCAGCCCCGGCTATCTGCGGCTGTTGCTGCTGTGCGTGCTGCTCGGCGTTCCCGTCGCGCTGGCCTGCTTCTTCTTCGTCGGCCTCCAGCACGAGCTCCAGCACTGGGTGTGGACGTCGCTGCCGAGGGCCGCCGGGTACGGCACCCCGCCCTGGTGGTGGGCGCTGCCCGCGCTGGTGCTGGCGGGGCTGATCCTGGCGCCGATCGTCACCCGGATGCCGGGCGGCGGCGGGCATCTGCCGGTGAACGGGCTGGGCGGCGCGCCCGTCGGGCCGAAGGCGCTGCCCGGTACCGTCCTGGCCGCACTGGCCACCCTGCCGCTCGGTGTGGTCCTGGGCCCCGAGGCGCCTTTGATGGCCGTCGGCAGCGGGCTCGCGCTGTTCGCGCTGCGGCGGACGGGCGCGGACGCGGATCCGAGGGCGAGCGCGATCCTGGCGACGGCCGGCTCCACCGCCGCGATCTCCACCATCCTCGGCGGTCCGGTGGCCGCGGCCGTCCTGCTCATCGAAGGCGCGGGGCTCGCCGGCGCCCGGATGGTCGCGCTGCTGCTGCCCTGTCTGCTGGCCAGCGCGACGGGCGCGCTGGTCTTCACCGGCTTCGGGCAGTGGACCGGTCTGAGGATCGGCGCGCTGTCGCTGCCGCACGTGCCGCCGAGCACCGGTCCCGACGCGGGTGACTTCCTGTGGGGCGTCCCGACGGCGGCGCTGATCGCCGTGCTCGTCACGCTGGGCCGCGCGCTCGGCCGCCGCACCGTCACCTGGACGCGGCAGCGCACGGCCGTCCGCACCGTCCTGTGTGCCACGGCGGTCGGTGTCTGCATCACCGCGTACGCCCTGATCACCGGCCGTTCGCCGGCGGAGGCGGCGCTGTCGGGACAGGCCGCCCTCGCCCAGCTCGCCGCGCATCCGCACGCCTGGTCCGTGGGCGCGCTGGTCGCGCTCGTCGTGTGCAAGGGGCTGGCGTGGGGCATCTCGCTGGGCAGTCTGCGCGGCGGTCCGATCTTCCCGTCGGTGCTGCTGGGCACGGCGACGGCCATGGCCTGCTCGGGCCTGCCCGGCTTCGGCGCGACCCCGGCCCTCGCCCTCGGCATCTCCGCCGCCGCGGCCGCGGTGACGGGGCTGCCGCTGGCCAGTTCGGTGCTCGCGGTGCTGCTGATGGGCAGGGACGCGCACGACCAGATGCCGCTGATCGTCGTCGCGTCGGTGGTCGCGTTCGTCGTCGCCCAGGTGGTCCGCCGCGACCCGCCGGAGACGGCGGCACCGGCACCGGCGCGTCCCGGCGCGGAGTCGGACCGGTGACCGCACGCGGGGGCGGCGGGCGGGAGGGCCGGGCCCGGCCCGGCGTCTCCTGGCGTTCCGCGCGGCCCTGGCTGGTGCGGGCCTGCGCGGCCGTGGGTCTGGTCGTGGCCTACTTCCTGCTGCCGCTCGACCGGCTGGGCCCCGACCGGCCCGTACTGAGCTGGCTGCTGTTCGGCCTGGCCCTGGCGGTCGTGGCCGCGCTGCTGCTGCGGCAGATCCGCCACGTCCTCACCGACCGCACCGGCACCCACCCCGGCGTGGTCATCGCGCTGCTGGTCCTGCTGTCGGTGCACGTCTTCGCGGCGGCCTACTACACCCTGGCCAAACAGCCCGGCGAGTTCAGCGGACTGCGCACCCGCGTCGACTCCCTGTACTTCACCGTCGTCACCCTCGCCACCGTCGGCTACGGGGACATCACGCCCCGGGGCCAGACGGCACGGGTCGTGGCCATCCTGCAGATCCTCTACAGCTTCGTCTTCCTCACCGCCGCCGGAACGGCGCTGGGGCAGCAGCTGCGCTCCCGGGTGGTCCGGCGCACGGCCGAGGGGACCGCCCGTGACGCCCCGGCACCGCGCCCGCCGCCGCAGGCGTGAGGAGATCTTCGCCACGTCCGGCGAGGACGGCTGCCGCCCATGACGGAGCGTCGGCGCGGAAAGCACCCGCGGGTACGGGCCGGACCGGGGCCGGCAGCGGGGAGGCCCGCTTGTCACCACCCTCGTGGGCGCACTACTGTCGCCACGCCTTGGTGAACGGGAAATCCGGTGAAGTACCGGTGCGGCCCTCGCCACTGTGATCGGGAAGTCCGGCTCCGGCCCTCACGGGCAGCCACTGGGTTCTTGCAACCCGGGAAGGCGGAGTTCGGGCGGTGGTACCCGTCAGCCAGGAGACCGGCCAAGGCGCGTCGTCCATCCACGAGGTGCTGGAGAGGGTCTGCTGAGCCATGCACATAGCCGAGGGCTTCCTGCCTCCGGCGCACGCGATCGCCTGGGGTGTCGCGTCCGCGCCGTTCGTCGTCCACGGAGTACGGTCGCTCACCCGTGAGGTCCGGGAACATCCCGAGAGCACGCTGCTGCTCGGGGCGTCCGGTGCCTTCACGTTCGTGTTGTCGGCCCTGAAACTGCCCTCCGTCACCGGGAGTTGTTCGCACCCCACCGGGACCGGTCTGGGCGCCGTCCTGTTCCGGCCGCCGGTCATGGCGGTCCTGGGCACGATCACCCTGCTCTTCCAGGCCCTGCTGCTCGCCCACGGCGGTCTGACCACGCTCGGCGCCAACGCCTTCTCGATGGCGATCGCCGGCCCCTGGGCCGGATACGGCACCTACCGCCTGCTGCGCCGGTTCGGGGCACCGCTGATGGTCACGGTGTTCTGCGCGGCGTTCGTCGCCGACCTGTCCACGTACTGCGTCACCAGCGTGCAGCTGGCGCTGGCCTTCCCCGACCCGGGCAGCGGGTTCCTGGGCGCACTCGGCACGTTCGGGTCCGTCTTCGCCGTCACGCAGATCCCGCTCGCGGTGAGCGAGGGTCTGCTCACGGTGGTCGTGATGCGGCTGCTGGTGCAGTCCAGCAAGGGGGAGCTGGCCCGGCTGGGCGTGCTGCCGGCGGGCACCGGCGAGCGCGAGGAGGCGGTCGTCCGATGAGCCGCAACACGAAGATCAACGTCCTGCTGCTGGCCGTCGTGGCCGCGCTCGCGGTGCTGCCGCTGGTGCTCGGCCTCGGCGACCACAAGAAGGAGCCGTTCGCCGGTGCCGACGCCGAGGCGGAGACGGCGATCACGGAGATCCAGCCGGATTACAAGCCGTGGTTCTCGCCGCTGTACGAGCCGCCGTCCGGGGAGATCGAGTCCGCGCTGTTCGCCGTGCAGGCGGCGCTCGGCGCGGGCGTGCTGGCCTACTACTTCGGTCTGCGCCGGGGACGGCGGCAGGGCGAGGAGCGCGCGGCCCGGGCCGCCGCCCGGCAGGACGCGCACGCTCCCGAAGGGGACTGAGTGCTGCCGATCGACGCGGCGGCGCACAGCAGCCGGTGGCGCCACCGCCACCCCGTGGACAAGGCCGTGCTCGGACTGGGCCTGACCGTGCTCGCGATCTCGCTGCCGCCCTGGCCGGGCGCGGCGCTGGTGCTGGTCGCGGCGCTGGCCGTGCTGCTCGGCCCGGCGGGGGTGCCCGCGCGGCGGCTGTGGCGGGCGTACCGGGTGCCGTTGGGGTTCTGCGTGACCGGCGCGCTGCCGCTGCTGGTGCGGGTCGGGGGACCGGGCGGGTTCGTGGGTGTGGCGGACGGCGGTGCGGTGCGTGCCGGGGAGCTGCTGCTGCGTACGTCGGCGGCGTCCCTCGGGGTGCTGCTGTTCGCGTTCACCACGCCGATGTCCGACCTGCTGCCCCGTCTGGTGCGGGCGGGGGTGCCCGCGCCGGTGGTGGACGTGGCGCTGGTGACGTACCGCATGAGCTTCCTGCTGCTGGACTCCGTGCGCCGGATCCGCGAGGCGCAGGCCGCGCGGCTGGGGCACACCACCCGGGCCGCCGCCTGGCGTTCGCTCGGCGGGCTCGGCGCCACGGCGTTCGTGCGGGCCTTCGACCGGGCGACGCGGCTCCAGGCCGGGCTCGCCGGGCGCGGCTACGACGGCACGCTGCGCGTGCTGGTGCCGAAGGCCCGGGTCTCCGTGCCCTTCACGGCGGCGAGCGTCGCGCTGCTGGCGGCGTTGACCGCCCTCACCTTCGTACTGGAAAGGCCGTTGTCGTGAACGAGTCCGCCGAACCGGCCCTGGTCTCCCTGCGGGGCGCGTCCTTCGGGTACGAGGAGGGGCCACCGGTGCTGAGCGGCCTGGACTTCGAGGTGCGCGAGGGGCGCGCGCTGGCGCTGCTGGGCCGCAACGGCAGCGGCAAGACGACGCTGATGCGGCTGCTCAGCGGCGGACTGCGGCCGCACACCGGGCGGTTGAGCGTCGAGGGGCGGCCGGTCACGTACGACCGGGCGGGACTGACACGGCTGCGGACCACCGTGCAACTGGTGGTGCAGGACCCGGACGACCAGTTGTTCGCCGCGTCCGTCGCCCAGGACGTGTCGTTCGGGCCGCTGAACCTGGGGCTGCCGGACCCGGAGGTCCGCTCCCGGGTCGAGGAGGCGCTCGCCGCGCTGGACATCGCCGCGCTGGCCGACCGGCCCACGCATCTGCTGTCGTACGGGCAGCGCAAGCGGACCGCGATCGCCGGTGCGGTCGCGATGCGGCCCCGGGTGCTGATCCTCGACGAACCGACCGCCGGGCTCGATCCGGACGGGCAGGAGCGACTGCTGGCCACCCTCGACCGGCTGCGGGAGGGCGGCACCACGGTGGTGATGGCCACGCACGACGTGGATCTCGCCCTGCGCTGGTCGGACGACGCCGCCCTGCTCACCCCCTCGGGGGTGCACACCGGCCCCACGGCGGCGACGCTGGCCCGCACCGACCTGCTCGGCCTGGCGGGGCTGCGGCTGCCGTGGGGCGTGGCGGCGGCGCGGCTGCTGTGCGCCCGGGGGCTGCTGGCGGACCCGGCTCAGGGCCCGCGCACGGCGGAGGACCTGGCGGCCCTGGCCGACTGACCCGTTTCAGGGCGCCGTTCAGTTCGCGTCGCTGTACTCGGCGTCCCGGGCCGGAGCCGGCTCGTCCGCGGGCCGGTGCTGTGCGGCGGCGCGGTGGCCGGGCAGGACGGCGAGGACGATCAGGGTGCCGGCGGCCATGATGATCCCGCCGATCAGGCTGGTGCCGGCGACGCCGTGGGCGAACGCCTCGTGGACGGCGTCGACCAGCGCCCGGGCCTGCTGCGGGCCGCCCGACGACGACTTCGCGACGTGCTCGGCGACCGCGAGTCCGCCGCCGACGGAGTCCTGGGCGGTGTCCAGTGCGGCGGCCGGGAGCCGGCCTCCCACCAGGTCGCCCAGTTCGTCGCGGTAGGCGGTGCCGAGCAGGGAGCCGAGGACGGCGATGCCGAGCGAGCCGCCGAGTTCCAGGGCGGTGTCGTTGGCGCCGCCGCCGACGCCGAGTTCGCTCTCCGGGAAGGAGCCCATGATGGTGTCGGTGGCCGGGGAGACACTGAGGCCGATGGCGAGACCGAGCAGCAGCATCGGGGCCAGGAAGCCGGAGTACGTCGAGTCCTTGTCGACGAGGACGAGCAGGAAGACACCGACGGTGCCGATCACCATGCCGGACCCGATCATGGCCTTGACGCCCAGCTTCGGGGTCAGGCGCCCGGTCACGACGGCGCCGACGAACACGGCCCCGGCCAGCGGCAGCAGCCGTACGCCGGTCTCCAGGGCACCGTAGCCGAGGACGAACTGCAGGAACTGCGTGGAGTAGTAGATGGCGCCGTAGGTGCCGAAGAAGAAGAACAGCACGGCCAGCATCGAGCCGCTGAACGGCCGCTGCAGGAACCGGCGCACGTCCAGCATGGGCTGCGGGTGGCGCAGTTCCCAGGCCACGAAGGCCACCAGGCCGACGACCGCGACGACGGCCGCGGTCACCGGGCCGGCGCCCCAGCCGAAGTGCGGGCCCTCGATGGTCGCGTAGACCAGGCTGCCGACGGAGACGATGGAGAGCAGACCGCCCACGTAGTCGATGCGGCCCATGCCGGCCGCCCGGGACGGGGGCACGAGGACCAGCGCGCCGATGACGGCGAGGACGGCGATGGGGACGTTGACCAGGAAGGTCGAGCCCCAGGAGTGGTCGCCGAGCAGCCAGCCGGCGACCAGCGGGCCGACGGCGATGGCGAGTCCGGAGGTGGCCGTCCAGGCCGTGATGGCGCGGGCCCGTTCCCCCCTCGGGAACATGGCGACCAGCAGGGACAGCGTGGCCGGCATGACGACGGCGGCGCCGACGCCCATGATCGCGCGGGCCGCGATGACCAGGCCGGTCTCGTGGACCAGGCTGCCCATCACCGAGCCGCCCGCGAAGATCACCAGACCGGCGATCAGGGCGCCGCGGCGGCTGTACTTGTCGCCGATCGCGCCCAGCACCAGCATCAGCGCGGCGTACGGGACGGTGTAGCCGTCGATGACCCACTGGAGGTCGCTGCTGCTCAGGCCCAGGTCGGCGGTCATGGCCGGGGCGGCCACGATCAGGGACGTGTTCGCCATGACGACGATCAGCAGGCTGAGGCACAGCACGATCAGGGCCCACCAGCGCCGTGGATACGGACCGGTCATCTTCTCGACGGGTGTGGTGGCCAGTAGGGGCATGGAAGGGCTCCCGGGTACGAGGGCAGGTTAATTGCCCATCGGTGTGCAGATTAATCACAGCGTAGATTCTTGCCCACCGATGTGCAAACAGCCTTCGGGTACCCGCCGGCGCCCACTGCACGCACCCGGATCTCGCGCGGGGCCGAGCGGGAACCGGGCCGCGCCCCGGCGGCACGCGCACCGGGGCGGCCGACGTGGCACACCGTCACCCGTACGGGACTTGACGGGGCGGGCCGCGCCGATCGAGGGGGTCGCCGGGGGCGGCAGGGGCGGTGCGGCCATCGCAGCGCCGGTCACGGCGGGGTCACCGCCGACGCCGCCACGAGGACGGCGTATCGGGCACGGGGAGCCGGGCGGGCCCCGTGTGAGGGGGTCCGGTCACGCGAGGAGCGGGAACGGAACCGCGGGAAACGGGAAACCGAACCGCGGGAAGCGGGACCGGAACCGCGGGGGTCAGTCGCCGGTCGTCGGGTTCGCGGGGACCGTCGGAGCCACGGACTCCACGACGGTGCGGGCCCGGTCCTGCGGCACACCCGCCGCCACGAGCACGGCGGCGACGGCCCGGGTGCCGTCGTCCTCCAGCGCGCCCGTGTTGACCTGCTCCAGCAGGGCGACCGTCATCGCCTCCAGCCCGGCGCTCAGCACGGCGGGCGGCAGGTGGGCGGGGAAGGCGCCGTCGCGCTGGCCGCGCTCCAGGATGGCGGTGACCTCGGCGCGGGCCGGCGTGAGGATCTCGGCCACGCGCTCCGCGCCCAGATCGTGCCGGGCCAGCGCCAGCAGCATCCGGTAGCGGTCGCCGACGGGCCACATCATCAGCAGGAAGTACGCGAGGGCACGCTCGGCCGGTTCGGCCGGCCCGGACCCCTCCGCGGCCGACGCCATCGTGCTCCGCAGCACCTCGGAGGCCTCCTCGGCGAGGGCCTCCAGCAGCGCCGCGCGCCCCGGGAAGTGACCGAACAGGGTGCGCCGTACGACGCCGGCGGCCCGCGCCAGTTCTTCCAGGGTGGTGTCCGGGTTCCGCCCGAGCTCCCGGCGGGCCGTGGCCAGGATGCGCGCCCGGTTGGAGCGCGCGTTGCGTCGCTGCGGCTCGCGGGCCACGGGCTTGGACACGGGAGAACCTCGGTGGATCGGGGCGGCGGTTCGCGGGGCGGGACGGCGGGACGGCGGAACGGCGGAACGTCCATTCTGGCACGGGGGGCTTCCCCGGCCCGGTAGCCGTCCTCGGCCCCGCAGGCACCGGTCGCCGCACCGGGGTCGTGGACGCTCGCCCCGGTGCGGCGGTCCGGCCGCGGCCGGACCGCGTCAGTCCAGGCAGAACTCGTTGCCCTCGGGGTCGGTCATCACGATGAAGCCGGCGCTCATCGGGGGTTCGGGCTCGAAGCGGCGCACCCGCGTCGCGCCCAGCTCGACGAGCCGCTCGCACTCGGCCTCCAGCGCCGCCATCCGCTCCTCCCCCTGGAGTCCGGGGGCCGCCCGGACGTCGAGGTGGACCCGGTTCTTGGCGGTCTTGTCCTCCGGGACCCGCTGGAAGAACAGTCGCGGGCCGTGCCCGTCCGGGTCCTCGATGGCCGATCTGCCGTTGCGCTGCCCCTCCGGCACGCCGATCCGCGCGAGGAAGTCGTCCCACGCGGCCAGCGGATCGGTGCCCTCGGGCACGTCGACTCCGGGCGGACCGGGGTGGACGTAGCCCAGGACGTCGCGCCAGAAGCTCGACAGTGCCCGGGGGTCGTGGGCGTCGAAGGTGACCTGGAAGTGACGGCTCATCGGGTTGCTCCGTTCGCAGCGGGGTGTCGGTCGAGTGCGTCCGTGCGCATCGCTCCCACCCTGGCACCGCTCGCGGCCGAAGTCGGCCGGTTTCCCGGAACCGCGTCACGAATGCGGCCGACGGCCGGCGGGGTTCACTCGCCGGCGCTGGGGACGGACCGCCGGAGCGCTCGGGTGAGGCGTTCGACGGCGTCGTCGCCGGCGGGCGCGGTCCCGGTGAGGGTGCCGACCAGCGCCTGGGCGAGGACGATCCCCTCGGTGATCCTCGTGTCCTCGCGCTCGTCGCCCGTGAGCGCGCCGAGCACGGCGTCGCGTACGAAACGGGAGATGCCGGGGTCGCCGTAGAGCCCGGGGAAGGAGAGGGCCATCAGGCACACGCCGACGTTGGCCGTGAGGATCGACTGACCCGCCAGTTCCAGGGGCGCGCGCAGTCGTCCGGCGGCGCGGCAGCGCTCCAGGGCCGCCAGGAGCAGGGCTCTGGCCTCCTCGATGGCAGGCGGCCCGGCCTGAGGGGCCGGCGTGAACATCAGCCGGTACAGGTGAGGGTTGTCCAGAGCGAACGAGACATGGCTGTCCCAGGCCGTGCGCAGGTCCGCCACCGGGTCGTCGGTCGTCGGGTTGCGGCGCTTGTTCGCGAGGAAACGCTCGAAGCCGATGCCCGCGACCGCCGTGAGCAGCCCTTGTTTGTCGCCGAACTGGCGATAGATCTCGGGCATGCCGACCTTGGCCCGTTCGCAGATGGCCCGGGTCGAGATGGCCTGCGCGTCCTTGGACGCGAGCAGTTCCTCGGTGGCGGCCAGGATGCGCTCTCGTGCCGTCGACATGCGGTGATGCTAGCAGCCCTGGAAGCGTCGCTAACACCGTGGAGCTGCATGTTTCCCCTCCGAAGGTGCCTGACGGAAAACACTGCTTCACAGTGCTCACATCATGTGTTAGCGTCGCTCACATCCTTCTCCGATCCTTAGGCGGTTGGTTCATGTCCACGACGACCCTGCGAGCACTCACCGGCGCCGACGAGACGCCCGCGTCGCTCGGCAACGCCACGCTCATCCTGGTCGACTACCAGAACGTCTACACCGGCGGCGTGATGGAGCTCGACGGCTGGAAGCCCGCGCTGGAGGCCGCCTCCGGGCTGCTGGCCGCGGCCCGCCGGGCCGGCGCGACGGTCATCCACGTCCAGGAGGCGGGCTACGACGTGGAGTCCGAGGCCGGCCGGATCCACGAGAGCGTCGCGCCCGTCGAGGGGGAGGCCGTCGTCGTCAAGAACGTCCCGAACGGCTTCCACGGCACGGATCTGGGGGCGCACGTCGACGCCGCCGGCAACGACGACGTCGTCATCGCCGGGTTCATGACCCACATGTGCGTCCTGTTCACGACGGAGGGCGCGTCCCTGCGGGGCAACCGGCCCACCGTCGTCGCGGACGCCTGCGCGACGCGCCCCCTGCGGACCATGCACGCGGGAGGCACGTCGCTGACCGCCCGGCAGCTCCACGACGGCGCCCTCGCGACGATCACCGACCGGTACGGCGTCGTCGTCCCCTCGCTCGCGGAGCTGAGGTAGTCCCTCGAGCGGTCGTCCGCGGCGGGGCGGCGGTCCGCTCCGTTCCGCCGGCTCCGCGGCGGGCGTCGGTGTCCTGAGCGCCGGGCGGGGTGCGACGTCACGGGGCCCAGGGGCGGAGTGTCTCCGGGTTGAGCACGCCCCGGACGTGCCGGATGCGGTCTCCGGCGATGTCGAACGCGTACACCGCCACCGGCGTGCCGGCGTGCTCGGCCACCAGGCCGGGCCGCCCGTCGACGGTCCGCTCGCCGAGTTCGAGGCCGAAGACCCTGTCGGCGATCCGGACGAAGAAGTGCGCCACCTGCTCACCGCCCTCGATCGGGTGGGCGACGGCGGTGACGCGTCCGCCGCCGTCGCCGACCGCCGTCGCCGCGGGGTCGAGGAGGCCGATGAGGGTCCCGATGTCCTTCGGCCTCCCACGCCCGCCTGAAGTCCCCGACGACGCCGGCGGCTAGGTCGGCGGGCGACGGAGGGGACGGCGGCCGCGCGTCGCGCAGACGGCGGCGGGCCGAGGAGGCCAGTTGGCGGCAGGCCGCCGGGCTGCGGCCGGCGAACCGGCCGCAGACCCACTTCTCGAGGAGATCGCGATCTTCTCGAGGAGATCGCGATGACGGCACACGAATCCGACATCAGGGCACTGCTGGAAGAGCGCGTCGAGGCCAGCCGGACCAAGGACATCGGCCGGCTCATGTCCCTCTGCTCCGACGACATCGTCCACTACGACGCCGTCCTCCCGCTCCAGTTCACGGGGCGCGCGGAGGTCGGCGCCAACGTCCTGCGGTGGTTCGGCGGTCACGAGGGCCCGATCGGTCCGGAGACGCACGCGCTCACCGTCGCGGCGGTGAGGGGGGCCTCGCCTTCGCGCACATGCTCCACCTGGAGTCCGGCACGCGCAGGAACGGACTCAGCACGGCCGTATGGGTGCGGGCGAGCCCGGGGCCGAGGCGGTCGGACGGCAGGTGGCTGATCACGCAACGAGCACATCTCCCCGCCGATCGACCCGGAGGGCCTCCAGGCGTGGTTCCCGCCGGACAGGTGAGGCGGGCGGCGACCGCTCTCAGAGCATGATGAGCAGGCGGGTGTCCGGCTTGAGCTTCCTGTTCACCGAGCGGCTCTGCACGTACACCTCCAGCTCGGGGTTGTTGCCCGCCTTCACGGACACGGTCCCCTGGACGCCCGTGCCGAACAGGAGGCTGCGCGCCGCGTCCCCCGTGTAGGCGCGATCGGTCTTCTTCTCGACCACGATGACCTCCTTGTTGGGCTGGACCAGAGCGCGGGCGCCCAACTGGTAGTAGCAGGAGCCGCGTTCGTACGTCACGCCCGGGTGCGAGTCGACGAAGGGGCGGATCTCGATCTCCTTGTCGACCTTCAGGAGCCGGTACCTGTCGGCCGGGATCGGTTCGAGGTTCGCCCGCACGTCGTCGACGGATATGTCCTGGCCGACGGCGAACAGGTTCTTCGTGCCGCGCACGCCCTGCTCGCGGCCCCTCAGGAAGCTGGTGGCGGCGGCCCGCACGGTGCCGATCGCCTCCTCGACGCCCTTCTGCGAGTCCGCGTCCCAGATGGCGATGTTGCCGGCCGGGAAGCCGTAGTTCTGGGCGGTGCGCTTCGCCAGGGAGTTCGGGACGAGGATCGCGGACGTCCAGTGGCCCGGGAGCCCGTTCATCTTCGCCGTGATCCTGTCGAGCCAGGGGCCGAGGATGGTCATGTCGCCGTCGTGCCGCCGGTCGCCGCCGGAGGCGTTCTCCTCGCCGTCCGTCACCACGATCTGGAGGAAGCTGTGCTCGCCGTACTCCTCCCAGATGTGCCCCAGGTCGTCCAGGGACTTGAGGGAGGCCTCGATCAGGGCCGTGGCGCCGTTGTTGACCTTGTAGAGACCCCGCATGGACGGCAGGTGCTTCACGTCCATGTCCCAGACCAGGTTCTCCACGCGGTGGTCGAAGGAGTAGAGGCTGATCCGGGTCTCGTGGCCGAGGCTGTCCGACTCGGCCTTCAGGCCGGCCACGAACTCGTCCACGACGCGGACGAGCTGGCTCTGGTGCTGGTGCATGGAACCCGAACAGTCCACTACCAGCGCGACGTGGTTCACCTTGTGCTGGATCCTGTTGGCGGACATGGTTCTGCTCCTTCTGCGAGGCTCCCCGACTGATGCTCGAACACTAGGGGGAGGCACTGACAACGGCTCCTGACGCGCGGTCACCCGTCTCCGCCCGGCGGCGCGCCCGGCACCGAGGGGATGCCTGCCGACGGGGGCCGGGCTCACCGCGCCGACTCCTGCGCCTATTACCGGGAAGGGAAATGCGTCCGCGTAATTCCTGAACGTCCCCCCGCACCTGCGGTGAAATACGGCCCGTGATCCTGGTACGTGCGAGGCCGAGTTCGCTGAGGCGGGTGCGCGGTGGTCGCGGGACGGACCTGCTCCGCCACCCTGCGTGGGGGTGTTCGCGCGACGTGCGGGACGGCGGCGGAAATCGGTCGTGACAGAGTCTTGACCGGCAGACCCGCGGCACCGTATTTTCAACCGGACCGACTCGTGAGCTGCTGGAAGGAGGCGAAGTCGGATGTCGATCATCTCCGACCTGCATCGCCTCGCGCAGCGGACCGTCTGGGTCCCGGGTCGTGTAGCACACGGCTGCTGAACAGCCCCCTCTTTCCCGGCGTGCCGGATCAACGGCCCCGGTGTCCTCTGATCTCTTCACCCGTCCGCGGCATGCCCTCGCATGCTGATTCTCGGCCGGAATTCTCACGCTTCAGCTGCGCCACCGAAAGAGAAAGCCCCCCTGAAATGGCGACGAGCATCATCTGTACGACCGCGCTCCGAAATGAGGATGTGCCATGGTAGAGGCACGGATCACGGTCAATGGAAAGAGCACACCGATTTCCCCGGCCGCGCCCCGGACGACGGTCCTGGATTTCCTGCGCGAACGTGGCCTCACCGGGTCCAAGGAAGGCTGCGCCGAGGGCGAATGCGGCGCGTGTTCGGTCCTGGTGGCCCGCCCCGGGGTGAACAAGCCCACCGACTGGGTGGCGGTCAACGCCTGCCTGGTCCCGGTCGCGTCCCTCGACGGCCAGGAGATCGTCACCTCCGAGGGCCTCGCCACCGCCGGTGAGCCCGGTACGCCGCCCGTGCTGCACCCGGTGCAGGAGGAGATGGCGGTGCGCGGCGGCTCCCAGTGCGGTTACTGCACGCCGGGGTTCGTCTGCAGCATGGCCGCCGAGTACTACCGGCCCGACCGCTGCGCGCACGCCCCCACGGACGCCGACGCGGCCGGCGGCGCCGACGCCGAGCACGGTCCGAACGGCTTCGACCTGCACGCGCTGAGCGGGAACCTGTGCCGCTGCACCGGTTACCGCCCGATCCGCGACGCCGCGTTCGCCGTCGGCGCGCCCGCCGAGGACGACCCGCTGGCGCGGCGCCGCGAGCAGTCCCCGCCCGAGCCGGTCGCCACCGAATACGCCCAGGACGGCAGCGTGTTCGTGCGGCCGGGCACCCTGGCCGAGACGGTCCGGCTGCTGCGCGAGCGGCCCGACGCGGTGGTGGTCGCGGGCAGCACCGACTGGGGCGTCGAGGTGAACATCCGCTCCCGCCGCGCGGATTGCCTGGTCGCCGTCGACCGGCTGCCCGAACTGCGGGAGCTGCGCGTCGGGTCCGGCCACATCGAGATCGGTGCGGCACTGACGCTCACCGAGATCGAGCGCCGTCTCGACGGTGACGTCCCGCTGCTGGCGGAGCTGTTCCCTCAGTTCGCCTCCCGGCTCATCCGCAACAGCGCGACCCTCGGTGGGAATCTGGGGACCGGCTCCCCCATCGGTGACAGCCCGCCGGTGCTGCTCGCGCTGGAGGCGTCGCTGGTGCTCGCCGACGCCGACGGTGAGCGGGTGGTCCCGCTGGCCGAGTACTTCACCGGCTACCGGCAGAGCGTGCGCCGTCCGGGCGAGCTGATCCGCGCGGTGCGGATCCCGCTGCCGCTGTCGCCCGTCACGGCCTTCCACAAGATCGCCAAGCGGCGTTTCGACGACATCTCCAGCGTGGCGGTCGCCTTCGCGCTCGACATCGAGGACGGCGTCGTCCGCAAGGCGCGCATCGGCCTGGGCGGCGTGGCCGCCACCCCGATCCGCGCCCTCGCCGCCGAGGCGGCCCTGGAGGGCAAGCCGTGGGCGACGGAGACCGTCGAGGCCGCGGCGCGGGTGCTGCGGGCCCAGGGCACGCCGATGGACGACCACCGCGCCAGCGCCGGCTACCGCGCCGCGATGCTCGGCCAGAGCCTGCTGAAGCTGTACGCACAGACCACCACCGAGGCGGTGTCGTCATGAGCCATCTGTCCGAGCGTCCCGAGAAGCCCGTCGTCGGTGTCTCGATGCCGCACGAGAGCGCGACCCTGCACGTCACCGGCGCCGCGCTCTACACCGACGACCTGGTCCACCGCACCAAGGACGTGCTGCACGCCTACCCGGTGCAGGTCATGAAGGCCCACGGCCGGATCACCGCGCTGCGCACCGAACCCGCGCTCGCCGTGCCCGGCGTGGTGCGCGTCCTGACCAAGGCCGACGTGCCCGGCGTCAACGACGCCGGCATGAAGCACGACGAGCCGCTCTTCCCCGACGAGGTCATGTTCCACGGCCACGCGGTCGCCTGGGTGCTCGGCGAGACCCTGGAGGCGGCCCGGCTCGGTGCGGCGGCCGTCGAGGTGGAACTCGACGAACTGCCCGCCCTGGTCACGCTGCAGGACGCGATGGAGGCCGGCAGCTACCACGGTGCCCGGCCCGTGATGGAGGCCGGCGACGTCGACGCTGGCTTCGCCGAATCGACGCACGTGTTCACCGGCGAGTTCCAGTTCGCCGGCCAGGAGCACTTCTACCTGGAGACGCACGCCGCGCTCGCCCAGGTCGACGAGAACGGGCAGGTGTTCGTCCAGAGCAGCACCCAGCACCCGTCGGAGACGCAGGAGATCGTCGCGCACGTGCTGGGCCTGCCCAGTCACGAGGTGACCGTGCAGTGCCTGCGCATGGGCGGCGGCTTCGGCGGCAAGGAGATGCAGCCGCACGGGTTCGCGGCCGTCGCCGCGCTCGGCGCCAGGCTCACCGGCCGGCCGGTCCGGTTCCGGCTCAACCGGACCCAGGACCTGACCATGTCCGGCAAGCGCCACGGCTTCCACGCCACGTGGCGGATCGGCTTCGACGCCGACGGCCGCATCCAGGCGCTGGACGCCACCCTGACCGCGGACGGCGGCTGGAGCCTGGACCTGTCCGAGCCGGTGCTGGCCCGCGCGCTGTGCCACATCGACAACACGTACTGGATCCCCAACGCGCGCGTCGCCGGCCGCATCGCCAGGACCAACACGGTCTCCAACACCGCCTTCCGCGGCTTCGGCGGACCGCAGGGCATGCTGGTGATCGAGGACATCATGGGCCGCTGCGCGCCGCTGCTCGGCCTGGACCCCATGGAGCTGCGCGAGCGCAACTTCTACCGGCCGGGCCAGGGCCAGACGACGCCGTACGGGCAGCCGGTCACGCAGCCCGAGCGGATCTCCACCGTCTGGGAGCAGGTCAAGCACGACGCCGGCATCGCCGACCGCAGGCGGGAGATCGCCGCCTTCAACGCCGCGCACCCGCACACCAAGCGGGCCCTCGCGCTCACCGGCATCAAGTTCGGCATCTCGTTCAACCTCACCGCCTTCAACCAGGGCGGCGCGCTGGTGCTGATCTACAAGGACGGCTCGGTCCTGATCAACCACGGCGGCACCGAGATGGGCCAGGGCCTGCACACCAAGATGATGCAGGTGGCCGCGACCACGCTGGGCATCCCGCTGCACAAGGTGCGCCTCGCCCCGACGCGCACCGACAAGGTGCCCAACACCTCGGCGACCGCGGCGAGTTCCGGCGCGGACCTCAACGGCGGTGCGATCAAGAACGCCTGTGAGCAGCTGCGCGAACGGTTGCTCCGGGTGGCAGCCTCCCAACTGGGCGCCAACGCCTCGGACGTACGCATCGTCGAGGGCGTCGCGCGCGCCCTGGGCAGCGACACTGAGCTGGCCTGGGACGACCTGGTGCGCACCGCGTACTTCCAGCGGGTGCAGCTGTCGGCGGCCGGTTTCTACCGCACCGAGGGGCTGCACTGGGACGCGAAGTCTTTCCGGGGCTCGCCGTTCAAGTACTTCGCCCACGGCGCCGCCGCGACCGAGGTGGAGGTGGACGGCTTCACCGGCGCCTACCGCATCCGGCGGGTGGACATCGTGCACGACGTCGGCGACAGCCTGTCCCCGATGATCGACATCGGTCAGGTCGAGGGCGGGTTCGTGCAGGGCGCGGGCTGGCTGACGCTGGAGGACCTGCGCTGGGACACCGGCGACGGCCCGAACCGCGGCCGGCTGCTGACCCAGGCGGCGAGCACGTACAAGCTGCCGAGCTTCTCGGAGATGCCCGAGGAGTTCAACGTCACGCTGCTGGAGAACGCCACCGAGGAGGGCGCGGTGTACGGGTCCAAGGCGGTCGGCGAGCCCCCGTTGATGCTGGCGTTCTCGGTGCGCGAGGCGCTGCGGCAGGCCGCCGCGGCGTTCGGACCGGCCGGGATCAGCCTGGAGCTCGCCTCCCCGGCGACCCCGGAGGCCGTCTACTGGGCGATCGAGGCCGCCCGCAGGGGCGGTACCCGGGGCGACGGCGACGCCCGCGAGGTCCCCGCCGGCAGCGACGCCCTGAGCAATGCCTGACATGACGTGGGTGGCCGCGGTCGCGCGGTTGCGGGACCGCCGGGAAGCCGGCGTGCTCGTGACCGTCGCGGCCGTGCGCGGTCACGCCCCCCGCAAGGCCGGTGCCAAACTCGTGGTGGGCGGGTCCGGGACGTGGGGGTCGATCGGCGGCGGCAACATCGAGGCGGTCGCGATCGACCGGGCCCGCGAACTGATCGGCACGCCCGGTGCCGAACCGGAGCTGATGGAGTTCAAGCTCAACGACAAGGTCACCAACCGGCACGGCGTGCAGTGCTGCGGCGGAGCCGTCACCGTCCTGCTCGAACCGCTGCCGGTGGTGCCGGCGGTGGCGGTCTTCGGCGTCGGTCACGTCGGCCTGGAGCTGGCCCGCGTCCTGGCCCGCCACCACCTCGACCTGCACCTGATCGACAGCCGGCCCGACATGCTCACCGACGAACGGCTCGGTGTGCTGGCGGACGCGGTGGCGCGGGTCCACGTGCACCACACGCCACTGCTGCCGGAGGAGGTGCTCGAGGAGCTGGCGCCGGGCACCCACGTCCTGATCATGACGCACGACCACGCCGAGGACGCCGCCCTGGCCGACGCCGCCCTGCGCACCGAGGGCCTCGGCTCGATCGGCCTGATCGGCTCGGCCGCCAAGTGGGCGCGGTTCCGGCACCGCCTGGCCACCGAGGGCGGCCACGACGCCGCCACCATCGACCGGATCAAGACCCCGATCGGACTGGCCGGGATCACCGGCAAGGAACCCGCCACGATCGCGGTGAGTGTCGCGGCGGACCTGCTCATGACCTTCGAACGGGACCGCCGCTGAGCGGGGCGGGCGTCCCGGGCCGGCCGGCCCGGACCTCGAGTCAACCCACAGGGACGACGGCGGACCGGCCTTGTAGGACTCTACGAAGAGCCGGTCTCCGCCTGCGGGGTTTTCATGTTTTCCACCCCTGGCCGACCCTCCTCGGCAGGCTGTGTACTTCTCGCACGAGCCGCCCTTCGCACGCCGCCCTCGAGGGCCGGCAGGTGCGGCGGTGTCCCGCATGGGCAGGGCTTACGGGGAGATCCCCACCGTTTCCGAGAAGGAGTGACCGTGACCGCGCACACCCAAGAAGCGAGCGTCCAGGACCTCAAGCACGCCTGGATGGAGAAGGCGATCAGCCTGGCCACCGACAGCGTGCGCAACGGCGGCGGCCCGTTCGGCGCGCTGGTCGCCAAGGACGGACAGATCGTCGCGGTCGGGAACAACCAGGTCACCGCGACCCTCGATCCGACGGCGCACGCCGAGGTGAGCGCGCTGCGTGCCGCCTGCCGGGAACTGGGCGTCTTCTCGCTCGAGGGCTGTGTCCTCGTCACCTCGTGCGAACCGTGCCCGATGTGTCTGTCCTCCGCGCTGTGGGCGCGCGTCGACGGGATCGTCTACTCCGCCGACCGGCACGATGCCGCGGTGGCCGGTTTCGACGACCGCAAGTTCTACGACCTGTTCGACAAGAAGCCCCAGGCGGTGTGGCCGACGTGGATCGAGCACCTGGACCTGCCGCACCGCACGGCGCCGTTCGACGCGTGGCTGGCCAAGTCCGACCGCGTCGATTACTGACATCACCTCAGCGGCAGGCTTTCATCCTGCCCGGGCGGTGGTGCCCCCGCACGTCACCACTGCCCGGCCGGTCTTGTGGCGCCGCGGTGACGGCCGCTGCCCAGCCTCCGAAGCGGCAGCC
Organism: Streptomyces sp. NPDC093586; assembly: GCF_044764905.1. Taxonomy (NCBI): domain Bacteria; kingdom Bacillati; phylum Actinomycetota; class Actinomycetes; order Kitasatosporales; family Streptomycetaceae; genus Streptomyces; species Streptomyces sp. NPDC093586. Next base: position 14,966 of record NZ_JBIWJA010000019.1, on the reverse strand, counting down.
CGACGTGCTCTCCCGCACCTGGGACCGCGGCTGCCGAAGCGGCCGCCCGCCGTGTTCCCCGGAAGGCTCCTCGCGGTGGGCGGCCGCTCGTCCGTTCGCGGGGCTCGCTGTGCCGAGCCGCGCGCTTCGCCCGTGCCGGGTGAACCGGCGCCCCGAGCCCCCGTCGTCCCCCACGGACGAGCCCCGGGTACCGGGGCGGCCACACCGGACCGCGTCCGCGGAGAGCGGCCCGTCCAGTCCACCAGCCCTCAGACACGTGATGACGCACGACTCGAGGCGGCCGCGACATACGACCGGATACCCAAGACGGAGGCGGCACGGCGACACGGTGCGGATCCGGCACATCGGGGCCCGGGGCATGCCGTTCACCGCTGTGACGTGTCGTGCGCCGGCGGCGGTCGCCGGTCCGCCCCCGGCGCGGAGAGGCATCACGATGAGACGGCGGAGTCGGGGGCAGCAGCCTCGCGGCCCTGGGTGTCTACGGCACCAGGACGACCTTGCCGACCACGGTGCCGGATTCCGCGAGCCGTACCGCTTCGCCGACCTCGGTGAGCGGCACGCGTGCGGCGACCTGGGGGGTGAGCCGGCCGTCGGCGAGCAGGGTGAGGACCTGGGTCAGGTCGGCGTGCAGTCTGGCGCGGAAGGTGTCGAGCCTGCGCCGGCCGGCCCATATGGTGTAGAAGTGGGCGCCCTTGCCGTCCGGGAGGGCGTTCCACAGCGTCAGGCGGGCGAGCAGCTTGAGGACCGGGGTTCTGGAGGAGCCCTGGATGTCGCGGGTGGAGGCGGTGCCGTAGGAGACGAGGGTGCCCTTGGCGGCGAGCAGGCGGTGGGAGACGACGATGCCCTCGCCGCCGACGTGGTCGAAGACCGCGTCGTAGCCCTGTGGGGCGTGGCCGCGCAGTTGTTCCTCCAGGTCGGGTGTCCGGTGGTCGACGGGGAGTGCGCCCAGGGCCCGGACGGCGTCGTGGTGTTTGGCGGAGGCGGTGCCGACGGCCCGGGCGCCGGCGATGCGGGCGAGCTGGACCAGGGTGGAGCCGACGCCGCCGTTCGCGCCGTGCACGAGGACGGTGCGGCCGGGGCGGACCTTCGCCAGGCGGTGGAGCATCTGCCAGGCGGTGATGCCGTTGACCACGAAGGTCTCCGCCTCGGCGGAGTCGGCCGGCTCGGGCACCTCGGTCAGGTCGCCGGCCTCGACGGTGACGTGGCTGGCCCACTGGCCCCCGGGGCCCGGTCGCGGAAAAGCCCTGGGCGTCTGGGGAGCGGCCTCCGCGGCGGGCGGAGCCGCGGGCGTCCTGCTCGGCGGTGTGCTCACCGGCGCCCTGGGCTGGTGGGCCGTCTTCGCCGTCAGCGCGCTCCTCGCCCTGCCCGCGATCGCGGCCACCCCGCTGCTCCTGAGCCGGGGGGAGCGGGGGCGCACCGCCCGCCTCGACATACCCGGCGCGCTCGTCGTGACGGCCGGACTCACCCGCCTCGTCCTCGGCCTGGGCGCCAGGGGCCGACTGCCGGTGCCGGACTTCGCCGCCCCGGCGGCCGGACTGTTCCTGCTGCTGATGCTCATGCCCGTCGAGCGGCGCACGCGGGATCCGCTGCTGCCCCCCGCCCTGCTGCGCGACCGTTCGGCCGTGACGGGCAACGTCCTGATGCTGCTGCTCGGAGCGGTCTGGGTCGCCACGTTCTTCTTCCTCCCGCTCTACCAGCAGAAGGTCCTCGGCTACCCGCCCCTCGACGCGGGCCTCACCCAGGTGCCGCTCGCCGCGGCCCTGATGGCGGCGTCCTGGGGTGCGGGGAGGCTGCGGGGCACGCTCCTGCCCGGCCTCCTCGTGCTCGCGGCCGGACTGCTGCGGCTGGCCCGGCTTCCCGTCGACGGGACCTTCCTCGCCGACCTGCTCGGCCCGTCCGTCCTCATCGGTGCCGGTCTGGGCCTGGCCTTCGTCCCCCTGACCGCGCTGGGTGTCGCGGACGTGGAGCCCCGGCACGCCGGCATCGCGGGCGGGTTGATCAACACCTCCCGGCAGGTCGGCGGCGCCCTCGGGCTCGCGGCCCTCACCACCCTCGCGAGCCCCGCCGCCGGCCGGGCCGTCCCCGGCCCCGCGGCCCTGGCCCACGGCTACCGCCGCGCTCTCGTGGCGGCGGCCCTCGTCGCGCTGCTCGCCGCCGCCGGAGCCGGCGTCCACCTGCTGCGCGTCCGCCGCCGTCCCGCGGCGACGCCGTCGGCGCACACCGCCGACTCCCCCGCCGGCCGGGGCTGAACCCCGCCGTGCGCACCGACACCGGACGCCAGGCCGTCACCACCGTGCACCCGGGCCCGGACGCCGCGGTGCGCCGCCACTTCACCGATAAGCTCTCCGCGCAGGAGATCGAAACCCTGAGTTCCGTCCTCCGCCGACTGTGACCACCGCGATCCGAGGCCGGCGAGCCGCCACGCGACCTGCACCCGCGGCCACGCCGGCCGGCCCGGTTCCCGCTTCCGCACCAGTGACGAGTGGGTGTTTCACATTGGAGTCTCACGATTTCATCAGCACGGCGCGAATGATCCTGGCCGTCGACGCACCGGCACGAGAACGCGCGGCCGACGAGGTGACCGACCACGTGGGCGCGTACACGCCCGCCCAGGCTTCGGCCCTGGCGACACTGCCGGCGGCGACCGCCGCCTCCGAGAGGGACGACTCCGCCCTGGAGGCCGAGTTGCACGCCGTCATCGAACTCACCTCCACCGGCCATGTCGACGTCGACCACATTTCGCCTCTGCGGGAGATCGTCGTCGGCGGCCTTCCTCCCCGGCTCCGCGACTACGTCAGTGATCTGCTGGAGGGATGAAGGCTCCGGACGGGCAGCCGGGACCGGCCGGCGTCCGCCGGCGCGGTACCGTGCCGCAGCGCCGCGCACCGCACGAGCGGCCTTTCCCCTATGAGCACCCCGTGTAGATATGCCATGTTTTGCCGCGATGTGGTTGCGGCACTCGGTCACCGCGAAGGCCCCCCTCCAGGACGGCCTTCGCCATGAGAACGCACCGGCCGGACGCATCGATGTCCGGCCCGGCAACCGGGCGGAACCGAAGGCGATCGATGACGACGATCGGTGTGGAAGAGGAGTACCTGCTGCTCGACCCGGTCACGGGTCTGCCGGCGCCCCTGGGGGACAAGGTGCGTGCCGCCGCGGGCCTGGGGCACCTCGTGGCCGACCGGGAGGTGCAGTGCGAGCTGCTGCAGGCGCAGGTCGAGGTGGCCACGCCGGTGTGCGGCACGCTGGAGGAGGTCGGGGGGCACCTGCTGCGGCTGCGGCACGCCCTCGGGGCGGCCGCCGAGACGCACGGCTGCCGGATCGCGGCCTGTGCGACGCCCCCGCTGCGCCACGGCCGCCCCGTGGCCGTCACCGACCAGGCCCGGTACCGGGCCATGCTCGTCCAGGCCCCTCAGCTCGTGGCGGAGCAGCTGGTCAACGGCATGCACGTCCACGTCGGCGTCTCCAGCCGGGAGACCGGCGTGCAGGTCCTGAACCGGATCCGGGTGTGGCTGCCGGCCCTCACCGCCCTGTCCGCGAACTCTCCGCTGTGGGACGGCCACGACACCGGCTTCGCCAGCTGGCGCACCGTGATCTTCAGCCGTTGGCCGGTCAGCGGCATGCCCCCGCACTTCGCCGACATCGCCGATCACGACCGGCGCGTGCAGCGACTGCTGGACAGCGGTCTGATCTCGGACACCGGTCAGCTGTACTGGCAGGCCCGACTCTCGGCCCGGTACCCCACCATCGAGGTCCGGTGCCTGGACGTGCAGCTGCGCGCGGACGACGCGGTGATGCTCACGGGCCTGGTCCGGGCCCTCGTGGAGACCGCGCTGGCGGAGGTCACCGCCGGTGCTCCCGCGCTCGACTGCGACCAGGAACTGCTGCAGGCGAGCATGTGGCACGCCGCCCGCCACGGACTGAGCGGCACCCTGGTCGATCCGGGTGGCCGGCAACGCCGGGCCGGCGAGATGCTGTACGAGCTGCTGCGCCACGTCGCCCCCGCACTCGACGCGTCCGGCGACAGCCGGCAGGTGACGGCCCTGGTCCACCGGCTCCTGCGGGGCGGCACCGGCGCGGACCGGCAACGCGCCGCCCTTGCCGAAGGCGGCCTGCCCGCGGTCACCGACCTGATCCTCGCCCAGAGCACCATGCCCTGACACGGACCGCTGCCGCGGCCGGCGGCACCCTCGGGTTCCCACCCGTGCGTTTCCCCCGATCATGCGTGGGGACCCGCCCCCCGTGGTGGCGTACAGAGCGGAACGGCGGGTGCGCCTGCCCGCCTTGCGGGCCGGCTGGCTGACGCAGACGTTCGTCCACTGGCCCTACCGGCCGGAGGCCGTACAGGCGCTGCTGCCCGATGAACTGGCCGTGGACGAGTACGACGGCGCCGCGTGGGTGGGGTTCACGCCCTTCGTCATGGCGGACGTACGCCCGCCCGGCGTCCCCGCCGCGCTGCCCGGTCTCCCGACGTTCGCGGAGACCAACCTGCGGACCTACGTCCGACACCGTGACGGGCGCGACGGGCTCTGGTTCCTGTCCGTCGAGGTCGCCTTCCCCCCGATGGTGGCGGCCCGCGCCATCGGTGCGCCGTACCATCCGGGCGCCCTGGACGTCTCCACGGACGGGGACACCGTCTCCTACTCCGGTACGAGAGGGAACGGCGACGCCTCCTACCGTCTGCTCGTCCGCCGCGGCGACCCGATCGAGCCGACGGAGCGCGAGGTGTGGCTGACCTCGCGCTGGCGGGCGTACACCCGTCGGCTCGGCATGCTCTGGGAGACGCCCGTCGAGCACGAGCCGTGGCCGCTGGCCCACGCCACCGTCGCCGTCCTGGAGGAGACGCTGACCGCCGCGGCGGGCCTCGGAGAGGCGCCGCTCGACGGACCCGTGGCGCACTTCTCGGAAGGCGTCCGGGACGTGAGGATCGGGCTCCCCATGCCCTGCGTCCCCTCGCACGGCCGTCGGCGCGGACGGCGGCGTGGCGCCGACGCGCGCGGCCGGAGCGGCTGACCCGCGGCCGGCGGCCGGCCGTGCCCTGCCGGGTACGTCCTTGCCGGGTACGTCCTTCCGGTCCGCCGCGGCAGCCCGTGCGGTCGTCCCGCGAGACGGTCGTCAGCTGCCGTGTCCGTGACCTTCGGTCACCGTGTGCCGCCGCTCTGTCTCCCCCTCGTCCGGCGCCTGCCCGTCCCGGTCCTGCCGACGCAGGCGGATCTCGACGTGGCCGTCGGCGATCCGGGTGTCGAAGGCCGGCTGGGGTGCGGTGGCCGGGCCCCTGACGTTCCAGCCGTCCGAGAGCCGGAAGACGCTGCCGTGCCAGGGGCACTGGACGCATCCGTCGCTGACCGTGCCCTCGGAGAGCGGCCCGGCGAGGTGGCTGCACCGCTCCGCCAGGGCGTGGACCGCCCCTCCGGTCTCCCGGACGACCAGGACCGGGACGTCGTCCACGCTGCGCCGCACCGGTCGGTCGACCGGGAACTCCGCCACGGCTCCGATCCGGTGCCAGCCCTGGGTGACGACGTGCGGGACCTCTTCGGCGTGGTTGGCGCCGGACGCCTGGCGGTAGGCCAGGTGGCCGCCCAGCATGCCGCCGACCGCGACCGCCGTCAGCCCCAGGAAGCCGTAGGCCCGGCCCGCCGCGCCGCGTCCCTTGACGCGACAGGTGAGCGAGGCGGCGTACAGGCCGACGGCCGCCGAGTTCGCGAGGGCGTGGACCAGGCCGACCCGCTGCTGCTGAGGGTGCAGCTCCGCCCAGTCGACCCAGCCCGCCAGGGCCGCGGGCGCGGCGGAGGCCAGACCGACGCCGACCAGCAGATCCGCTCCGCGGGTGCGGCCGGGGTACAGGTCCAGTACCGCCGCCGACAGCCAGCTGCCGATCGGCACCTGCACCATCAGGGGGTGTGCGGGGTGCCCCAGCCCCTTGCCGTGCAGGAGGTCCCGTCCGTCGCCGAGGGGCAGGGCCTGCACCCTCGTGCGGACCGCGGCGATCAGCGCGTCGGCCCTGGGCTCCCGCTCCAGGCGGTCCAGCAGCCACAGGACGCGGTTCTGCCTCATCCGGGGGCGGTGCGGCGTAGTGCTCATGGTCGGCCGGGTCCCCCACCGCGCGGACGGCAAACGGAGCAGGGGCCGCCTGCGGTGGGCCGCGGTCGGCCGCCGGACCGGATCACCGCGCGCGCCTCCGTTCGCGCCCGGTGTCGCGGACCCCCGCATGCTCTCGCCGGCCTTGGCCTTGGCCTTGGCCGTGACCGTGGCCGTGTCCTACCCCCCGATCGACCGGGCACGTGGCGGCATGTGCCGACAGCGAGCCGCTCATGCTCCTGGCCGGTTTGCGGTGACACGTTCGGGTTACCTCGAAGTGGCTGCGGGCTGGTGCCGGTGATGCCGGGGCAGCTTCACCCTCCCGGTTCCCCCGGCTGAGCGGACTGACCTGGCTCGTCTGGCGGCAGCACCGCACCGCGAGCTGGACCGTGCTGGGCGCCTCCGCGCTCTGCCTGGTATGGATCGTCCACCGGCGGGTCCTGCTGACGGACTTCCTCACCGGCCACGGCTGGCCGGCCAGGACCGTCGACGACCTGGGCCAGGGACTGCAGACGTACGCGTCCGACTTCCGGCCCGTCGCCCTGGCGCCCGGGCTGGTCCCCGTCCTGCTCGGCGTGTTCGTCGGCGCACCGCTGTTCGCGGGCGCACCGCTGTTCGCGGGCGACCTGGAGAACGGCACCGCCAAGCTGGTCACCGCCCAGTCCGTCAGCCGCACCCGCTGGCTGGCCGTCAAGCTCGGTGTGACCGGCTCGGTGATCGTGGTGGCGACCGTCGCCCTGTCCGTGGCGTTCGGCTGGTGGTGGAGCCCGGTCAAGGGCACCGCCACGGTGCTGGACTGGACCTCGGGGGACGCGTTCGACACCACCGGACCGGTGCTCGTCGCCCTCTCCCTGTTCACCTTCGTCGGCGGTGTGGCGATCGGGGTGGCGCTGCGCCGCACGCCGGCGTCCATGGTGGTCACCTTCGCCTTCGCCGTCGCCGTGCAGCTCGTCTGGAGCCACTTCCGGCTGAGCCTGGGCGCCCCGGTCACCGTCACCACCCGTCAGGGCGTCACCGCCGAGGGCTCCTTCCCGGTGCTGCCGGACGGCGCGTACCAGGTCGGCCAGTCCTACCTGACCGGGGGCGGGGACCGGCTGGGCTGGAGCGCCTGCGCGGACTCGGCGAACGACCAGGCGCACGAGGCGTGTCTGCGCGCGGCGGACGTCGTGGGCCGGAACGTGGAGTACCTGCCGATCTCCCGGATGAGCGGCATGCAGCGGCTCGGCGCGGGCATCCTGCTGGCCCTGACGGCGGGCCTGACGGCCTTCGTGTCCGTGTGGGGCCGCAAGCGACTCGTCTGATCACCTCTCCCTGTTCCCCGCCTTCTCTCTGTTCCCCACGGTGTGAACCGTCCGGGCCCCCGGGACCGATGGAGAGGTGAGCGCGTCGGACGCGCGTCACCGCGAAGGGCTGGGAGAGTCACATGAACAGGGAGCGGACGGCTGGGCCGGTCGAGGACGCCGAACGGTTCGTGCGCGACGTCTACGCCGCGCACGGGAAGGATCTGCTGTCCTTCGCGGCCCGGCAACTGGGCAACGACTGGCACCGGTCCCAGGACCTGCTTCAGGAGGCCGTCGTCCGGGCCTGGCGGCACAGCGGCTCCCTCGGCCTCACCCCGGACGGGATCCGGCCGTGGTTGTTCCGGGTCGTCAGGAACCTGGTGATCGACGAACGCCGGGCCCGGGCGGTACGCGCCGGCGACCACCGGCAACTGGACGGCGTGGTCGTCCCGGTGGGTGACGGCACGGACCGGCTGCTGACCGCGCACGTCGTCAGGGAGGCACTCGACGACCTCACCGAACAGCAGCGCGAGGTGCTGCGGGAGACGTACTTCAACGGGCGCAGCGTGCTCCACGCCTCGCGACTCCTCGGCGTGCCACCCGGCACCGTGAAGTCCCGGACGCACTACGCGATGCGTGCGCTCAAGCGCGCCCTGACCGCCCGCGGTGTCCTCGGCTGAGTCGCGCGCCGCCCTCCGTGCCGGGTGAACCGGCACCCCGGATCCCCCGTTGTCCCCTACGGACGAGCCCCGGGTGCCGGGACGTCCGCGCCGGACCGCGTCCGCGGAGACCGGCTCATCCAACCCACCGACCCTCAGGGACATGATGACGCAGAACTCGAAGCGGATGTCCGGCGTGTGCCGGGCGGCCGCGGTGACCGCCGTGGCCGGAGCGAGCCTGTTCTCCCTCGCGGCGCCGGCCCAGGCCGCCGACGGTCCGAACTACGTGGCCATGGGCGACTCCTACGCCTCGGGGGCCGGCCTCCCGGGAGTGAAGGACGCCGAGTGCGACCGGACCACGGGCAGCTACCCCTCCATCGTCGCCGGTACCTCCGCGGGCAAGAACCGGGCGTTCAAGGACGTCACGTGCAGCGGTGCCACGACACGCAGCATCTGGAACGCCCAGGGCTCCAAGCCGCCGCAGATCAACGCGCTGACGCCGAACACCAAGCTGGTCACCCTGACCATCGGGGGCAACGACGTCGGCTTCACCAACGTGCTCGCCACCTGTGCGCTGGTGAAGTCCTCGGACCCGGACGGCAGTCCGTGCAAGAGGTACTTCACCACCGGCAAGGACGTGCTCGGTGAGCGCATCAACACGGTGGAGGGACGCGTCCGCGACGTGATCACCGACATCAGGCGGCGCAGCCCGGACGCGAAGATCGTCGTGGTCGGGTATCCGGCCCTCTTCCCCGACAACGGTGTGGGGTGCGCCGAAGTGCCGTTCGCCCGGCAGGACTTCGCCTTCCTCCGGGACACGACGCTGAAGCTCAACCGCGCGCTGGCCCGCCGGGCCGCCGCCGGCGGCACCGGCGTCTCCTACGCGGACACCTACGCACCCACCGTCGGGCACGACATGTGCCAGCCCCGCGACCGCCGCTTCATCGAGTCCCTGGCTCCGGCCGCGGGCTCCATGGCGGCCCACCCGAACGGCTACGGCCAGTTGATGATGGCGGCCGCGACGTACGACCGGATACTCAAGCCGTAGATTGACACGACGACGAGGGGCGGCCCGTCCCGACGGCACGGGCCGCCCCGTGCGTCCGGCGACACGGTCACCGTGCGCCCGGCCGCCTCGGCGCGCACGGTGTCGGCGGCGCGCCGCGGGTCCGGCCTGCTGGCCCTGCACCGGGGCTGGACGACACCGGGCCGGCCGGCCCCGTCCTGGAGATCCTGGCCGTGCTGCTGGTCTGCTGCCAGCTGATCCTCCTGTGCCCGGCGGCCTCCATCGCCGGCCCGACCCGGCCGGGACCGGCCGGCCGGGCCGGGCGGGTGCGGACCTGGATGCCGTCCGGGTCGACGACACCGGGCAGCACCGCCTCGGTGACGGTCGAGGCGATGACGGTCGAGGCGATGGCGGGGCCGGCGGTGGCACGGGTGCGGAAGTCGTCCATGGAGATGCTCCTTGTCGGGTGCGAGTCGGTGCGAGTCGGTGTGTGCGCGGTGGGCCGGGTGCGCGTCAGAGGGCAAAGTCGGGGATCCACGAGCCGTGGATCATCGCGGGCACCCGCCGGGGGAGGTGGATGGTGGCGACCGCGGGCGCGGTGATACCGGGCTTCGCGCTGACACTGATCCGGTTGTAACCGCCGGCCTGGGTCATCGACGTGGCCGACCAGCGCAGGTCATTGGACCCGCAGCTCTGGCCGTACCCTGTCTTGTCGCCGGCACCGCCGTCGCCGGAGCCCCGACCCGGGCCCGTGCCGCCGGTGGCGCCACCGCACCGGGAGGTGCCCGCCGTGGTTCCGCTCGTCCGGCTCTCCTGGCCGCCCGGACCACCGGTCTTGCCGGCGCTGGGCGCCGGCGCAGGAGGAGACGTCGCCGCCGAATCGGCGACGGTCTTCGCCGGGGTGGCGTCAGCGGCACCGGGGCCCTCCTGGCCGGCCGTCATCAGCAGCCCGGCACCGACCGCGGCCGAAACGGTGAAGGCGGTACGGAAACGGTGGTTCGCGAGATGTCTCCTCGGTTGGCGAGCGCGTGACCGCGCCCTTGCGTGATCGCCCCTTCGATCAGCACGACGGGAGCGTCTACGGATCAGTTCGATGCGATGGCGGCTTCACGACGGCTCCGGCACACAGCTGTCACAGAACACGCCCGCTTCTGCGCGATCGACGTCATCCATCTGGTCGATCGCTCACTCATGGACACCCTTCAAGCGGGTTACAGAGCAGTTCCCTGAATTCCCATTTGCCCAGCTTTACTTCTCTGAGAATGATTCATCCCGCTTATAGAACACCCTATTGACAGGTGTTGAATCGTTGATGATGCTGATACCTCCGACTGACAGGGAGGCATCGTGCACGAGCACGACGAGTACCTGTACTTCCTTCGGCGCGCCTTCGACGGGATGCTCGGCGCGCTGGAGGAACTGGGTGACGACCTCGGCAACACCGCGCCGGACCTGCCCGGTGCCAACTCCCCCTACGCCATCGCGTACCACTGCGTCGGCGTGGCCGACTACTGGCTGGGCCACGTCGTCGCGGGGCGTCGCGTCGACCGTGACCGTCCCTCCGAGTTCACGGCGAAGGGGGACGCACGACACCTGCGCCGGGAGGTCGACGCGCTCTTCGCGCGTCTGGGGGCAGACCTGCGTGAGGTACCGCCGTCCGAGTCGCCGCGCAACACACCACCTGCCGAGTTCGAGGGGCCGGACCGTCCCCTGAGCGTGCGGGGCGTCCAGTTGCACGTACTGGAGGAACTGGCCCAGCATCATGGGCAGGTGCAGATCACCCGCGATCTACTGCGAACGGGGGGTCCGGCATGACCGCCGCACCGGCTCGGGACGTTCCCGGCTTCGACGATCTCGGCCTCGACTGGCTGCGCGCTCGCGGCAGCGTGAAGTGGCACCGCCCGGAACGGGACGTCCTGCCGGCGTGGGTGGCCGACATGGACTTCCCCACGCCGCCGCCGGTGGTGACCGCACTGCACGAGGCCGTCGACCGGCGCGATCTCGGTTATCCGGACTGGCCGGACGGCAGTCCGTTGCGCACCGCCTTCGCCGAACGGATGGCCGAGCGCTATGGATGGGCCGCGTCGGCGCACCGGGTGCGCGAGCAGACCGACCTCATCCAGTGTCTGCAACTCGTCCTTCACCTCGCGACGTCGGCCGGGGACGCTGTGGCCGTACAGGTCCCCAACTACCCGCCCTTCCTGGCGACGTTGCGGACGATGAACCGGCGGGTCGTGCCCATCCCGATGGAGGACACCGATGACGGCTGGCGCATGGACTTCGCCGCCCTGGACACCGCGGTGAAGCGGTCCGCCTGCACAGCGCTGGTCCTGGTCAACCCGCACAACCCCACCGGGCGGGTGCTGACGTGCGACGAACTCGCCGAGGTGGCCGCCATCGCCCGACGGCACGATCTGCTCGTCATCAGCGACGAGATCCACGCCGAGCTGACCTACGCCCCGCACCGGCACCTCCCCTTCGCGAGCCTGTCCGACGACGCAGCGCGCCGCACGGTGACCCTGACGTCCGCGACCAAGGCGTTCAACCTGGCCGCCGTCCGCTGTGCCGTGACGCACTACGGCCCGGACCGTCTCCTGGCGCTCCGTGACGCACAACCGCCCGACCTGTACGGCACCGTCTCACCGCTCGGTGTCATCGCCACCCTGGCCGCGTGGGAACACGGTGACACCTGGCAGCGCGATCTGTTGACCGTGCTGGACCGCAACCGCCGGCGCGTCCACGACGTGCTGCGCGACCGGCTCCCGCAGGTCCGCCACCACCTTCCCGAGGCCACGTACCTGGCGTGGCTGGACATCCGGCCGCTCGGCCCGGACGAACCGCCGGTGGAGAAGGTGCTCAGGGAGGGCAGGGTCCTGCTCGACGGCGGCACCCCCTTCGGTCCGCATGCCGAGGGGTTCCTGCGGCTGAACTTCGCCACTTCGCAGCAGGTGCTGGAGGAGATCCTCGGCCGCGTCGCCGAAGCGCTGGGCGGGCGGGAGCGGTGACGCCGGCACCGGAGACCACCTGGCACCATGAAGGTGTGGATGACTTCGTCTTCGTCAGCGGGCGGGTGTCCCTCGACCTCGCGGGCACCCTGCTGTGGCGACGCAGCAGGCGCATCGAACTGCTGCGTTCCCCGGAAGAGCTGTGCCGCTGGATCCACCAGGCCACGCTGCTCGATGCGCCCGGTCCGCTGGACGCACGCGCCCTGTCGAGGACCTGCCGTCTCAGGGAGGCCGTGTACACGCTGGTACGCGCGTGGCCCCTGACGCCGGCCTCGGACAGCGAGGTGCGCGAAGCGCTCGCCGAGGTGAACGAAGCGGCCCGGCTTCCGCTCCCCAGGCACCAGCTCGACGAGGACGGTCGCCTCACCCGTACAGGAGGCGTCGACGAGGTGCTCGGCGCGGTGGCCCGGGACGCGGTCGGCCTGCTGGGCGGCGCCGACTTCGCCCGCGTACGGGAATGTTCGAACGAGGACTGCACCCGTCTCTTCGTGGACCTCTCACGGTCCGCCAATCGTCGCTGGTGCGGCATGGCCGAGTGCGGCAACCGGCACAAGGTGGCCAACTACCGCAAGCGGCGGCAGGCGGCCCACTGACCGCTCCCGGCCGCCGCGGGCCGCCGGGTGGGACAGCGCCTCCCGCCGGGAAGGCGCGGGCCGGCGCGTCCGGCGGCCTTGTCCCAGCGGGACGACGGTCACCCGACCGGTCCTTCCGCGCGCGGTCATCGCCTCCGTCCCGGGAGCGGTCCTGGCCCGCTGGAGCAGACGGTGACCGGTGCGAACATGCACCCGTTCGTTGCCGTCGAGGTCCCGCCGGCAAAGTCCCTGGTCCAGGGCCTCGTTCACCCGCTCGTGCAGGAACAGGCCCCGGCGGCCGTACCCGGCGAACGGCAGCGCCCGAAGCCAGTCGAACACCTCGGCGGCCCGGTCTTCCCCGATCATCGCTTCCAGCAGGGCACCGTCCACGTCAGCGGCCTGCTCGCCGGCACCCCGGGCGGGCTGTCCGGCCATCTCCTCGTGCGCCTCGACTTCGGCAGGCCGTCGGCACACGAGCTGCTCCGGCGGGCGCTGCCCGGATCCGCCCCGCGGCGCCGGCCGCGCGGTCACCGCCCGGGCGGTGACGGCATCGGCGTGCGGGGTCCGGCGGCGTGCGGGACTCAGTTCACCGAGCACCGCCCACCGGAGCACGCCTGCCGGGAAGCGGTAGCCCTGGCCGTCGTCCGGGGACGCCTCCTCGGACCAGGCCAGCAGCCGTACCGCGACGGCCTGGTCCGCCAGTCTCAGCGCCTCGTCGAGCGGCATTCGGCCCAGCCGGGTCACGAGGCGCATGTCTGGCCGGTCACCGATCGCAGCCGCGCGATCGACGACCTGCCGCGCGGCAGGCGACAGTTCGGCGAGCCGGGCCCTGACGACGCTCCGCACGGCCGGCGGCACGCGTGACCAGGAAGGGCCGGAGTGCGGGGCTGCCCCGAGGTTCCGGGCATGCGTGAGCACCTGGTTCAGCAGGAAGGGATTAGCACCGCTCAGTTCGTGCAGTCTGCGGGCCGCGTCCTCGGGCACAGGGCCGTCCGTGGCCGCGGAAACGACACGCCGCACCGCGGCCACCGTCAAGGGAGCGAGCGGTATCACGTCAGCACCGCGTCCCGCCAGCTCGGCCAGGAACCGCTCGGTGGCGGGCCCCGATTCGTCCGCCACCGTGCATACCACCGCGAGCGGCGCCTCGCGCAGCGTCCGCGCGTACGTGACCAGCAGCCTCCGCACGTCGTCCGAGGCCAGATGGACGTCCTCGACGACGCACAGCGTGGGGCCTGTGACGCACGCGCGTCCGGCCGGCCTCCGCAACTGACCGTCCAGCTGCTGCAGCTGCCGCTCCGGGACCCGGGCGCCCGGAGAGCTCCCCTCGGCGCACCAGATCCGCAGCACGTGCCAGCCGGTGTCGGAGGCTTGCCGTGCCACCTCCTCGGCGACCCGCGGCTTCCCCACCCCCGGTTCCCCCGACACCTCGGCCCACCTGGTGCGGCCGGTTGCGGCTCCCCGCAGCAGCTCGGACAGCCGTCCGAGTTCACCTTCCCGGCCCGGCAGGTCCGGCCGGACGCCGGCCGGCCGCTCCGGGAGCACGCCGTGGGCGCCGTGCGGGGCGACCCGGACACGGCAAGGAGGTCGACGCAGTGTCACCGTGTCGTGACGCAGAACGGCCGGCTGCGTCTCACGCAACTCGGGCCCCGGGTCGAGACCGAGGGCACGGGCCAGCAGGGCGCGTACCTCCTCGTACCGGCGGAGCGCCTCTGCGGGGCGGCCCGCGGCGTACAGGGCGCGCATGAGCACGATCCAGGACGCCTCGCGCAGGGGATCGCGTTCGACGAGCCGTTCCGCGCCGGTGACCGCCTCGATGATCCGGTTCTCCTGGAGCAGCAAGGCGGTACGCAGTTCCTCGGCCGACAGCTTCAAGCCCTGGAGGCGTCCGCTCTCCCCCTCCACGAAGTGGTGGACGCGGGCGTCGACGAGCGGAGTGCCCCTCCACATGGCCAACGCGCACTCGGTCTCCCGAAGGGCTTCGCCGACGCGGCCGGCGTCCGCCTGCGCCTGCGCCTGCGCCTGGCGCACGGACTGTTCGAAGCGCATGGAGTCCAGCGGTTCAGGCGGGAAGGACAGGGCGTACCCGGTGGGGGTGCTGCGGAGCACCTGGGGCTGCTTCTGCCGCCCGCGGCCGGGTTCCAGGGCGGAGCGAAGCCTGCTGATGTGCGCGTGGACCGAGGACACGGCGCTGGGAGGGTGCCTCTATGTCTTTCGTCAAGCCGAGCTGGTCATGTGGTGACTGCTGCGGGGATGCGCGCTTCGTAGAAGGTCCCGTCGCGGAGCATGGCGAACAGGACGCTGATGCGTTGCCGGGCCAGGCGGAGGAGGGCCTGGGTGTGGGTCTTGCCGCGGGTCCGGCAGCGGTC